>JAZQXA010000029.1:0-10271 GCA_045632605.1 Candidatus Flemingiibacterium sp. | reverse complement strand
ACGCTTCGCTTACCATTCTTAACCGCTTCAACCGCCGCACGGATGTTCCAGCCGTGCTTGTCAAGAAGTTCACGGGCAGTATCTTCATCACATTCGAGAATAGAGCAAACAATACGAATTACACGCGCTTCGAGCTTTATATTGGTTGGACGGAGATTAATCATGAGGTTTTCGTAAACTTTTCCGGTTTTAATCATGGTGCAGGTTGTGAGCATATTCAATACCATTTTATGGGCAGATCCGGCTTTAAGACGGGTTGAACCGGCGATAACCTCTGCGCCGGTGTCGGTGACAATGGCGATGTCGGCAACTTCTTCGATAGCTGTACCGCTGTTGCTTGAAAGAGAGATTGTGAGTGCGCCGACTGACTTTGCTTCAGTAAGAGCCGCAACAACGTAGGACGCACCGCCGGCAACGGAGATTCCGACGAGAGTGTCGTTTTCGCTCATATTCACGGCTTTGATGTCGTTAATACCGTTTTCGTACTTGTCCTCGGCGTTTTCCGCCGCATTGAACATACAGCCCGGACCGCCGGCGATAATTCCCTGAACAAGCGAACGGTCAACTCCGAATGTCGGAGGGCATTCCGCAGCATCCAGCACTCCGAGTCTGCCGGAGGTACCTGCACCGATGAAGAAAAGTCTGCCGCCCTTCGCCATTCTCTCAGAAATCCCGTCAATAGCCTTTGCTATAGATTCACGGGCTTCTTCAACAGCTTCCACTGCACGGTAATTTTCCTTTGCCATAACGCTTACCATGTCAAGTGTTGACATCTTGTCGATATGCGTGGTTCTTTCGTTTCTCATTTCTGTTTTTAGCATTGGTTATATCCCCCGAAATTAATGATTATTCTGTTCACACACCTCTGTATATCCGAGAATCAAATTTCCTCGCAATTCGGGTGTAAAATTCGCAAAGGTCTTGACAGCACAAATAGCCGCACCGAGTATCTGCGGCATAGCGGAAAGTGAAATTGTTGCTTTTTTATTTAGCTTCGTCCTTATTAAAGGAAGCAGAACTTCCGCCTGCGCCTCGATCATTCCTCCAGCGAGCAGTACGTTTGTGGTGCCGCTCTGCCTTATTGCGTGATTAATAAGCTCGGAGATACGGTCAGTGGTACGGGAAATTATCTTCGCCGCCACTTCGTCGCCTTTGGCGTTCGCCTCGAATACAAAGCGTGCAAATGAGGCAATATATTCGTTGCCTTTTGAATAGAGAAGCGGTATTTTTTCAGCCACCGGCGCATCGAGTTCATTTTCGATAAGCTCGGTTATTATTGTCTTGTCATCAATTCCGTCACCCTCGGCAAGTGCAGCAACAAGAGCATCGTGTCCGATGTCATATGCGCTTCCGCCGCTGTCGAAAAGATATCCCCAGCCGCCGATGCGCTTAAAGTTTTCTCCCGATTTCATATAAACAGCCGAGCCTGTTCCGCAGACGGCGGCAATACAGTTTTCGGTGCTTTCTGCAGTATATATGACATTGAGTATATCGGTCTGTACCTTAATGAACGGAACAGACGCATACTGTAAGCGCAAAAATGAGGTTACCGCCGCCTGATTTTCAGGGATTCCGCATCCGGCAATTCCTGCATATATTGCGTTTACCGTCGGGCAGGTGCGAAGCAAGGCATCAATGCCCTCGCAAAGCGTCGCTTCGGCATTTTCAAGCCCGTATGTGTTTGGGTTTGAGCCTTTCAAAACGATACGCTCGATAATCTCTCCGGTTTCAAGAAAGAGGAGAAACTCGGTTTTTGTACCGCCGCCATCAATAGCAATCAGCGCATTATTCTCGTCATCACGGCTCCGACGCACAAGGTCATCTATCGTGACAGAGAGCGCATTTGTGAGCAGGCAGAGATTTTTGAGGTCGGGGAACGCAAGTCCCGTTTCCCATTTTGATATACTTTGAGTTGAAATAAACAGTTTTTTTGCAAGGTCGGTTTGCGTAAGACCTGCCGCTTTGCGGTATTTTCTCATGTTTGAAGCAAAATTCGATGTATCGTACATAATGCCTCCATTTATCAGTAATACTTATAAGTCAATTATAAACCACAATATCAACTTTGTCAATCACCGATGAGGCGATGACTGCTCGCGAAATTCGCCCTACGGTTGAATTTTGAAAGTTTTTCGGTAAATTTTAAAATACCCCTTGACAAATTCGTAAAATGGTGGTATACTTGTAAAGCGATTTGCTTTACAGCAATCGAAACACCTTATATTATGTCAAGGGGTTACAGAAATGGCACTGCACGAAAAGGATCTTGAAATCGGACTTTTGCTCGATTTTTACGGCGAGCTTCTCTCCGACAGCCGGCGTGAAGCGGCAGAATTATATTATAACGAAGATCTTTCGCTCGCCGAAATTGCCGAGGGCGCAGGAATCACCCGTCAGGGCGTGCGCGACAGCATAAATAAGGCGAAGGTGCAGCTCACCGAATATGAAGAAAAGCTCGGACTTGCCGCAAAATTCCGAGAGATTGAAAAGACAGTTAAGGATATAATTCCTCGTCTTGAAGCTCTTCGCGGCGGTGCAGACGAAACACAGAAAAACGAGCTTGACGATATTATAAGCAAGATAAAAACAGTCACTATCTGACGAAAAGCCAAACGGAGGATTTTGATGTTTCAAAGTTTAGTTGACAAGATGACCGCGGCGCTCGGTAAGTTCAAAAACAAGGGAAAGCTCACCGAAGCGGACGTTAAGGCTGGTATGCGTGAGGTAAAGCTCGCACTGCTCGAAGCCGACGTTAACTATAAGGTCGTCAAGGATTTTATAAAAACTGTCACCGAGCGTGCGGTCGGCGAAGAGGTTTTAGAGAGCCTTATGCCGGCACAGCAGGTCGTTAAGATAGTAAACGAAGAACTGTGCACCCTCATGGGCGGCACACAAGCGAAGCTTAACATCTCCTCGCGTCCGCCGACAGTCATAATGATGGTCGGTCTTCAGGGTGCAGGTAAAACCACACACGCCGGAAAACTTGCCGGAATGTACAAAAAGCAGGGCAAACGCCCGCTTCTCGTCGCCTGCGACGTTTATCGCCCGGCGGCAATAAAACAGCTTGAGGTTGTTGGCGGACAGCTTGAAATTCCCGTCTTTCAGATGGGAGATAAGGTTAGTCCCGTCGAAATTGCAAAAGCCGGAATTGAGCACGCAAAGAAGTACGGTCACGATATGGTATTTATCGATACCGCCGGACGTCTTCACATCGACGAGGTGCTGATGAACGAGCTTCGCGATATCAAGACATCGGTCGAGCCGGCAGAAATACTGCTCGTTGTTGATGCAATGACCGGTCAGGATGCCGTTAATGTGGCAGAGTCGTTTAATGAACTGCTCGACATTACGGGTGTTGTTCTCACAAAAATGGACGGCGATACACGAGGCGGTGCGGCACTTTCCGTTCGCCACGTCACCGGAAAACCGATAAAATTTGTCGGTACGGGAGAAAAGCTTGATATGATTGAGCCGTTCTTCCCCGACAGAATGGCTTCCCGTATACTCGGCATGGGCGACGTACTTTCGCTTATCGAAAAGGCGCAGCAGACATTTGACGAAAAGCAAGCTCTTGAACTTGAAAGAAAGATGCGTGAACAGACCTTCACGCTTACCGATTTTCTCGAGCAGTTTAAGCAGGTTCGCGGCATGGGTTCAATCGAACAGCTTGTCGGAATGATTCCCGGCGTTAACGCAAATGCGCTTAAGGATGCAAAGTTCGATGAGCGTCAGCTCGACAGAACCGAGGCAATCATTCTTTCGATGACGCCTGCGGAGCGAGATAATCCTAGCATCATCAATGCTTCAAGAAAGAAGCGTATTGCAGACGGCGCCGGCATGAAGGTTGAGGACGTAAACCGTCTTTTAAAGCAGTATGATCAGATGAAGCAGATGATGAAAAAGCTGTCGAGCATGACCGGCGGCAAACGCTTCGGACGAAAAGGTATGATGAAATTCCCGTTTTAACGGGTTTCAAATATAATAAAAACAAAAACATAATTTTTTTGGAGGAATTCTAAAATGGCAGTTAAACTCAGACTTACAAGACTTGGCGCAAAGAAGAACCCTTTCTACCGCGTAGTGGTTGCTGATTCCCGTTACCCCCGTGACGGCAGATTCATCGAAGTTATCGGCACCTACAATCCTATGACCGAGCCGGCTGAAATCAAGATCGACGCTGACAAGGCAAAGAAGTGGATCGCTAACGGCGCTCAGCCCACCGACACCGTTAAGGCTCTTCTCAAGAAGTCCGGCGCTATTGACTGAGCTTCGGCAGACTGATAAACATGGTCGAGCTTAAAAAAGTTCTCACCGATATTGCAAAGGCTATCGTCGATGAACCCGACAAGGTTGACGTTATCGAAACCGTAGAGGGTAACGACGTTTTGCTCGAGCTTCACGTTGCCGAGGATGATATGGGCAAGGTTATCGGCAGACACGGAAAGATTGCAAAATCCATCCGTCTTGTCATGAAAGCCGCAGCTAACACAGTAGGCAAGCGTGTTACCGTTGAGATAAGATGAACATACAAAAAAGTCCGCATTCAATGCGGACTTTTTTCATTTTATCTTTTTTCAATCGCATCCATCGGGCAAGCCTCGGCGCATTTTTTGCAGTCGCGGCATTTTTCCCCATCAATACTGAACTTTCCCTCTGCGCTTATTACTACCGCATGAAACGGACATTCAACGTCACAGGTCGCACAGCAGATGCATTTTTCCTGGTCTATATAATGTGCCATTTTAATCTCCTTACTTTGTTTGAGCTCTCTTTTTGTGTTTGAGCATACGAAGCTTCACATAAAGCTTCGGCATACGGTTTACGAGCAAATCCTTGAGCTTATTTCGTCCTGCCGCATAGATGTCGTGCAGCTTAACAAGCAACTTATAAGGAACGTGCTTGCCCGTAACACGCTTATCGAGCCATTTTTCGTACGGCTCACCGAGCCACTTGGGCATCGCATATGCTCGCTTGTAGCGCTTAACAAAATGCATGAAATATGCCTCGATAAATAGCACCTGCTCCTCGGGGAACTGCGGCTGTACAAGCGGTACACGGCGTTTTGTAAGGTCGCCCTCGGGAATAAATCCGGCTTCTTTTGATATTTCGTAAAGTGCCGTTCCCTCATACGGATAGAATATATTTGGAATCGTGCGGTCACTCTTGATTCGGGCGTTCAGCTTTATCGTCTTGAGCGCACGGTGAATATCCTCAAACGGCAGACCGATTATGTTATATGTGAGCTGTGCAATGCCGTACTTGTGGAACCATCCCGAGCAGCGGATAATCATTTCATCCGTCTGATAGCGGCGCAGATATTTGAAGCGCATTTCGGGGTCGCCGCTTTCGAGTCCCATATCGATTGTATAGAAGCCGGCTTCCTTCATCTTTTTAACAGTTTCCTCGGTCAGAATATCGAAACGTATATTGCCCGTACACGGCAGATGGATTTCCTTTGTGTACATATCAATAAACTTGTCAAACCAATCGGGGAACATATTAAATATCGCGTCGCGGAAATTGATAAACTTTATCTGCGGATGCTTTTCAAGAAGCGTTTTCAGATAAAGAATCGCATTTTCCGGCGAACGGAAGCGCGCATAAATTTTCTTATTGGGATACACCTTTCGGAAGTTACCGTTTCCGCAGTAGGTGCAGTTATAGAAGCATCCGCGGCTGACAACAACGATTGCGGTACCAACCTTTGACGATTCGAGATTATCGTAGTCAAAAAGGTCAAAATCCGGAATCGGGATGCGGTCAAGGTCAGCAAAAAGCGGACGGATGGGATTCTTCTTAATGCTTCCGTCGGGCATTTTGAAGTAAATGCTCTCAACGTCCGTATAATCCTCGCCTGCCGACATTTTGTCACAGAGCTCGAGCGTTGCATATTCACCGTCGCCGACGCAAACACAGTCAACGCCGTCCACAGCCAAAACCTCATCGGGGACGAGCGTGCAGTGATAGCTTCCGCAGTTTATAAGAGCATTGGGGTAGAGCTCCTTTGTCCACTTGATATAATCCACACAGTCCGGGAATGCGGTTGTACGAATTGAAAAGCCGATAATATCATATTCCCCGTCCGCCGATTTTTCACGAAGACGTGCCTTATAGTCTTCCTCTGTATGCAGATTTAAAAGATGCAAAAGACCAACATGATGTCCGCCTTCTTTGAGTACAGCGGAAATTGATGCAAGTCCCTCACTGTAGTTTCCGCCGCTTACACGGCGCGAACAGTCGCGGTCAGTGTAATCTGGGTAAACAAGGAGCATTCTCGCCTTGCGCCCGTTTAAATTTTTAAGTTCCATTTTTTACTCCATGTATGTTTAAGCTCATATGAGCACATATTTACCTATAATAAAGTATAGCACAAATGCAGTACAATGTCAAGGCTTGTCCCTCTTACAGCAGAAATTTGCATTTTTTTTAAAATTCTGTTGAAAATCCGTTTCATTTGTGATATAATAGAAATAGTTTGTTAAACGGGGGACTTCTATATGTCAAAGATAGGTTTCGACAACGACAAATATCTTGAGCTTCAGTCAAAGCATATTCGCGAACGTATCTCACAGTTTGGCGGAAAGCTCTATCTCGAATTCGGCGGAAAGCTTTTCGACGATTATCATGCGGCACGTGTATTACCCGGCTTCCGTCCTGACAGTAAGCTCCAGATGCTGCTTCAGCTCAAGGACGACGCCGAAATCGTCATCGCAATAAATTCCGACGATATCGAAAAAAACAAAATAAACAGCAACATCGGCATAACCTATGACCAGGATGTTCTGCGCCTTATCGACGCTTTCACAAATGTCGGGCTCTATGTCGGCAGTGTTGTGTTAACAAGATACACTGCACAGCCGAATGCACTCAAATTTGAAAAAAAGCTCGAGAGCATCGGCATGAAGGTCTATCATCACTATTCCATCGAAGGTTATCCCTTTAACGTCGAAACTATCGTCAGCGATAACGGCTACGGAAAGAACGATTTTGTCGAAACCGAAAAGCAGCTCGTCATCGTCACAGCTCCCGGTCCCGGAAGCGGAAAAATGGCAGTATGCCTCTCCCAGCTTTATCACGAAAATAAACGCGGCACAAAATCCGGCTACGCAAAATTCGAAACCTTCCCCATCTGGAATATTCCCTTAAAGCACCCCGTAAATATCGCATATGAAGCGGCGACCGCCGACCTTAACGATATCAATATGATTGACCCTTTCCACCTCGAAGCCTACGGAAAAACTGCGGTCAACTATAACAGAGATGTCGAAATCTTCCCCGTTGTCGATGCAACCTTCAAAAAAATATACGGCGCATCCCCATACAAATCCCCAACGGATATGGGCGTAAATATGGTTGGCAACTGTATTTCCGACGACAGCATCGTACGTGAAGCATCGAAGCAGGAAATCATCCGCCGTTATTACACCGCCCTCTGTGACCAGCGTGAGAATATGGGCTCAAGCAATATCGTTCATAAGCTTGATATCTTAATGAAGCAGGCAAATCTCACAACGGCAAACCGCCGTGTCGTCACCGCCGCAAACGAAAAAGCCGAACAAACCGAAAACCCCGTCACAGCCATTGAGCTTCCCGACGGCACTATCATCACCGGAAAAACTTCAAGTCTGCTCGGCGCATCAGCGGCAATGCTTCTCAACGCCCTCAAAAAATTAGCCGGTATCGAGGATGAAGCACAGCTCATCCCCCCGTCAATAATCGAGCCGGTACAGCACCTGAAGGTGGATTATCTCCACGGACGCAACCCCCGTCTTCACACAGATGAGGTTCTGATAGTTCTTGCAATCTGTGCGGCAACATCCCCCCTCGCCGCAAAATCGCTCGAGCAACTCGACAAATTAAAAGGCTGTGAGGTTCATTCCTCTGTTATCCTTTCCGAAATCGACGTCAAAACCTTTAAAAAGCTCGGCATAAATCTCACCTGCGAACCAACTTATCAGATAAACAAATTATATCACGCAAAATAAACATTTCAAAGCTGTTCACGTTTGTGGACAGCTTTTTCTGTGATTTAAAGAGGCTGCGTTCCGCTGCGATTACTGCCTCAGGGGACAGGGCGCTGACATTTGTTCACTATACGAAAAAATCACCGCTTTTTAAATCAAGCGGTGATTTTTTTGTACTTATTTCAGATAGTCAACGGCTGTTGCGGCAACACCCTTGAGCGCACCGTCAACGAACGGAACCTCGATATCGGCAACTTCGCAAAGACCGACAAAGGTTTTCTTTCCGCCCTCGCAGACGAACTTGTAGTAACGCTCCCATGCATCGGCGTAATCCTTCTGGGACATACTCCAGAACTCGAGAGAAACTGTCTGTGCAAGACAGTAGTCAATGTAGTAGAAGGGATAATGATAAATATGGAGCTGACGCTGCCAACCGCGGCCGCTGCCATAAAATTCAACATCGTCAAACTTCATATACGGGCGATAAATTGCCTCGAGCTTGAGCCATTCTTCATGACGCTGTGCCGGAGTGAGGTCAGGGTTATCGTAAACGATATGCTGGAAGTGGTCAACCATACAGCCGTACGGGATAAAGATAAGCGCAGATTCGAGATGCATATACTTTGCTCTGCTTGTGTCATCACCATAGAAAAGGTTCAGCCATTTCCATGCAAAAAATTCCATCGACATCGAATGGCACTCGCAGGATTCCATTGTCGGCTGTGCGGTGTCCATAAACTCAAAATTGCGTGTTGTATAAGCCGCGAATGCATGTCCTGCCTCGTGAGTGAGAACATCAACGTCACCGGATGTTCCGTTGAAGTTTGAGAAGATGAACGGTGCCTTATATTCGGGGAATTCGGTACAGTAACCGCCAACAGCCTTGCCCTCTTTTGCAACGAGGTCAAGAAGCTCATTGTCGTACATAAAGTTAATAAACTCCGCTGTTTCGGGCGACATTTCCTCATACATCTGCTTTGCGGCAGCCATAATGTCCTCGGGAGTGCCCATCGGCTTCGGGTTACCCTCCTTGAAGCTGAACGGGTCATCGTAAATAAACATTTCTTCGGATGCAATACCAATGCGCTCTGCTTGACGGCGCTTTAATTCCTCAACTATCGGAACAAGCTCCTCAACAACCTGACGGCGGAAGTTTGCAACCATCTCGGGATTGTAGCAGTTACGGGTACGGCGCAGATATGCAAGCTCGGTGAAATTCTTGAAGCCAAGCTTCTTCGCGATTGTTGTACGAACCTTAACAAGCTCATCGAAAATTCTGTCAAGCTCCTCGGCATGGGACATATAGAATCCGCTTTCCGCCTTGTAAGCCGCATGACGAACCTCACGGTCGGGATGCTGCTTATATGGTGTAAGCTGCGGAATGGTGAGCGTTTTGCCGTCAAAGTCAATCTTCGCCGATGCAGCCAACTTCTGATATTCGCTGACGAGCTTATTTTCAATTCCAAGCTCCTCAATAACCTCCGGCGAAAATGTCTTAAGTGACATTTCAAGATTTACAAACATCAGCTCGCCGACTACCTTTTCAATCTCTTTACGGAAAGGCGACGCATAAAGTGCAAGCGCAAAATTCTGCGAATGCTCTGTAAATGCCGGCAGATTGGTGTCGTAAAACTCCTTTTCTGCCGCGTAAAATTCGTCGCGTGTGTCAATCGAATTGCGAACATGAACAAGCGAAATCATCGTCTGTGCATGAACGCTCATTTTCTCCTGCTCACGGACAACTTCAATTACAGTGTCCGCATCCTTTGCGTTCTTAACCTTTTCTGTTAGAGCATCCAGTTCTTTTCCGAGCGCTTCCAAATCAACGCGCTCATAGGGCATATCCTTGAATTTCATGGGTAGTACCTCCAAATTTATTGATTATTTTATGTTGTAGTTAGGGGAATTACGGTCGCTTTTCTTGAGGTGAATGCTAATCGAAGCGTATGGGAATTACGGTCGCTTTCTTGATGACACATCGAAGATGTGTTAAAGCTCACCGCAAAGAACTTTACTTGACGCTATCGCTTCACAGGACGCTCGAACTCGCTTCGAAAGCCACAGAGTAAGTTGGGAACCCTCCTCGCTCCGGCTCCTCCGCCTTCGCTCGGTTCTCGCTGCGGCTCGGTCACGGCATGGCTCTGACTGCCACCGGCAGTCATTCACTCCCATGCCGCCGCTTCGCTACCCAACGGCTCGTTAATGCAAAAGGGTCAGCTGTCACCCTCTCAATATACGTCCGTTTTAAAGTTAGTTTTTATGCCGGATTTGGCACTATTCTATATATCCGGCAGGCGTAGCGAGGAG
>JAZQXA010000028.1:0-2896 GCA_045632605.1 Candidatus Flemingiibacterium sp. | reverse complement strand
ATTTGTGAACAATCAGTTTTTCGAAAGGTACAACACCTTCAAAAAACGTTTCGCATTCCTCTTCGGTCATGGGAACATGGGTGCCGAGAGCGGGCATGACATCCACATCACAGAAATCCTTGAGCATATCGTAGTAGATCGCAGTGATCTTGCCGGCACCGGAATACATTCTGGTGAAATCCGGAGGAAGGATCAGCACTTTCCGGAGTGTTTTCCCTTCCAGAGATTCAGCGAGCGCCTGACGGAGGCTGGTGTCTGTCAGACCGGTCACACTTTTGTAATACATATGTTTTTTCCTTTCATCCGATTTTATGTAATCGGCTTTTTCTTTGGAAATATTTTATCACCTGTGCGGGATATTGTCAACCTTTTCGCCGAAACATCGAAACTATAAAAATTGTCGAAAATATCAAAAAGTATTATATGCCTGATTTATTTTTTGTCTGCGAAATACTTGACGATATCACGCAAATTTAGTATAATTATAGCAAGCAATTTTCTGCGACTGACGGAAGGCAAATGCCGGCGGAATAAACCGCGTGAAGCAGAAAACAGAAGTCCGGCGTGAATTTCAAAAAAACGTACCCGGATGTATTCCGATATTTCTGAGTGAAAATCGGAGGGTCGACCGTCTGGGCATGCAGCTTCTCAGCGAGGGGGAGTTGTGTGCTTTTTTCGTAAATAAACATGCAGAATGGATTTCCCCGCCGTATATCTTCTGCATCAAAAAACGGCGGAGTTAGGTTTGGTAAATACAATGAAAAAAGTTGCCGTAATTATGGGCAGTGACAGCGACCTTCCGGTAGTAGAGAAGGCTTTTGCTGTTCTTGACGAATATGGTGTTCCCTACGAGGCTCATGTTATGTCCGCACACAGAACGCCCGAAGCAGTTGCGTCTTTTGTAAAGAGCGCACGTGCAAACGGTTTTGGTGTTATCATTGCAGCGGCAGGCATGGCGGCTCATCTTGCAGGTGTATGTGCCGCATCCACAACGCTCCCCGTAATCGGTATCCCGGTACGCGGCGGTATGCTGGATGGACTCGATGCCCTTCTCTCTACTGTACAGATGCCTACCGGTATTCCTGTAGCAACCGTTGCAATGAACGGCGCAGCCAATGCTGCTCTTCTTGCGTGTGAAATGATTGCTCTTTCCGACGATGCTCTTGCAGAAAAACTTGACAATGCCAGAGTTGCAGGTGCGGAAAAGGTATATGCAAAGGATGCTGCACTCCAGGAAAAGTTAAAGTAAAAAACACAATACGCAGGAGCTGTCATAAATTACATGTCCCTGCGTTTTTCACTAGATAGTTGCTAATAAAAAATACATATAATTCTGCCAGAAACAGAAAGGATACAACATGAAAAGTTACAGCGAAGCGTACAAGAATGCCGGTGTAGATATTACTGCCGGCTACACTGCAGTAGAACTGATGAAGAAGCACATCGCACGTACCACCATTCCCGGTGTCTGCGATAAAATCGGCGGATTCGGCGGCATTTTTGACCTTGGTCTGATTATGGAACAGTGCAATGTCCGTCACCCGATGCTTGTTTCCGGTACCGACGGTGTCGGCACCAAGCTTCGTATCGCTTTCCTTATGGATAAGCACGATACGGTTGGTATCGACTGTGTTGCAATGTGTGTAAACGACATCATCTGCGTTGGTGCAAAGCCGGTTATCTTCCTTGACTACATCGCATGCGGCAAGAATTATCCCGAAAAGATCGCTTCCATCGTTGCCGGTGTTGCGGAAGGCTGTGTACAGGGCGGCTGTGCTCTCGTCGGCGGTGAAACCGCAGAAATGCCCGGCTTCTACCCGGTAGACGAATATGACCTTGCAGGTTACGCATGCGGTATCGTAGATCGCGACAACATCATCGATAAGGAAACCATCACTGCAGGCGACGTAATCATCGCGCTTCCTTCCAGCGGTGTTCACTCCAACGGCTTCTCTCTCGTACGTAAGGTATTCGATATCGAAAACCGTGACATCAAGGTTCCGGTAGCCGAACTCGGCGGCAAGACCCTCGGTGAAGTTCTTCTTACTCCTACCAAGATCTATGTAAAGCCCGTTCTCGCTCTGATGGATGAAATCAAGATCAAGGGTATCTCCCACATCACCGGCGGCGGCTTCTATGAAAATATTCCGCGCAGCCTCCCGAAGGGTATGTCCGCAAAGATCGAAAAGTCCGCTGTACGTGTTCTTCCGATTTTCGACCTCATCGCAAAGGAAGGCGGCGTATGTGAACGCGATATGTTCAACACTTATAACATGGGTGTCGGTATGAGCATCACCGTTAACAAGAACGACGCTGACCGTGCTGTAGAAATTCTTCGTGCAAACGGTGAAGATGCTTACATCATTGGCGAAACCGTTGCTTCCGACGAAGGCGTTATCTTCGCATAAGGAAAACATCATGGAAAAAATAAAAATTGCCGTTCTCGTTTCCGGCGGTGGAACCAATCTTCAGGCATTGATTGATGCTGAAAAGCGCGGTGAGCTCGGAAACGGCGTGATTTCTCTTGTAATCGCATCCAAGCCCGGCGTTTATGCGCTGGAACGTGCGGCGAACAACGGAATTTCTTCCGTTGTTCTTCCGCGTAAGGAATATGATTCCATCACAGCATACTCCCGTGCGCTTGCCGATACCATGACGGCAGCAGAAATTGACCTTGTCGTTCTGGCAGGATTCCTCACAATTTTCGACGAACAGGTATATGAAGCTTTCCCGAACCGGATTCTGAATGTTCACCCTGCCCTCATCCCTTCCTTCTGTGGAAAGGGCTTCTACGGTCTTCACGTGCATGAAGCCGCACTGGAAAAAGGTGTCAAGGTTACGGGTGCGACCGTACATATCGTCATTCCCGAATGTGATGCGGGTCCGATCGTTCTTC
>JAZQXA010000027.1:0-12657 GCA_045632605.1 Candidatus Flemingiibacterium sp. | reverse complement strand
AAAATTACGTAAATATATGAAATATATGTACGAAAGTTGCTTAAAGTTTACAGTTTCCTATTTACATCTTGAAAAAAAGGTGATATAATATTATAATGAGATTATTATGGAGTATTGTGCCCATGTGGGCCTGAAAGGTGTATATCTTGGATAAGGACCAGAATGAAATGACCGGTACTGTGCAGCCGGAAAATAATAAAAAACTCACAGTACCGACACAAATTGCTTTTATTGCCGCAATCTGTATTTTGCCTTTTATGAGTTCGCTTGTTGGCGGACTGCCCGGAGCTCTTACCGCACTTGTTGCGGCGGCTATGAATATTTTGCTTGCGCTTGAGTTTTCCGTTTCAAAGCCGAAGCTTGCGCTGGTGTTTTTGTTGAATCTTCTCCCGTTTGCCGGGGCATATGCTTTCTTTGGAGAGCTTCCGGCGGCATTTACGGCACTTTATCCGCTTGCGCTCGCATTGCCGATATTTGTGACTGTGCGAATGGGACTTGGACGAACCGCTTCAATTGCGTGCGCGGCAATATTTTGCTTTGCGTTGTTTGTATCATCGTATGCTGTCATTATTGCGGATGAATACGGTGCTGTAAATATCGAAACCGCATCTGCGTTTATTGATTCGGTTTTTGACCCTTTGGCAGAACAGATTCAAAAGCTTTTAAAGGAAGAGGGCGGTGAGGCGTTTCAGTCGATTACACCGCAGATGATTGACACGCTGATATATTATACAAAGGCAGTTCTTATCGGCACATTTGCTGCAATAATGATTGGCTTTGCATATCTTGCCACTCTTGCTGCCAGACTACTCGCCAATGCGTTCGGAATGCTTCACAAACTTCCGATGGGACTTCGCGTTCGTGTCAGAGCCGTTATGACTCCTGACGGACCAACTGTTGAAGTGTCACAGGAAAATGTTTCATGGCGAATTGAGATTGACAGTGTTACGGTAGGTGTTTATATCGCGGCTTATATTGCATCCGTTCTTTTGGCACCGGACGGTACCAAAATGAGTGTTTTATATATTGCGCTTCAGAATCTTGTGCTGATTCTCTCGCCCGGATTCTTCTACTGCGGCGTCAGAGATATCGCTCTCGGCTTCAAGCTGAAAACTCACCGAAGCACGTTCAGAACAGTTCTTTTAGTGCTTGGTATTGTGTTCTTATTCATTATGCCCCAGGTTCCGATTATGATTATGTGTGCGCTCGGCGTTATTGTTGTTATACGCGAAAACCGTGCGCGCAAGCATCTTTTGAAAAACAGAAAGGAGTGATTCCCGGTGAAAAACAAACACGAACAAAAATCACACAGACTCCCGGTACGTGTCGTAATTACACTGGTCATTGCATCGCTGTTCTTTATTATATATGCACTTATAATGCATCTTTCGTCACTTGGTGCGCTGACTGTCGGCGCAGTGATGCTGATATGCTTTTTTGCGGCGGAATTTATTGCCCTTAAGCTGTATGAATTTTTTAGCTTCCGCATGGTTGGTGCTGATGACGAAAAGCTATCGCCCATACTTGGGAATGTCACGCTCGATTTTATTTTGAAGCTTTATCTGCCTGTCGTTATCTGTGACGAATCGGGAAAAATTATCTGGTATAACAACGCTTTCACCAAGGCGACAAATCCGCGTGAGGTGCTGTATGCAAAATATATTGACAGCATTGTTGATGTAACGATTGACCGTATACTTTCCGATACTACCTCTCAGGCGGAGGAAACGGAATTTCAGGACGGCGTTGAAGCTGTATCAAACGACCGCGTTTTCCGTATAAAAGGCTACAAGATTACCGCGCAGGGCAAAAATTATGTCATTACTGTTTGGAATGAACGCACCGAAATGCGTCAGCTCGCAAAGCGTCTTTCCGACGAGGAAACAATTATTGCTTATGTAATGATAGATAACCTTGACGAGCTTCGGCAGTTCGTTCAGGAAAAATACCGTGCCGCGGCGGCTCAGGTTGAGGCGATACTCAAGGAATGGGCAGATTCTGTTGGCGGTATTCTCAAGGAGTATGAGAGAGATAAATTTATATTCCTCTTTGAAGCGAGATATCTTGATGAGTTCATTGAGAAAAAGTTTGATATCCTCGACCGTATACGTGAGGTTCGTATAGGAGAGGGAAGTATGCCGGTTACTGTTTCAATCGGTATTTCCCGTGTGAACGGTGCACTTGCTGACAAGGACCACGATGCTCACGCCTCACTTGACCTTGCACTTCAGCGCGGCGGTGACCAAGTCGTTGTAAAGAATATTCACAACACGGAATTCTACGGCGGACGTACAAAGACTGTTCAGAAGCGTACAAAGGTGCGTGCCCGTGTTATTGCAAATCAGCTCTCACTCAGCATGGCGAAGGCGAATAATGTGCTCATTATGGGTCACCGTAACCCGGACTATGACTCAATCGGTGCCTGCGTCGGTATCGCAAGACTTGCGATGTTCTGCGGAGTTAAGGCTAATATCGTTGTCGACCGAGATGACCCGAATATCAAGAGTGCGGTCAGCCGTGTTGCTCCGCTTCCCGAATATGCAGACATTTTTGTTGACAGCATTACGGGGCAGGATATGATTCACTCTGACACACTGCTTGTCATTGTTGACGTAAATAACCCCGTGCAGTTTGAGTCGCCGGAAATTGCAGACAATGTTGCGTCGATTGCAATTATCGACCATCACAGAAAAACAGGCGAATTTAAGCGTGAACCGCTTATTTCGTATATTGAACCGTCGGCATCGTCGGCAAGTGAGCTTGTTTCCGAAATGCTCGAGCAGGCACTTACTATTGGCAGCTTACACCGTGAAGAAGCGGATGTACTTTACGCCGGAATGTTGCTTGACACCAAGCAGTTCTCACGTAATACCGGCGTTCGTACGTTCAGCGTGGCACTGTATCTCCGAGGCGAGGGCGCAAATCCGACCGAGGTTCAGCATTTCTTTAAAACGGGACTCGATGATTTTATGCGTGAAGCAAAATTCTCGATGAATGTTATCACTTACCGTCAGATGTTTGCAATATCAATGAGCGACAGCGACGGAACTTCGGCGGACAGAATTGCTGCGGCAAAGGCCGCGGACAAGCTGCTTGGCGTAAACGGAGTTATGGCAAGCTTCGCACTCGTTCAGATTGACAACAGCGTACACATTTCCGCACGTTCCGCAGGAAATATTAACGTACAGCTGATACTCGAAAAAATTGGCGGCGGCGGTTACTATGAAGCGGCAGGGGCATTCCTCTCCGACGTTTCGATGACGGCGGCGCTTACAAGCCTCAAAGAGGCAATTGATGATTATATGACAAAAAACTAAATTACAGGAGATAATAAAATGAAAGTAGTACTCACACAGGACGTAAAATCACAGGGTAAAAAAGGTCAGCTTATCAATGTATCCGACGGATATGCGCGCAATTTCCTCATTCCGAAGGGACTTGCAATTATCGCTGATAACAAGGCACTTAATGAAATAAAGGGACGTGAAGCGGCAGAGGCTCACAAAAAAGAGGTTGAGCTTCAGAATGCAAAGGATACCGCCGCAAAGCTTGAGGGCATTATTGTAAAATTCAAGGGCAAGGCGGGTGTTGACGGCAGACTTTACGGCTCCGTTACGTCAAAGGATATTGCCGAGGAGCTTCAGAAGCAGGCTGATATCACTGTTGACAAGCGCAAGATTTTGCTCGATGATGCGCTCAAGACCTTCGGTACACACACGGTTGACGTTAAGCTTCACACAGAGGTTGTCGGTAAGATTAATGTTCTTATCGGCGAAGAAAAATAATTATGGAAGAAAAGCTTTATTCACGAAAACTGCCGTTTTCGGTTGAAGCGGAGCAGTCGGTGCTCGGTTCGATTCTGATTGACCCGGAATGCATTGACCTTGTTGTGGGTATACTGAAAAGTGAGGACTTTTACGTTTCGGAGCACACCGAAATTTACCTCGCCATGCAGGAGATGTATTTAAAAAACAAGGATATTGATATTGTCACTCTCATTGATACCCTTGTACATCGCGGCGTTTATGATGAAGCGAACAGCAAATCCTACATAAAGCTGATTGCGGACGTTGTTCCGTCGGCGGCGAATGTGGCGGATTATGCGAGAATCGTAAAGGATAAGAGCTTGCTTCGCAGTTTGATTGCAGCATCGGAGGAGATTTCCGAGTCGGCATACAGCGCCGAGGATGAGGTCATGCACATCATCGGAAATGCCGAACAGAAGATATTCTCAATTGCCGAGGGTAACGAACAGAAAGGTTTTACGCACATTAAAGAGGTGCTTGTTCAGACCTTTGAGCATCTGCATCAGCTTCAAACGAACCGCGCCGAAACGCTCGGCGTTGAAACCGGCTTCGGCGACCTTGATAAGGTGCTTGTCGGTATGGGAAAAAGCGACTTTATTATAGTCGGCGCACGTCCCGGCGTCGGTAAGACCTCGTTTGCGCTTAATATTGCAACAAATGTTGCAAGAAATACAAAAAAGGCTGTTTGTATATTCTCACTCGAAATGTCGGCACAGCAGCTTGTTTCGCGTATGCTTTCGAGTGAAGCTCTTGTTGACAGCCACAATATTCGTTCCGGAGAGCTTTCGAGCGACGACTGGACAAAGATTGCACACGCTTCGGCAAATCTTACCGAATGCGATATATTTATTGACGACACCACGGGTATTACCGCAACGGCAATGAAATCGAAGCTTCGCCGGGTTAAAAACCTCGGACTTGTTGTTATCGACTATCTCCAGCTCATGCAGTCTGACAGAAAGATTGACAACCGAGTTCAAGAGGTCAGTGATATTTCCCGTAACTTAAAGATTCTTGCAAAGGAGCTTATGGTTCCGATTATCTGCTGTGCACAGCTCTCGCGTAATCCCGAATCGAGAAAAGGTGCAGACAGTGCGCCTATGCTCTCTGACCTTCGTGACTCCGGTGCTATCGAGCAGGATGCGGACATTATCATGTTCCTCTCCCGTGACTACTATCAGAACGACCCGGAAAAGCAGAATATTGCGGACGTTCATGTGGCGAAAAACCGTCACGGCTCGACACAGCGTGTTCCAATGGGATGGTTCGGTCAGTATACAAAGTTCACCTCCATGGCGTCCGACGGTACTCCGGAGCCTCCGGCTTAATTTAAAATATTATGAATCAAAAGAATTTGTTTTCAGCACTTGATGTATATTCTATGCTTGATGCGCAGTCGGGTGTACTTGTCGGCTTTTCCGGCGGTGCCGATTCAACCGCCCTGCTTTATTTCATGAAAAAGCTGTGCGATGAACGTGGGCTATACCTTCGTGCACTGCACGTTCATCATGGCATACGCGGCGAGGAAGCTGACCGTGATGCGGAATTTTGCCGTAAGATATGCGAATATCTGAATATTGATTTTACACTTGAAAAAGTTGATATTCCGTCCGTTGCTAAAGAGCAGGGAAAGGGAATTGAAGAAGCGGCACGTGAATTCCGCTATAATACATTTGTAAAAGCGGTGAAGACTGATTCGCGTCTATCTTGTATTGCTACCGCTCATAATGCCGATGACAACGCAGAAACAGTAATTTTTAACTTGACCCGCGGAAGCGGAATTGACGGACTTTGCGGTATACCTCCGATTCGTGAAATTTCAGGTATATCGGTCATCCGTCCGCTGATTTACGCTTCAAAACGTGATATTATCGGATATCTTAACGAAATCGGTGCAGAATATATATTTGACAGCACAAACGACGATACGGCGTATACTCGTAATTTTATTCGTCATGAGATAATTCCAAGACTTGAGAAGGTTAATCCGTCATTTCTTGATTCGGTGAAACGCATGACAGTTAATATACGTGAGGATGCGGCTTATCTTGATTCTGCGGCTGAAAAATTTGTTTTGGATAATGCTGCTAACGGTCGTATTAGTGCAGTGCTTCTTTGCGATGCGGAAAGACCGATTGCCGTGCGTGCCGTTTGCAGAATGTTTTCATCCGTCAGTGAAAAGACACTCGAAAAAGTTCACATTGATGCAGTGCTCTCTCTTGCGGCGGCAAACCGTAATGGTTCAAGTGTGTCGCTTTCCGGCGGAATCCGTGCGGTGATAGAGGGCGGACAGCTTTATTTTACAGATGAAGCAGAATGTGTTCCCACTTCATTTGAATATCAGCTTCATGAGGGCGTTAACTGTTTTAAAAATCCCGATTTTGCGGTTTTTGTCGCAAAATGCGGGAATATGCGAGCGGATTTACAAAAAGATAACGAAACCCTGCAAAATATTTACAAATTATCAATACACACGATTATAAGTTCTGATAAAATAAATCTTATGTCGGTGCGCTCACGGCGTGACGGCGATTCATATGTTTTCGGCAATATGACGCGAAAACTCAAAAAGCTTTACAATGACCGTGGGTATTCAAAAAAACAGCGGTATGAAACACCGATTTTTTGCGATGAGGCTGGGATAGTCTGGGTGCCCGGATTCCCCTCTGCCGACAGAGTGAAACCGAATGGAAACGATATCAAATTAATATATTATTATAACGGAGATTGAAATGATTAACGACATTCAAAGTGTTCTCGTCAGCGAAAAAGAGCTTGATGAGATTGTTAGCGGAATCGCCGATAAAATCAGCGAGGACTATAAGGGAAAGCGTTTGCTTCTCGTTTGCATTCTCAAGGGTGCGGTGGTATTCATGGGCGATCTTATGAAAAAAATAAAGATACCCGTGGAGATAGATTTTATGAAGGTTTCGTCTTACGGAAATGCCACAAAAACAAGCGGTGCGGTCAATATTTTGCTCGACCTTCACCGAAAGGACCTTGCAGAAACGGATATTCTCATTGTTGAGGATATAATCGACAGCGGAAAAACGCTCTCATATCTTGTTGAATATCTTCTGCTTAAAGGGGCACACAGTGTAAAAACCGCGACCATGCTCGACAAGCCCTCGAGAAGAGAGGTTGAGTTTACACCGGACTATTGCGGCAAATCTATTCCGGATGAGTTCGTTGTCGGATACGGACTCGATTTTGCTGAAAAATACAGAGCATTGCCTTACATAGGCATTCTGAAACCCGAAGTTTACGAAAAATAAATTCGGGCGATATAATCAAGTCAAGGAGAACCTCATTATTGAGGAAAGGTGAGTAATGAAATCAAACTACAAAATTTTAATTTTCTACGTTGTGCTTATCGGTCTGATTCTTGTTTCAACTGCGACTCTTTTCGGAAAGCAGCCGGGGGACGAGGTTATATACAGTGATATCGACAAGCTTTTTTATGAGCAGCAGGTAAAAGCTTTTGAAATCGATAAAAACAACAAGATTACTATACAAAAGCAGAATGATGAGATAGTGACCTTTGGTCTTCGCGATCTTGACCTTTTCTGGCGACAGTTCGGAGATACAATCGACGAACAGTTTGAGGAAGGTATTATCGAATCCTACAATATTTCCGAGCCGCAGGTTATCCCGTGGTGGGTTGGTATGCTGCCTTATGTAATTTTGGCAGTGCTGTTTATTGTGTTCTGGATATTCGTTATGAACCAGACTGCAGGCGGCAAGGGCGGCAAGGTCGGTGGATTCGGAAAAGCCCGTGCAAAGCTCGGCTCGGACGAAAAGAAGAAGGTTTTCTTCAAGGATGTTGCCGGTGCGGACGAGGAAAAGGAAGAGCTTAAAGAGGTTGTTGAATTCTTAAAGGATCCTGCAAAATTTTCAAAGCTCGGGGCGCATATTCCTCACGGTGTGCTTCTTATGGGCCCTCCCGGCACGGGTAAGACACTTCTCGCAAAGGCAGTTGCCGGCGAAGCTGGTGTACCCTTCTATTCGATATCCGGTTCGGACTTCGTTGAAATGTATGTCGGTGTCGGTGCTTCACGTGTACGTGACCTTTTCGACACGGCAAAGAAGAATCCGGCGAGCATAATCTTTATCGACGAAATTGACGCAGTCGGACGTCACCGCGGTGCAGGTCTTGGCGGCGGTCACGATGAACGTGAGCAGACGCTCAACCAGCTTCTTGTTGAGATGGACGGCTTTGGCGGAAACGACGGTGTTATTGTTATGGCGGCGACAAACCGTCCTGACATTCTCGACCCTGCGCTCCTCCGTCCCGGACGTTTTGACCGTCAGATTACAGTAAATTATCCCGATATGAAGGGCCGCGAGGAAATTCTCGCAGTTCATGCAAAGGGCAAGCCTTTTGAGGCGGATGTTGATCTTTCGTCACTTGCAAAGACCACAGTTGGATTTACCGGTGCGGATCTTGAAAATCTCCTTAACGAAGCGGCACTTCTTGCGGCACGTAAGAACAAGAGCCTTATTGGTATGGAAGATCTTGAGGAAGCAACCATAAAGGTTATCGTTGGCCCGAACAAAAAGTCGAAGGTCGTTCACAAGGATGACAAGCGTATCACCGCTTATCACGAAGCAGGTCACGCAATTGTTATGAAGCTGCTTCAGCCGAACACATCGGTTCATCAAATCTCGATTATTCCGGCAGGACGCGCGGCGGGATATACACTTCCGCTTCCGATTGAAGACAGAGCGCATATGTCAAAGAGCGACATGGAAAACGAAATTGCATCTCTGCTTGGCGGACGTGTTGCGGAAAAGCTGATCATCGGCGATATCTGCACCGGTGCTTCGAATGATATTCAGAGAGCTACCAATATTGCACGTAATATGGTTACACGCTACGGTATGAGCGATATGCTCGGACCGATAGTTTACGGCTCGGAGCACGGAAGCGATGAGGTTTTCCTCGGCAGAGATTTCAATAACTCGCGCAATTATTCCGAGGATACCGCAACTCTCATTGACAATGAGATAAAAGGTATTATCAACGCGGCTTACAATACAGCGATGAAGATTCTCTCGGATAATATAAACAAGCTTCATTTTGTGGCAGAGTTCCTCCAGAAGAATGAGGTCATGGACGAGGATCAGTTCAAGGCTGCTATGGAGGGCGAGCCTACTATCGAAGAACTCGAAGAAATGGCTGCTGAAAAGAAGCGTAAGAGTGCAAAGGAAAACAGCGAAAAGGCTAAAGCGGATGAGGATGCAAGAATTATCCGCGAGGCTGAAGAAGCTGCAAGAGCTGTACAGAACAACCGTGACAACAACGATTTTCCCCCGCGGACGAAAGAATAAGTAATTATATCGGCGAGGTGGGAAATCATCTCGCCGGTTTTATATGAAAATATTAATTTTGAAAGGAATTTACAACTATGAACAGCGAAATTAAAACAGCCCGTGCAAGTGCGGTTTGTTCCACACTCGGCGGTGAGCTTATTTCTTATAAGCTCGATGGAAAAGAATATGTGTGGGAGGGTATTCCGGAATATTGGGCAAGCCACACACCGGTACTTTTCCCGACAGTTGGCTCAACTATTGACAGCAGTGTAAAATTTGAGGGAGTTGCATATCCGCTTGCAAAGCACGGTTTTGCGAGAAAGAAAGAATTCACTCTTATCGACAGCAGTGCAGACACTCTTGTATATGAGCTTCGCGACAATGAAGAAACAAAGAAGCTTTATCCTTACAGCTTTAGCCTTATCGTAACACACAAGATTACCGACGAAGGATTTACCACTACATTTAAGGTTACAAACACAGACAACAAGCCGATCTGGTTCTGCATCGGCGGTCATCCCGGCTTCCGCTGCCCGATGAACGACGGCGAAAAATTTTCCGACTACAAGCTTGTTTTCGAAAAGGTTGAAAACGAGGATGTTATTTACACCACTAATTACGGCGGTGGCTACATTGATGCGTCGCTTCCAATTGTTGACAAGTTAAAGAACACAAACGAGTGGGATCTTTGTCACGATGACTATGATGTTGACGTGCTTCTCACAAAGAAGCTCCAGAGCCGTAAGGTGAAGCTCGTACATAAGGTTACCGGAAAGGGTATTGAGTTTGACTTCACAGGATTTGATGCGCTCGGCGTTTGGACTCCTCCCAAGAAGCAGGCGCCGTTTGTTTGCCTTGAGCCCTGGAACGGACTTCCGGCACATCTCGATGAAAGCGGCAACTTTGAGGACAAGCCTTATGCAATCAATCTTCCCGTTGGCGGCGAATATTCGGTTGGCTACAAGGTTAAGGTTATTGACTGATAAATATAAAACCGGAGCAGTGATTTACTGCTCCGGTTTTGTTTGTTTATGGTGTGTTATATGATGTGACTGCACTTTGATTTTATAGCAAAAGCATCGAAGTATTTGTTTTCCATTGGTATCCATTCGCCCGTGAATCGATTTAACATATATTCGCCGTTTCGGTTTCTGATACGTCGGATTTGTTCACTGCTGTCGATGTCGGAGAAAATTGCGATGTCATAGTATTTTCCGAATGACGGATGGAGAGAATATGAGCCTTCGCATATTATCAAGCCTCTGGCGGAAATCTGACACGGAATATCTGAATACGACATTTTTGAACAGTCAAATTTGCGGTAGGTGAATGATTGATTGTTTTTTAAATTAGGGAGAACTTCCTCGATAAAGCGTTCGCGGTGGATATTGCCGCCGATTTCGGAAAAACGGTCGGAACTTCGCATTTGCGGCGGCAGGAAGAAGTCGTCCATATGGATTATTTCGCCGCCGAAAATTTCACATATTAATTCTGCGGCGGTGGTTTTTCCCGATGCGCATTTTCCGTCGATTGCGATTACAATACGTTCATTGGCGGTTTTTAGTGCTGTGGAGATTGTTTTCAGAGAATCGAGAAGGCGCGCATAGCGGCTGTCGATTACGCGATACGCAGGCTTATATGCGGTTCGGTATATTTCGCTATGGCTTACCGGCGGATAATTCGATGCAGAGTATGAGGTCAGATATTCGTCAAGCTCCGAAACGGAAAATGAAAATTTACCGTCATTACATAGCTCTCGAAGAAGTGACAAACGGCTATGAAAACGCGATTTTGCACCGTCATCGGCAGAAGTATAACCGACACAGTAATGCTTCGCCGAAGCGCAGAATATTTTTGCAATTAGGAAAAGGTCGTTTTCGCTTAATTCGGCATCAAGGTATATTCGTGATGTTTCGCCCAGTGATTCAATTTGCGGCTTCGTGCCGCTGTGTGAAAGTGACGCATATTCCGAACGCAAATTTTCGAGTGCGGATTCCTCACTTCTTATGAGGTGTCCGCCGCCGAAGGTTGCTTGATAGATTAGTTTTACTGCATCTGTTGGCTGCATTAACGGATATTTTTTTGCGTGACTTTTGATGATTTCGGTCATATTATTCCTTAAGCAGCTTTGCACGCTTCAATGCGATAACTATAATCGGAACAAGGATTATATGGCAGATTATGCCGGGAATGGAGTTAAGGATTGAACCGGCGATGAATGCATTAAACGTAAATTCGCTTGCCTGTGCAATGCTCATGAAAAATTTTACGATACCCCAAACGATTCTTCCGAGAAGCATTGAAGCGATGAGCGACACATATATGTAAGGGATTTTCTTAGGCATAAGGCGGTAGAGAATGCCTGTTGAGAGACCGTATACTGCAAGTTCAAATGCCATAGGCAGGGCAACGGTCGGGAACGGCGGCATACTGAAAATGGCACTGCGGAGAAGTGGGGCAACAAATCCGACTATGAGTCCCCAGATGGGGCCGCAGATGAAGCCGCAGAGCAGAGCGGGAATATGCATGGGAGAAAGTGCCTGACCGATTTCGGGAATCTGACCGGTCAAAAAGGGAAGAACCAGAGCAAGTGCAAGGCACATTGCGGCAAAGGCAAGAGTGCGGACGATTGTACGGTTAGATTTTTTCATAATGAACCTCTAAAAAAATAAGGCATCTGGCGGTGAGCCTTTACAGTCGCCGCCGATACCTTCATGGTATTATAATTAATTATTGTAAGATTTCCGCTTGGCGGAGGTTTGCGGCTTCGTGCCGCATTTTTTTACAGTATACCACACAAATTTCATTTTGTCAAGCAACTTTTGCGGTTGTTATGGAAAATATGCGTTAATCTTCAACCATTATTACCGCTTCGACATTTACTGTGCCGTCGCTTCGTACTGTACGGAAATAGTATTGTCCGTCGCTGTGATTCATATAGACCTTGAGTGTTTCACCGAGCCTGGCTTCGCCGGCGAAGCTGATACTGATATTGAGCAGCTGTTTATTTACGGCATCGGGGATAAAATCGCAGAACATATCGGGATAATTTGTGTTATTCATATGCTGATTGATATCAAGATCGCTGTAAACAATCGGACGTTCGCCTACGAGGGAAAGTGTAATATCGCGCGGAATGCGTACACGTTTAGGTGCATCGATTTCGAGCGGTTCATCGGTGTCGAAACCAAGTATGACATCCTCAACACGGTATATTTTTTTATCGGAAATGCCAATCAGTCCCCACACTGATGCGGCTTCGGCGATAAGCTCACCGTTCTTTCTTATCTGATAACAGCGGTTAAAGCTGACACCTCGGCTTTCGCATGCCCATGAGCTTACTGTTATGTTGTCGTATGCATGGAGGTCGGCGTAAATACTCATATTTATACGGCTCAGGATGAATGCACGGTCCTCGCGGATAAGCTCATCTGTTGTTGGACCGAGCGTGCGCAGCTGAAGATTTGCCGTTTCCTGCATATATCGGAGTATAAGGGACGGGCGCACCTTGCCGGATGAGTCGCAGTCGTGAGAATTT
>JAZQXA010000026.1:0-14510 GCA_045632605.1 Candidatus Flemingiibacterium sp. | reverse complement strand
ACCATGTGCTTGTCAAGTAAAAAACATATAAGAAACATTTGTCTATGTTGCCGACACCCAATCAAGACTTTACAATAAAATTCAGTTTTTTTCGAAAAACCCCTTGACAGATGCGCTCAAATATGGTATCATATATCTGTTATATAGGGGTATAGTTCAGTTGGTAGAACACCAGTCTCCAAAACTGGGTGTCGTGGGTTCGAGTCCTTCTGCCCCTGCCATATAAAAAGCCATTCGCAAAAGCGAATGGCTTTTTTCAGTGAAATTCATTTTGGGGAATAAGTGAACCAAGCTGATGCGTATGAAATTGCCTGCGGCAGTGAAAATTCGCTTCACGCATCAGGGGGGCGAATTTCACCTCACATTTCTGACACAACGGAGAGAAAATATTTTTTTAGCCATATGTCAATATAAAACATAAAGGTGATATGCCTCCAATGGGAGCGCATATCACCTATTATCATTTATTTGGTTTTTTTGAGGTCATCAAAATGTTCGTTTGTAATCTTTTTGACTATCTTGAAAAGTCCGAGAATACCGATAAGATTCGGGATTATCATAAGTCCGTTCATCGTTTCGGAAATGCTCCAAATGAGGTCAAGCTCACCAACGGTACCGACAAATACGATTGCCACATATATGCATCTGTATATTAAAACAGCTTTAGGGTGCTTGGCAAACAGATATCCGACACACACCTCACCGTAATATGCCCATCCGAGAATTGTGGACAGTGCAAAGAATACCGTTGCCAGTGTAACACCGATTCCTCCTATTCCCGGGATAATTGAATTAAAGGATGCAATGCTGAGCGCTGCTCCCTCAAATTCACCGGTGCTCCAGTGTCCTGCAGTAAGGACTACAAGACCTGAAAGTGTACAAATTATAATTGTTGTGAAGAAAACCTCAAACATTCCCCAAAGTCCCTGCTTGACAGGATCCTTTGTGCTTGATGCCGCGTGTGCAATAGGTGCACTTCCAAGACCGGCTTCATTTGAGAATACGCCGCGTGAGAAGCCATAGTGCATGGCAGTGAGAATCCCGTAACCGGTGACACCGCCGGCCGCTGCCTTAAAATTAAAGGCTTCTCTGAATATGAGTGCGAATGCCGCTGGAATCTCCCTATAGTTAATAACCAAAGCAACAACCGAGCAAACAACGAAAAATACAGCCATGAAAGGAACCATCTTTTCGTTAACAGACGCAATTCTTCTCATTCCGCCAAGTATAACGCTTGCGGCGATTACTGTCAGAGCAATTCCCGTTATCCACGGTCTTATTCCCATCGTACTCTCAAGTGCAATTGCAATGGAATTTGACTGAGTTGCATTACCCGTACCGAGACAGGCAAGCATTCCGAAAACAGCAAACAAAGCGGCAAGCCACTTGACTCCGAGTCCTTTCTTTATGTAATACATAGGTCCGCCGACCCATTCACCCTTTGAATTCTTCTCACGGAATTTAAGCGAAAGAACAATTTCCGAATATTTGGTAACCATACCGAGAAGTGCGCTTATCCACATCCAGAATATTGCACCGGGACCGCCCATTACGATAGCCGTGGCAAGTCCGGCAATACTTCCTGTTCCGATAGTACCTGCCATAGCGGTTGCAACCGCCTGGAACGGAGTAACACCGGCTTCGTCACTTGTGTGCTGCTGCTTCGAAAAAATACCGAAAATGGTATTTTTCATTATATATCCGAATTTTCTAAACTGCGGAAAACCGAGTATAAATGAGAAAACCAGTCCTGCTCCAATCAAAAGCGCAAGCATTATCGGTCCCCATACAACATTATTTACAGCCGTATTTACCTTGTTAATTATTTCCATTATATTGCCTCTTCACATTATTTTTATTTGTCCGATTTCTCGGGCAGCATACAAACGTCCCTTTTATTGGTCGAAAGCACAACTGAGGTTCGCGTCATAGAAACGCCGTTTATATATTTGATGTAATTCAGAATTTCCTCGAGTGCCCGCCCTGATGTTGTAACAACTTTCAGTATGAAGTCAAAATCACCGGCGATATAATAGCATTCTGCAACCGAATTATTCTCGTTTATGCGTGACACAAATTCATCATAATACTTCGGATGCTCAAGACTGACGTATATAAACGCCGTAAGATTGCGTCCGACAACATCCTGGTTTATGATAGTTGTGTACTGTTCAATGAGTCCCGACGCCTCCATCTTTTTTATGCGTTCGATGACTGCCGAGGTTGACAGATTGATTTTCGCCCCGATATTGGTGGCATTTTCTCTTGAATTTTCTTTAAGGCACACTAAAATTTCGTAATCTAAAGAATCCATTTTAGTCCCTCCATTCCCATAAAATTATACACAAAATTACAAAAAAAGTAAATATACTTCTGAGAGATACTTATTTTTTTCTGTATTTTTTTGTCAAAAGAAATATTTTATCGTTTTATCCTGCTAATGTGAAGCGAAAACAAAAATATTTTCGGGAAATATCAATATAATGAAAAATCTTTATTGCAAATTTTCGATACAAAGCTAATAATTTTTGGGAAATTCGCATTTTTGTTAATTTTTAGGTGAAATAACAAGTCAAGAAACAGCCTCCGCTGTTATTATCCCAACGAAGGCTGAATTTATTAATTTCAGTAAGTAATTTTTACACACCTCTCAAGATATACATCCGAGTTTTTGTGTAAACCAAAAGCAGTTACAAAATTTTATTTAAACATATCGTTTATTTCCTGAACAGTCTTGCGAACGAGAAGCTCTCCGCCCTCATGCCCGGATGTACCGCTTGAAATATATGCAGAATAGTGGCTTCCCTTTTCGGCTTTTTCGGTGGGAAGATAACCGAAGCAGCCGCAAGCAAGCTGAACGAGGAATGTCTGCGAGGCCTTGCTTCTTGCTCGCATACGGTTGCCGTAATCGAGGAAAAGCTCATATGGATTGGTTGCAAACGCAATATCGCCAAGTCGGATAATATGAATCTCAACCGGAACAATATCAATTGTTTCCTGTGCCTCGCTTCTCGCGATTGTACCTGCATAAACGTGCATTCTTGCATTATCGGCAAAGTTTATGGCCCTGTCGCCGATTTCTGCCGCGAAATCCTTTATCGCCTTGACAGCCTCCGCAGTTTCCTCCGGAGTTACACGGCGAAGCGGCATATCAACAGTCAAGTTTCTGTGTTCTAAAACAGTTTCACTGACATACTCGGAAACATTCTCCAAAGCATAAAAAATCTCATTTGCAACTCTGCGTCCAATGAGCGTACAGCCCTTAAGGTCGAACATAGATGGGTCTGCAACACGTTTTGTAACCTCACCTCTCACAATATTCGGGTCGTCTATCGGGGTTTCCGGCTGTACCCAGCGGATCATGTCACGCGGACACTGATCACCTGCCGGCGAGCAAAGTCCGAGCAGGAATATATTATCGCCATACTCGCGGCGAATATTTTCCTTAATCTTGCCCCAATAGTCAGCGGAAATAAAGTTTCTATGTTCAAGCACCTGCGATGGGCAAGCGATATTTGCAATAACACCGGTGAGCTTTTTATCGGTGTCAAATGTAAAGAGAAGCTCGATTCCGCTGTCGTTTCCCCCCTCAAGCTCGGTGAATGTCGCGGTATCGGTGTCACCCCACATTTTTGCAGAGCCGTCGCTGTAACAAACTCTCCGGCAAAGACCAACCGCCGCACGTCCGAAGCCCTGAGCAAACATCCCGTTTTTTCTGCTGTCCCATGCCTGTTTTGCGGCTTTGGCGATACGCTCCGTCACAAATTCAAATGCCTCTTCGCCGTCAAGTAGGTCATCGCCGTTATAGGAAACAAGCTCTTCATACTTAACATCGGGCATGAGCTTTGCAAGCACATCGAGCGATGCACCTCCAACTGTGTCACTGAAATTAGCAAACGAAAGTGCTGTGTGAACGTGTGTCGCACTTACAATCACCTTTTCTGTGGGGAATCCCTCATATTTTGAAAGTATTTCTCTGACACGGCAAAGCACCATATGGCTTGTACCGCCGAGATCGCATGAACAGAATATCATACTGTCAGTCCCGCACTCAATGGCAATAGCTGTAACCGTAATTGGCGACTCCACCTCATCGGTGATTCTCTCATAGAACTGTCCCGCAAGATTAATTTTTCTTCCCTCGGGAACGAGGCTGACCTCACTCCAACCGATTTTTATCTTGTTCATATGTAATATCTCCATATATTTTATGAATTTTTCTTAAAGCGTGTCCATATCGGAATATTAATAACACAAAGAACGAAGGAGACAGCAATCATTGCGGCAATCGTCCCAGTAACCGTGAGCCAGCCGCATTTATCGGCAATAAGCGTAAAAATGAAATTCGAACCGACAATACCGTATGCCGAAAAAGCATTAATAAGTCCGGCAACTGTTCCGTCCTTTCCCCATTTATTGAATCTTGATGCAATAAGCGCAGAAATGAAATAGCCCGCCGCATTCGAAAGCAGTGTCATAACTGTAACCGCTGCGATTATCGGCCAATAGCTTATTTTTCCGAGGAAGAGTGCAACAGCTCCAAGTGGTATCATAACACACATGAGAGCTGAACAGGCAACCATCTCGTTCTTTATAATCCGCGACAGTGGGACTGCAAGCATTGGTCCAACCGTACTGCAACCGAGAACTATAAGGCTGAGCATCGTTGCAAGATTCGGGGCAACACCCTCGTAGGATTCGTTAATCATCGTTGGCATTAGAGTTTGTATCTGATTAATGAACATACGCAAAAACGCAACAATAGCCACAAATATAATTCCCGACGAAAAAACGAGCTTTGCAAAAGGAACACTTTCCCCGGTCTTAACAGCACAGCTCGATTCAGTCTTTACAGCGGATATGTCCTCCTCTGCAAAGCGGGAAGCATATCCCATTGTCAGCTCCCATATCAAAGCAAACGCAAAGAGCCCCACAGCCGAAACAAGAAATCCCGTCTGCCAACGGTTGATAAGAGCTGCAACAACATAGCTTAACATCGTTCCGGCAGGGGTTGCAAGCGTTATTATCATCATGCCGTTTGAACGGTACTCCGGGGCTATAACAGACGACACAATTTTGAAGCATGACGGCCATACCGCACACTGCACAGCTGCATTAAGTGACCATATTATAATGGTGGCAATATAGCTATCATACAAGAAGTACACTGCAAGATTAGCAAAGCCTGCACCGACCAGACCGAGCGTTATAAAGCTTTTGGGACTGAATTTGTCAGCAATTATTCCCCCGACGAACTGCATTGTCGCATATACAAGCCAGAACGCCGAAATTATAGCTCCCGTTTCGAACTTGGTCATATGCCCCTCATCCACGATATAAACCATCGCCGCAGAAAAGCAGTATTTTGTCATGCAAATAAAGGTATAAAGCGAAATGAGCATCGCAAGGATGATCAAACTTATCCTTTTGTCTTTAAATATAACTTTTTTCATATTGTAATATCACTTTTATTCCGATTGTTATATCACTTTTATTCCAAGAATATCACAAAGATTTGTGATAAGCTCACGGTTGTCGCCGTAAGCGATTATGTAATGCTGACACATAACCTTATCAGCAAAGTCGGGAACATCGTCAAGCTCAATTTCCAATCCGGGAAGCTGAGGTGCAGGCTGTGTCCATCCTGCCTCCTCCCACTTCGGCGGAGTCTTGCCAAAGCCGTTTACCATATGCATATAATATTCACCGTCGACAGAAGTGAGGCGGCACATTGTAAGCTCTCCGCCCTTGACGCGGCTTACATTGAGTATACCCTCGGAAAGCTCTCCGAACGCCGCCGGCATAACAGTAACATCCCCGTCAACAACCGCCGCCGGAACATAGTCGGGAACGCCGGCAAGCACGCTGTTTTCAAAGAACTCATAAAATTCAAGATAAGGCGCTGCCTGACCGGTTAAATACTTGACCATAAGCTGGGTTACATTTCCGAGCGAATCGTTTTCGGGAACAGTAACAAGCCCTGCTTCGTCGGAAAGAAGCATAAATATCGGGGCCGGCGGGAATCCGAGAAGCTTCTTCATGCCGTCAACATCCTTAAGTGAGATTGCTTCGTATCCTCTTTCGTCAACAATAGCCTTTGCCGCAAGATAATATCCTGCCGCCTTTTCAAGTCCCTCTGTCTTTGCCTCTTTGAGGAATTTCCATTTTGAGATGCAGTTATCAATAACAGCCTGCTTTTCTTCTGCGGTTATCTGTTGGTATCTCTGCTCAAGCTCGAGCATTTCAAAGGTTTCAATTTCTGTTCCGACAACACGTTTAAGTGACGGTCCGTCAGCCTGTGTGCCGTAAAGGTTCATGTCGCGGTAACCTGCCATGCCAACTCTCGAATGGCGAAGCTTTGCCGCAGCCTCCGCCGCCTTTGCATACTTGGCAACGCGTGCAGCGCCGGACGGCTTGCCGATTATATCGTATATATACTTGAACGTATAACCTAGATCGTAAAATGTTTTACGAATAGCCGTTGTGCCTGCCTGATCTGCCGTGGTAACGATTCTGCCGTCAGCTTCAATCCAGCCGCAAAGTCCCCAAAGGACCATCGGCTTGTGACGGAAATGCTCGGTAACCTTTACAACTGCATGAGTGGGTATCCAACCGGCAATGCAAACAACAAGGCAATCAAAATCCTTGCCCTCAAGCGCGGATACCGCCTTCTTTATATTCTTTTCCTCATAATCGTCTGTAACGGGATAAACCTTGATAAGCTCAACGCCCTCATTCTCAAGCTCCCTTGCCGCATTTTCGCATTTCCTCACGATAATATCTATTGGCGTATTAACCTCGCCAAAACCAATAAAAGCTGCCTTTGACATGATAATTTTCTCCTTTTGCTGTTATATATTAAGTATTTTATCGTATTTCTTGAATCTTTCGTAGCATTCAGTATAATCGTTATCGGTTGGCGTATATGCCTTACCGATTTTTATCTTTTCGCACGCCTCTAAAGTTGAAGCAAATACGCCCGTTCCAACTCCTGCAAGTATTGCGCCGCCAAGACAAGCAGTTTCAGTGTTTTTAAGCGTCACCAGCTTTCTGCCGGTCATGTCCGATTTCATTTGACACCAAAGCGTACTCGTTGCGCCGCCGCCCATCGCACGTATTTCGCTGACATCAAGATTAAGGTAATCGAGATTTGACTTCAGCGTGCAGGCGATTGACTCCATAACGGCTCTCACAAAATGAGCTCGTCCGTGCTCTGTAGTCAGTCCCGTAAAGCTTCCTCTCGCATCGGGATTGTATTTCGGCATGGTCGAGCCGCAAAGATACGGCAGGAATGTAACTCCGTCACTTCCCGGTGGAATTTCTTTTGCGATATTATCAAGCTCACTGAACGAAAAATTCTCGCAAAGCGCATTTTTGAACCACTTTAAAGCCATACCGGCAGTCGGTGACCAGGAAAGCAGACAGTATTTGCCGTCATAGTTGTAATGACACGGAACAATGCTCTCGGGATTATATTCGGGAACAGTATCATACGGCGTGAAAATTACCATCGTCGTACCCGTCATAACGCTGACGATTCCATTCTTAACAACACCTGCACCAATAGCGCCCGAAACCTGATCCATAGCACCGGTGCAAACCTTTATTCCCTTGTAATCACCAACGTATTTTCCACTGTCGAGAAGCTCGGGGAGCATGAACTCACCAACACCGATATAGTCAAGCATCTCGCCCCACCAGCCGCCGCTGCGAATATCGAAATATATAGTTGACGATTGAAGCGTTTTTTCGGTAATAAACCGACCGGTCATCTTATAAAGGATATAGTCTTCGAGCAAAAATATCTTCTTTGTCTTTGCCCAAATCTCCGGTTCATTTCTCTTCACCCAGAGGAGCTTGCAGGCAGGCCATGTTGCCGTTACCTCCGGCTGCCCCGTAACCTCATATACTTTTTTGTTTCCGAAGTGCTTCTCTATCATCTGTGCTTCTTCGGTCGCTCTGTTATCGAGCCAGACAATCGCCTTTCGCACCGGCACTCCGTTTTCATCGGTAAGAATGAGCGTTTCACATTGGGTGTCGATAGCAAGGGCATCAATGTGAAGTTCATTTTTGATCTTCTCTATTTCGCCGGAAACGATATCCCAATATTTCTCCGCTTCAAATTCCACCCTGTCAGCCCTGGATTCGAGCGTATAATCGGCGGTAAGCTTTATTTTTTCATTGAGTAATTCGTCAAAAACAGCCGTCTTCACCGACGTTGTTCCAACGTCAATCCCCATTAAATTCATAAGTCTTTTCTTCCTTAATTTATTTAATTATAATAATTGTATCATTGCAGAGGGAAAAAGTCAATCACCGAAAAGCAGAAATTTTTTCTCTTTTTATTAACTTGACGAAACATCCGCGCTATGGTATAATTAATGTGTATATACTTAGCATAGGGGGAATTGTTATGACGCTCAGCAAACTCGCCAAACTCGCTAATGTTTCAATTTCAGTGGTCTCAAAAGCTTTCGCGGGAAAAAGCGGAGTAAGCGAAGAAATGCGTGAGCACGTCTTTTCGGTTGCCAGAGAGCACGGGTGCTTTCAGCAATTCTATCATGCACGTTACGACAAACCCGTTATCGCTGTAATAATTCCCGAAGCAATAAGCAAATATTACATACGGTATATAGAAACCCTAAAAAAGGATATCGAGAAAAACGGCTATACCATGCTTTTGTCGATAAGCAACTTTGACTCACAGCTCACCGAGGAGCTTGTCAGATATTATTCGGAGCATATAAAGGTTGACGGTCTTATAATCGTGGGAAGCAAGCTTAATTTTTCCTTCGACTGCGCTACAGAGTTAATTTCTGTAGCCACGCCGCAAAGCCCTGCACCGGACGCCTGTGTAACCCTTTCGCCAAACAGAGGAGTGCGTGAATGTCTTGAATATCTTTTTGAAAACGGTCACCGGCGTATAGCTTACATCGGCGAACCGCTTACCGAGGGAAAAGAAAAAGTCATCATCGGCGAAATGGAGCGGCTCGGACTTGAGATAAATCCCAATTTTTTCATATTATCCTCCAAGCGTTTTGAAAACGCCGGAAAAGACGGAGTTCCGGAGTTAATGGCACTTAAAAAGTGTGAGCGTCCAACCGCAATTATCGGCGCATACGGCTATATCACTCAGGGAATAATCTCCATGCTTTCCGAAATGGGGCTGTCAGTCCCCGGGGATATGTCGGTAATATCAATGGACAGCGATCCGTTCCCCATCCATCCCGAAATCGACATAGCACACATTCCGTCTGAAACAGACACGCTCTGCGCCGAAGCACTGAAGCTTCTTCATGAGCGCATCAATGCCGAAACCACTGTTTTCACAACTCATATTGAAGTAAGCTCGAGATTTTACAAGGGAAATTCCATAAAGAAACTTTCATAAAAACGCTCACCTGTTTATCACGGGTGGGCGTTTTTCAAAATTAATGATCCTGCTGTGAAATGTAAATATTTTTCAAATTTAGCCAAAGCTATTGCATTGCGCCCAAAATGGTGTATAATGTATAATGGTGTATAATAATGTTATATAATGTAACCGTATATAAATTATAAGGATAAATACAATTTTATGTATAAAACAAACACACATCAAAAAATAATTTTCAGGTGCACAAGCTCGCTTTGCAAAAGAATCCGCACGCGAGCACAAAAAACAGCCGATGGAATCGAGTGCTTATATGAAAAAATTGATAAGCATTCTCTGCTTTTTTGCATTTGCTGGTCGCTGCTTCTGACACTTTTCATTGAAACGCTCGGAAGACTTTCCACCGCCGGCATATTCGGCGGAATTGTTTTCATGGTAAAAGACCCCGTTGTTTTCGTATATAATGCATTTCTTATTTTTGTAACACTCATGGCTGCCTCTGTTTTCAAGCGGCAAGCCTGCATTTTCCTGCTTATATCAGCATGGTGGATCTTTGTCGGAATTGTCAACGGAATTATCCTAACGCAGCGTATGACTCCGTTTACAATGAACGACCTCAGTGTTGTTGAAGACGGATTTTCTATTGTCAGTACATATTTAAGTGCCTTCACAATTATTCTTTGCTGCCTTGCAGTCGCCCTTGCCTTGCTTGCGGTGCTCTTCCTTTTCATTAAAGGGCCGAAAAAAAAGGAGCTTAAACGCGGCAGAAACCTCGTGTTATATTCGCTGACTGTTCTGTTTTGCGTTTTAGCCACATCATTTATGATAAATATAGGCAAGGTTGAAACCTTCTTCGGAAACATCGCTTCGGCTTACCGCGACTACGGAACAGCATATTGCTTTATAAATACATGGACAAACACCGGAATCGATAAACCTGCAGATTATAGTCAGGATAATATAAATAATCTTTTCGGCGGTGACGGTTCCTCTGAAAACGCGCTCCCGGTGCTTGCCGAGCAGGATGTTGACGAAAATTACCCCAACATTATCTTTCTCCAGCTTGAATCCTTCATCGACCCCGAAACTTTAAAATATATTGAGCTTTCAGAGGATGCCGTTCCGACATTCCGCCGGCTCAAGGAGGAATATTCAAGCGGAATACTGACCGTTCCTGCCTGTGGTGCCGGAACTGCAAATGTCGAATTTGAAGTCCTCACCGGATATTCTTCAAAATTCTTCGGTCCCGGTGAATATCCGTACAGAACCGTACTCAAAAACAACACTGTGGAAACGCTGGCATATGACCTTCGCAGTATTGGCTACAAGGCTCACGCAATTCATAATCACAGAGCTGTTTTTTACAGCAGGGATCTTGTTTTTGCCAACATGGGCTTTGACACCTTCACAAGCATTGAATATATGAAGAACGTGGAAAAAACGCCGAAAAACTGGGCAAAGGATGCTGTTCTGTATGACTATATTATGAAGGCTCTTTCCTCAACAGAAGAACACGATATGATTTACACCATATCCGTTCAGGGGCACGGAAAATATCCAGGGGAACAGACCATCGAAAATCCGGCAATTTCAGTAATCTCCGCGCCAAACGAGGAGTTAAAATGGAGATGGGAATATTACGCTAATCAGATTTGCGAGATGGACGCTTTTTTAGCAAAGCTGATTGCAGCGCTCGAGGAATGGGATGAGCCCGTTGTGCTTGCCTTATACGGCGACCACATTCCGGCAATTGATCTCACCGAAGACGATTTGACTACAGGCAGCCTCTACGCCACAGAATATGTTATCTGGTCAAATTGCGGCCTGCCAAAGGAAGACAAGGATCTGCTTGCCTACGATCTTGCCGCCAATATCATGGAAAGAATCGGCATGAGAGTTGGTACCGCATTCACCTATAAGCTTGATCAGCTGAATAATCCCGACTATATTTCCGGTCTTGAATTGCTGGCATATGACACTCTTTATGGAAAACAGTATGTCTACGGCGGCGAAAAACCGTTTATCGCAACCGATATTCAGCTTGGCATTGACCAAATCAAAGTCACCGAAATTATCGAAATCGATGAGCAGTATTACGTCAAGGGCGAAAACTTCACTGCACACAGTAAAATCAGTCTTGACGGAGAAATACTTTCCACCAAATTCATTGATGAAAACACTCTGCTCCTCCGATCTAAAGTGGAGCCGGAAGATCTTCCGAATCTGAAAGTAAGTCAGGTTGAATCAAAAAGCAAAAAGGTGCTGAGCACCACAGAATAAAAACGCAACGCCCGCAAAAATCAGACGATTCTATTTTTACTGTCTGACTTTTTGCGGGCATTTTAAAATTAATATAAAAGTCAAAGAAGTTTTGTGAAAAACCTTGATTTTTTTCATGGGTTGTGATATACTGTATGATGAAGAATTTTTTGTGAAAGGAGTATATATTATGGAACTGACATACATTATCAACGGCAAAATAGTCCTCCCCGATTCAGTTGTGTGCGGTAAAGCTCTTGCATTCGACAAAAAGAGCGGAAAAATCAGCGGTATAGTTGACACCGTACCCTCCGGCGCTGAGGTTATTGACGCTGCAGGAAACTATGTCGCTCCCGGTCTTGTGGATATTCATATTCACGGATATCTCGGTGAAGATACCTGCGATGCAAAGCCTGAAGGTATCAAAAAGATGGCATACGGTGTCGCAAAAAACGGCGTTACCGCTTTTCTTCCGACAACCATGACCGTGGCAAAGGACGAAATTATTGCCGCTCTTAATGCAGTACGCAGTCTTAAGGAGGAAAGCAAAACATGGGACGGTGCTGAAATTATCGGTGTTCACGCTGAGGGGCCGTTCATCAATCCCTCTAAGAAAGGTGCGCAGGCAGAGGAGAATATCCTCGTTCCCGATGCCGATTTCATTATTGAAAACGCTGACATTATCACATCCGTAACTCTCGCTCCCGAAATGGACAAGAATCACGAATGTATAAAGAAGCTGGCGGCGGAGTCAAAGGTTCTCGTTTCTATGGGACACACAGATGCTACCTTTGATGAAGCTATGAGCGCGGTAAAGGATGGCGTATCTCACGCAACACATCTGTTTAACGCAATGTCTGCTCTTGCTCACCGTAATCCCGGTGTTGTTGGTGCGGCACTTGCATCCGACACTGTGTCAACCGAGGTTATCGCTGATACATTCCACATTAATCCCGGTCTTTACAGCATCATCGCAAAGGCAAAAGGGGATAAGATGGTTCTCATCACCGACTGCACCCGTGCAGGCGGTATGCCCGACGGCGAATATGATCTTGGCGGACAGCCCATCTTCCTTAAGGGAATTGAGTGCAGACTTGCCGACGGCACTATCGCAGGCAGTGTTCTGAAGCTCAACTGTGCTGTCAAGAATGTTCTTGACCACACCTCCCTGCCCGTTTACGAGGTATTCAAGATGGCATCTCTTAACCCGGCATCCGCTATCCACTGTTCCGACCGTATCGGTTCACTGGAAGCAGGAAAAGATGCGGATATCATCATTACAGATGAAAACATCAATATTGTAAGAACTATCAAGAAAGGTCGTACTATTTATGAATCTTAAATTTAATGCTCCGCTCGATCCCGGCTTTATGCCGATGGCGGTAGTTTACCGCGATTTTGAAGCAGCTGTTAAGGCTGAAGGCGGCGAAAAGCTCACTATCGGTCTTGAAAGAAATGACGGTCTGACTTCTGTTTACACCGTTGAAGTTTTCAAGGACGGTACCGGTCACGACGAAGAAAACCACGAATTTGTTGAAAGACTCGTTAAGACTCTCCTTTGGACACGCGGCGGCTACAGAATCATCATCGCCGGCTCCAAGTTAATTGCGGACAAGATTAAGGCTGACTATGCAGTTGGCGGCTACCGTGATTTTGACCGTGACTTCATGTCCGGTGTTTACGAAGCTGACTTTGAAGTTATCCACGTTCCGTTTGAGAACGCTCCCGTAAACAAGGAATCCGCCGCTCCCGTCGGACGTCACCTCAATGGCTGCCGTATCGGTTTCGACGCAGGAGGAAGCGACCGCAAGGTAAGCTCCGTTGTTGAAGGCGAAGCTACATATTCTGAGGAAGTTGTTTGGTTCCCCAAGCTCCAGAACGACCCCCAGTATCACTACGACGGAATCATGGATGCAATGAAAACTGCCGCATCCAAAATGCCCCGAGTTGACGGTATCGGCGTTTCCACAGCAGGCGTTGTCATCGGCAACCGTATCATGACATCCTCCCTTTTCCTCAAGGTTAAGAATGAGAATCCCGAAGCATTTGAAAAGGTTGTTAAGAATATCTACACCGATATTGCAAAGGAACTCGGCAATGTACCGATTGAGGTTGCGAACGACGGTGACGTTACTGCGCTTGCAGGTGCTATGGATCTTGACGACAACAATGTTCTCGGTGTTGCAATGGGTACAAGTGAAGCCGGCGGATATGTTGACGGAAACGGTAACATTACCGGTTGGCTCAATGAGCTTGCATTCGTTCCGGCTGACTATAATAAGGACGCTATGGTGGATGAATGGTCCGGCGACTACGGCTGCGGAGTTAAGTATTTCTCCCAGGATTCTGTAATCAAGCTTGCTCCTGCTGCAGGAATTGAGCTTGATGAAAATGCATCTCCTGCAGAAAAGCTTAAGGTTGTACAGGGACTTATGGCACAGGGTGACGAGCGCGCCGCTAAGATTTATGAAACTATCGGTGTATACTTCGGTTATGCCGTTGCTTACTATGCTCTGTTCTATGATATCAAGCACGTTCTTCTCATGGGCCGTGTATCCTCCGGTGAGGGCGGAAGCATTCTTCATAAGACGGCTGAAAAGGTTCTCAAAGGAGAATTCCCCGAGCTCGCAGAGAAGATTACCATTCATCTTCCCGATGAAAGCAGCCGCCGCGTAGGTCAGTCCAGCGCAGCTGCAAGCCTTCCCAATGTAAAATAAAATTAAAGCGAAAAATCATCCGCTAAATATAATATGCACCTCCAAAGTCAAAGACTTTCGGAGGTGCATATTTTTGTATAAAGGAAACCAGAAGACATATTGTCTTCTGGTTTTTGTGTACAAACTTAATTAGTGGAAACAGTTGTAAGAGGAAGCCGCAA
>JAZQXA010000025.1:0-3169 GCA_045632605.1 Candidatus Flemingiibacterium sp. | reverse complement strand
TCCATTTCCATATTATCCTCGACCTTGTAAGGGTGATCCTTGAACGGGTGCAACTCGGAAAGAGGTATATTTCTGTCGGTTCCTTTGATCAATAGCTTTCACCTCCGTTCATAATCACTGCATCAAGTTCGGTAGGCTCATTCATTACTGCGTTCTGCTGAGAGTCATACCAAGCAAACAAAATCTCAATGATCTTGTCCTTGACCTCCTTGGGCTTCATATCGGGAAAGAAGTCCGAGATTTCGTCAAAGGCAAATTTCACGCTCTGCTTCTTGGGTGCTTTTTCTTGGGGTTCGGTGGCCTTGCATTTGAAATATCCGCGAATCTGTTCTTCGTTCAGCTCGCCCGCCTTACTCGCGTTTTTCAGTTCTTCGGTCTTTTCTGTCGTAATTGACATAGATTTCTCCATAAGCATCATCCAAACCGACAACTGCTCAAATTGGCGCAGATAGGAATAGTTCACGCCTGCTGTGAGAGGTACGATGCCCTCATCCACCATTTTCAAAAGTTCGGGGATAAGGTAGGTCAAGCGAATATATCTCTGAATCTGTCTCGCGCTATCGTCGGTGCTTTCGGCAAGTGCCTCGTCGGAGCGCATCGTGCCATCTTGGCACGAACTTCCTTGGTGGCGCAGCACGGCCATTTTCATCTTGTAAGCAAATGCTTTCTCTGACGGAAGGATTCTCTCTCGCTGAAGGTTGGCATCTACCATTGTTAGAATGGCTTCTTCGTCGGTCAGATCACGGACGATAACTGGAATGTCAAACTTGTTGAGCCGCTTACACGCCTCATATCGTCTGTGCCCGGATACAATCTCATAACCGCCTCCCGTGGTTCTTTTACGAACAATGATAGGATTCAGCACACCGTACTGACGGATACTCTCTACAAGAGCCTCCATATCCTCATCGTCCTTAACCTTAAAGGGATGGTTCTCCATAGGGTGAATGTTGGTGAGCGCGTATGCGCAAGTGGTTTCGTTTCTGTGTCCGTTTACGTTTTCAAAAGGGTTTATCATCTTTCTTTGTCCTCATTTCTTTTAATTTTAGGTTGGAATTTTGCTCCAGTTTCTCTCGGGAACATTTCTTGTTCTTGCTCCATTTCAATACGAAGCTTTTCTTTTAGGTGATCTATCATTGGGAATATCTCTTTGGCAAGATTAATCTGATGACGCACTTTTGTGATTTCTCCAGTTGCAAACATGCGCATCGTTCGATTATTCTCCTTATCCACATCCGTATAGGCACGACGTCGGCGTATATTGTCGATTTTCTTACGGAAAGCTATCCACTCTTCTAATTCCTTTTCCTGGTGTGAGATATATTCTTCTACTTTCTCCCTATTAGAAAGATCATTGCGATTGATTAAATTCACAATTTCCATATATCTTTCCGCATTGATTTGTTCTTGGCGCATTGCAGGTGACAGCGGCTCTTGATAGATTTCCTTAGCGTTTGATGCGCCACTTGTATCAACTCCGAGTAGTTCCAGCACAATATTAAAAACAATATCGATTACGGTATACTGCTCATTTCGCTTTCGTTCCCAAATCGTATACAAAGGTGGATAAGAAGGTCGATAATAGTGGCTATTGTTCCTTTGAGCGAAAATACGCTTCTCTATAGCATCAGTCGTATATCGGTCTCCAAGGCTATCTATTCTCACAGGACGTTTCCAGCCTTTAGCAATTACACAAGGATGCTTATATTCTTTACCTCGCAAATAGGTGTAACCACGCCTTGCCAATGCAAACTGAAGATGTTGAGGAGTACTACAATCTAAAATCGCATCGTCTATATCCAGTTTGAGCAAAGTGCGATTAGAAACCTTACCATTCTTTTCTGCCAAGTATGCAGCATACGGGATACGTTTGCTTTGCTTATACTTAATAACAGATAAACCATATTTCTCGCAAAGCTTATCCGAAGCAGGTGCCATCACAAGATTGTGATACGATCGTGTGCATCGGAATTTCGCACCGTTTTTAAAACTCACACTATTTACGCAGAAATGATTATGACAATGTGATTTGTCTACATGTGTTGCAATTAAGACTTCGTAGTCATCTCCCCACAATTCTAAAGCAAGTTTTAATCCGATTTCATGACACTCTTCCGGCGTAACTTCGCCGGGCTTAAAGCTTTGATACCCGTGATATGCAACTATACCACCGTATTTGCCATATCGTCTTTTGGTTTCCATCATGCTTTCATAAGCAAGCTCTGGTAGACAGTTTATGGCTTGGACAAAATACATTTTTTCTGTCTTGTCCGGATTCCGAGCATAATTCACAAGTTGCTTTAAGTCTTCCAAATTGGGATTTGCCGTCTTCTCCGGATTGCTTGCATAATTTAGCAAGTCTTTAATTGAGCGACGGACTGCCCATATTGATGTTACTGCCATTACACACCTCCTTTGTAAAGATCACGGATTAGATCAACAAGAGCTACTCTTGTCTCACCATCTGTCCTTGCACAGATAGTTTCAAGTCTTGCTACCGTTGGATACCAATCCATCGAGCGTTCTCGCTTCATTTTCGTATCCGCCGCTTGGCGCAGATATTCGGATACAGTGATACCGCGCTTTTTTGCAGCGCGTTCAATTTTCTCTTTCTGATCCGTGGTTGTCTTGAAGCGAATCACTTCTTCTTTTTTCTTGTTGTCGATAGTTTTGTCCTCCATTTTCTTTTGATTTGTTTGTTCATCCGAGGGTATTAGGGACACCTCCCTAAAGTGTCTTTGCGTCGAAGCAAAGACGGGCAAGCTGGCGTAGCCACGTTTGCTATGCTTGTTACAGTATAGGACAGAACCCTATACCGTAAGGTAGCGAATCCACTTGTCCCCTCGTTCTTGCCGTCAACCGTACCGCAGACTATGTTGAGCCTCCTTCCGTGAAGATTTGCAGTGTGGTCTTAGGCGATGTGCATAAGCACTATGTATGGAGGAACACCGCGTGGACAAAATGTCCACGTGGTAGCTGGGTTATTTTGACCCATTTGTTTTTATCTTTTGGTATGGGTCATTTTGACCCATACCACGTCCTTTTTCGCTTCGTGCCATCTTGGCACGAAGTAAAAAACAAAAAAGCCGTTACAAGACGGTACGACAAAACAGAGGTAGCGGCTACCCCAAATTTTTCGTACTCGCTATGTAACGGCTTTAAGCCAAGG
>JAZQXA010000024.1:0-4620 GCA_045632605.1 Candidatus Flemingiibacterium sp. | reverse complement strand
GATGTAGTCCTCGCGCTCAAGAATATCGGATACACTGTCAGATGCCCAGCCATACGGTCTGTCTTCATTGAAGTTTGTCAGCCGTACACCAGTCTCCATGTATTCATACATGCTTGGCGTGTACACTTTCTCTGCTTCCAGATGGCGTGCAATCTGACTCGGACCTTTACCTGCGATGCACAACTCGAAGATGTGTCTGACAACTGCCGCGGCGGCTTCATCAATGATAATTTTCTTCGGATTCTCCGGATCCTTTTTGTAACCGAACGGAGCACGCGAAGCAAGGCGTTCTCCACGACGTGCCATTGTCTGAAACGCCATGCGGACTTTCTTACTCGTTTCTTTAACGTGGTACTCGTTGAACAGATTTTTTACGGGCATTATGTCTTCACCCATGTTGTATAGAGTATCCACCCCGTCCGCGATAGCAATGTAACGGATGCCAAGCTGAGGAAAAATATTCTCAATGTACATACCCGTTTCAATGTAGTTTCTACCGAGACGGGACAAGTCCTTTGTGATGAGTACCGCCACCTGTTCTTGCTCCATAAGTTCGAACATTTCCTGGAAACCTGGGCGGTTGTAATTTGTTCCCGAATATCCGTCATCGATGAAGACTTGTGTGTTTACAAATCCGTTTTTGTTTGCATACTCCGTGAGCATGGAGCGTTGATTCTGTATGCTGTAGCTGTCGCCATTGAGTAGATCGTCTTTGCTGAGCCGGCAGTACAGCGCTGTAATTTTGTTTGTATTTTGGTTTGACTTCATTTGTTTTTCCTCCTTTGATCAGTCAAACCGATTGAGAGCCTGTATGCGGATACAGATTTCCGCACCAACAGGATACTCCCAATCGGCGTAAATGTCCAGCGATTATCGCATGGATTACGAAACTTTTTTGTAACAATCCGCGACTTCTGCTTCCACGAGCCGCTTGATCAAGGCACTCATGTCCTGATCTGCCTTACGATTGAACTCGCTTCGCACGGTGTATTCCGAGCCGTCGATGGTGTGTACCTTCTCGCGGATCAGTCGTGTGTCGGTGAGATAAAAGGAAATCCCGCCGTGCTGACGGACAGCATAGCGGGAATCGTCGGTCATATCTTCCGGCGTTCGGAACTCAACGTTCCGCATATCAAAGCCACCGGGGATGTTTTCGTTCTCATAGATGATTCGTTTTTGTTTCATGGACTTCACCTCAATCCTCATCATAATATTCGTCATTCACCGTGCTCATCTCGCCGATGATCTCACCAACGTCAATCCTTCCGCGCATCTGCGCGATTCGGCGACCGGCTTCCTTGCAAATATACTCGATCTGTTCCCAGCTAAAGTCGTTATCAAACCCGACGAACTGGCTGAGCATATCAAGCTCCACAGCGTATCGATACAGAGCTTTCGACAGCCTGCGATCAATCGGCGCGAGCGAGTCATCGATGGCTTTCTTGATCTCCTCGGTGAGAAGCTCGTTGTTGCTGCCCACCATAAGCTGCGTGACATATCGCTCCACTGCCTTGGAAACAAAGGCGGAGAACGAATCTGCACCAGCAAGCTCCTTCACAAGCTCCGCACGCTTGACCAGTGTTTCACCAATGTAGATCGTCTTGCGGATGCCTTCCTTGGTTTCGTTATTGATTTTCTTATCGTTTTTCATAGTGTAATTTTCCTTTCGTCATAAATGTATTTTTTGAAATCTTACATTTTTTTGCCCGATTCACACGCGAATATCGGCGGACGTACCGCCAAAATCGGCAATCGGTCACACCTGCGGTTGTGTGATACCCCCGAAAGCAATCACCCGGCAACATACACAAATATGCCTCAAAAACGGCGAAATCGGGCGAAAATCTGCGGTCGGCTGTTGCCGTCCGCTGTGAACGGGAGGTGTGACCCAGCCTCCCTTTAACCTGCTTGCTTTTCGGTTGGGGATATTACGCTATGTTTCTCACCTCCCCGTCAATATACACAGGAGTTTGACCCCCATCTGAAATTTCGCGATATGGCGATATCGTGATAATCGGAAACACCATAACGCGATAACACGTTTTTTCAGATACCGTCAAGAATGTTTTTCACCGCGCTTTTCTTCAGAAGCATCACGCGCTTGTTGACTCCACCGAACGGAAGAGAGCGCGTGTTCTTCTTGCTCACATTTATCCGCACCGCAGTATGCTTTCTGTTTGCCGCAGAGCCGAACTTCGTGTTCTCCATAGTCCGGGAGCAAATAGTGATACTTTCCGTCAATATTCTTCCATCCCGTGTGTGCAAACACATATTTCTGTTCGGCATATACGGCGGTTTCTTTCATCGCGCATTGTACATGCTTCTCTACCGATGACACCACCGAAAGTCGAAGCGTCGCCGGAAAGTGGTTTGCCAGCCACTCCATTTTGGAAAGCTCGTCTGCGGCAACATCCACCTCGGGAAGCGGATTGCCGTATTCGTCCTCACCTCCGATGCGGTATTCCTTGCGCACCGTTTGTCCGTCGTCGAACGTGACCTCCGACACAATGCGCGGCGTAAAGTTGCAGAGCTGTTCGAGATACGGTCCCGACTTGCTCTGCTTCTCGATGTACAGCTTCCCATCTTGCGCATAATACGGATGCGAGTAGAGCGGCTGTACGTTCATTTCGTTTTCACTCATTTCGAAAACTCCTTTCAAAAAATTATTACGGAAACTCCGTACGCCATATCAATGTCACCGATTTCATAAAACCAAGAAAATCCTGTGACAGGTCAAAAATGCTTCTGCAGAAATTTGTGACATGAGAATTGACAGATGCCGAAAAACGTGGTATAATATTATCGTGAATATTTATTTGCGATAGGAGAAAATGCCGCCATGAGATATCTCAGTGAAGAAACCAAGGAACGAATCGTACATTTCGTGGATGCATACTACGCCGACAACGGATACACACCGACCATCGCCGAGATCGCAGCAGGAATTCATATGAGTGATGCCACGGTACATAAATATCTGCACCGCATGAACGATGCGGGCGAGCTATCCTTCGACGGACGGCATATTATCACGCACCGCATTGCAGAGGTGCAGGAAGACCGCACCGCACAGATCAGCGGTGATATTGCCTGCGGTGCTCCCATCTATGCAGAACAGCAATACGGTGAGCGTATCGTTCTGCCGGACGGAATTACTAAAAGCGGAGAGCATTTTATCTTGCGTGCAAGCGGTCACTCGATGATAAACGCCGGAATCGATGACGGCGATCTGGTTGTGATCCGCAAGCAGGGTTATGCCGACGAAGGTGAGATCATTGCCGCGCTGGTGGATGGAGATTCGGCAACGCTGAAGACCTATTACCGTGACGATGAAAACAAAAAAATCGTCCTCCGTGCAGAGAACGATGACAAAAAGAACTATCCCGACATTGTTCGTCGGGAGGTTCGTGTGATGGGCGTGGCGGTATATGTGATGAAAAAAATATGATTGAGGGAAGATGGATAAGCGACTGATAGAAACAAAGAAAATCGGCATCTGCAATTTCGATTACTTCTGTGTTGACAGCACGGAGAAGGAAATTACGATTAACGGCGAGACAATCCCGCACGGGCAGATTGCATGGAAAGTGAGTATGCTCGGCAAGGAGTATATCACCGAGCTTTTGCTGTTGGGCGGATATCTGCGCCAAAGTTTTCTGTATGCGGATATTTGCGATTTTCAGATTGGGAATTACATTGAAATCAGAGAACGAATTCTTTCGGTCATTGACTTCATAAAAAACACACCACCGTTCGCGCATTTTGATACGCAATGCTCACGGGATGTCGTTTTAGATGTGTTTTCGGACGAGCATTTGAAAATGTTGGAGCAGGAATCGCACGAAAATCCAAATTTCAAACGCAGCAGTCATCGGTATGCCAAGCTCGCGGCGGGTCTACTGAATCGACGGCGATTGGCGGATGAAAAGAAGAAGTTGCCATGGAGAACGATGACCGTGTGGTTTAGTAATTCTCGTTTATAAATGCGGCTAAAAATCAGGTTTCATCGTATACGGAAAGCTTATCCTCCGGTCATTATTTCTGTTTTCTCTCTAAATCCTACTTTAGTAGGATGATATCAGAATTTTGTTCTTGTATAATATAAGATGGGTAGTTTTTATTGCAGCGCTTGCAGCTGTCTGTGGTAAAGAAAAGAGGTGACTACAGCTTGCATCAAAAAAACAAAAACACACTAATCAACGTCCTGTTTGTTGCTGTTTTGCTGACAGTAGCATATTTGCTTCGGCATAATCCTTTAACAAATATATTTGCTACTTCGCTTGCAATGCTTATGCGCAGTGTAATACATATTTCTATACTGGCCGTTTGGACAGTGTCCCTGCATCGACGGCTGATGAATTCGCAGGTACGTCGGATTCTGGTCGGAACAGGTATTTTAATGGTGTTTTGGGTGGCGGCAAAAACAATCAAACATGAATTCCTCACCTCAAACATTGATCCTCTTGGACGGTACATCTGGTACTGTTTCTATATCCCAATGCTTCTTGTTCCGCTTTTTGGTGTGTTTGTGGTTGACCATGTGGGAAAGCCCGAAGAATACCGAACGAAAAAGTGGATGCGTTATTTATATATTCCCGCATTCCTGCTGATCGGCATGGT
>JAZQXA010000023.1:0-10117 GCA_045632605.1 Candidatus Flemingiibacterium sp. | reverse complement strand
AAAAAAATTAGATGCATTGGCAGTGCCGCCAGGAAAGCTTTCTCTCGGGGGCAAGGTTAATGAAGCGGAAGCCGCTTGTAACGAGTATCTCGGAACAGCGTCATCGACTTTCGTGATGAATGCAACTGCAGGATTTGAGATAGCCTACAAATATGCAAATCTAAAACCTGGAGATGAGGTAATAGTTCCGGCAATAACATTCGTTGCGACGATGGCGTATCCTCTTGCAATTGGTGCAAAGCTTGTTTTTGCGGATGTTGACCCCAAAACAATTAACATGGACCCGGAGGATGTCAAACGCAAAATAACCGATAAAACAAAGATGATAGTTCCGGTTCATATAGGAGGATATCCGGTTGATATGGAGCCGATTATGAAGCTGGCACGTGAGCATGATATACTTGTACTTGAGGATGCGGCTCATGCTTTCGGTGCTGAATACAACGGAAGAAAAATCGGTACGATTGGCGATTTTGCGGCATTTTCACTCCATGAAGTCAAGAATATAACATCATTTGGTGAGGGCGGTATTGTTACGACGACTGTTCCCGGATTCAGCGACGAATTAAAGCGTGCACGCTTCCTCGGAATGGATTTTTCCTGCCCGATAAAGGATTGGCTTTATAATATTACACAAATTCCCGGCAAGGAAGAACCGTTTGTTGCCGGAAATGCATCTGCAACAGAAATTCAGGCGCTTGGACTTTCGCTTCAGATAAAGCGTAATGATGAAATTATTGAAAAACGCAGACGCGCTGCCGAATATCTTACAAACCGTTTTTCCGAGAATGACGCAATTATTGGACAGGACCTCGGAAACGAAAAAATAAAGCCTACATTTCACCTGTATCTCTTGCAAATTGACCCGGAAAAAGCCGGCGGTGATATTCAGATTCTCAAAAAAAAGCTCGACGAAAAGGGCGTTACACAGATAGCACATTTCGGTCCGTTATACCGATTTAAGATTGTTCAGGATATGGGTTACGATTCCGATGAGATTGCAAAAGGATGCCCTTGCTGTGAAGAAATGTTTTATAAGAGATACACTCATCTGCCGCTTTACGGGCTTTCCGATGAACAGCTTGAATATATGGCGGATGCTGTTCTTGAGTCTGTTGCGGAAATGCAGCAGGGCAGATAAGTTGGGGGGACTTTTAGTGACAAAAATAAAATGGGGGATTATCGGATGCGGCGGAATTGCCTACCGGAGAACCATACCCGGATTGATGCTTTCCGATAATTCGGAGCTTATTGCAGTGATGGACACTGATTTTGATATAGCGCAAAGGGTTAAAAACGAATTTTCGGCAAAGTATGCTTTTTCTGTTGAGGACGAACTGCTCGCGCTTGATGAAATAGATGCCGTTTACATAGCAACCCCTGTTTTTTGCCATAAGGATCAGGTGAAGAAGGCGGCTGATGCGGGAAAGCATATTTTCCTTGAAAAACCGATGGGACTTACTGTCAATGAATCGCTTGAAATAGCAGAGTATTGCCGCACGAATGGAGTTAAGCTTGGCGTTGGATTGATGATGAGGTTTTCAGCATATCATCAGAGAATGCGTGAATTAATTTTCGAAGGGGCTATCGGAAATGTGGTTTCGATGCGTGCTCAGCTAACTTGTATGTATCCGGAAATTCCGAACAGTTGGCGGCAGGACAAGAATAAATCGGGCGGCGGTGCGCTTATGGATATGGGTATACACTGTATCGACCTTTTGCAGTTTATAAGCGGTACAAGCACGAACGATGTTTCGGCATATATACAAAATCAGACCTTTAATTATAATGTCGAGGATTCGGCGGCAGTGCTTTTAAAAATGGATAACGGAGCCACTGCATTTGTTGACACAAACTTTAATATTCCCGATTCAGCTGCACGTTGCCGGTTGGAGTTTTACGGTACGAAGGGAAGTATTCTCGCAGAGGGTACAATCGGTCAAACTGACTCGGGAAAAATGTATATATGCTCAGAAGCTGATGTGCAAGTCTATGATGCTAAGCAAAATCGTGGGAATGATACATTTTATGAGGTAGCTGTTGAATGCGGAAATATGTATGAAAAAGAAATAACTGCTTTCTCGGCGGCGATTTTAAATGACTGTGAACCGACTGTTGGCGCAAAAGATGCAATTTTTGTTCAGCGCATTATAGAGGGGGCATATGAATCTGCAAAAATCGGAAAGAGTATTGGAATTAATTCATAACACTAAAACGGAGCTTGAAATGATGAAACAGTTAAAATTTGCCGTAATTGGCTTGAAAACACATGGAAAAAGGCACATTGAGGGAATTATTGCAAATAATACTGCCACACTTGCGGCTATTTGCGACAATGATGCGGAGATCCTATCCGAAACGGCCAAAATTTACGGTATTAAAAATACAGTTCTCGATTATCACGAACTGCTCGATAAGACCAAGATTGATGCAGTATGCATCGTAACACCAGACCAGGTGCACCGTGAAATGGTTGTTGACTTCCTTGAAGCTGGGATAGATGTTCTTTGTGAAAAACCGCTTGCACTTAATTTGGAGGATTGCGCGGCCATGCTTGAAGCTGAAAAAGTGAGCGGTGCGAAGCTGATGGTAGGTCAGGTATGCCGAAAGACACCGGGATTTATTAAGGCAAAGGAAATTGTTGATTCGGGACTTATAGGCGAACTCTTTTTTGTTGAATCAGAGTACGCTCACGATTATTCGTATATGCCGCTTCATTGGCGTAATGACAAAGAAAAGCCTCGTCATCCGGTTGCTGGAGGCGGATGTCATCCGGTAGATTTGCTTCGGTGGATTGCAGGTGACCCTATCGAGGCATATGCTTACAGCAATAAAAAATCGCTTAACGATGATTGGCCTTGTGATGACAGTGCGGTCGCAGTGCTGAAGTTCCCCAACAAACTAATGGGAAAGGTTTACATTTCAACGGGGTGCAAGCGAAATTATACGATGCGTACGGTTCTTTACGGAACAAAGGGAACGGTAATAACCGATAATACCAGTCCAACACTTACGCTGTATCTTTCCGAATTTGAGGGACGGAGTGAATTTCTCGGTTCTGCTATGGAAAACATAGGCCTTTCGATTCCGATTGACATTAACAATCACAACGTCGGTGCGGAAATTGATGACTTTATTGATATCCTGCTCGGTAAAAAGGAAAATGAAATTCCGGGTTGTGAGGGAGCGGCGACAGTTGCTGTCTGCGAGGCAATAATTGCTTCTGCCGAGTCCGGAAACCCTCAAACGGTAAAATATTTGAATTGATATAAAACTGCACAGAATATTTCTTGACAAATTTTTTAATTCGTGCCAAATTAGACTTGATTTTTCGGGGAATATGTGGTATTATATTATTACGCTGAAAAACGGCGAAAAAACACAGAGTAGACTGTAGCGCGTAAAGTGTCCCATGAACGGGGAGTTGTCTTGGGAACGAAGGGCAGATTTGCCTGCGGTGCTAAAGTCGCATCCCGCTGTTGCATAACGGAGCTATCCTCCTATTATGTGGCAATACGGAATGTCATTTATAGGAGGTATTTTTTTATGAAAAAGCAAAATTTATCAACAGCTCCACTTTACAAAACTCCGTTTTCAAAAGCATACTGGCGCGATGCCGCCGCACAGCTTTTTGATGTGCGAATCCTCTGCATAGCGGCGATTATGATTGCAATCCGTGTGGCTTTAAAGCCCTTGCAGATTGATGTTGCACCGACGCTCAGTATTCAAATCGGATTCTTTATCAATGCACTCAGTGCGGCAATTATAGGTCCGGTCGTTGCTTCGTTAGGTGCTTTTGTAAGCGATACTCTCGGCGTTTTTGTTGCAGGGGACCCGTGGATTCCGATTTTTGCGATTGTTGAAATTGCCGGTTCACTCATCTTTTCATTAATGCTGTGGCGTTCAAAATTCTCTGCAAGCAGAATTATTCTTTCGCGTTTCTTTGTTGTCCTTGTATGTAATATAGTGCTCAATCCGCTTCTTATATATTATACATATAATGCTGCCGGAAGGGGATATTCGTATTTTCTTATTTCGGGTGCTGTAAAAAATGCCGCTCTGTTCCCGGCAGAAGCAATTCTGCTTGTCCTCTTCTTTGGACTGCTTGTTCCGGTGATGGTTAAGGTTAAAATTATACCTAATATGCAAACCAAGCCGGAGCTTCACAAAAAGCATATAGTTCTTATTGCGAGTCTTCTTGTTGCATCGGTTATATGTGTCGGTGCATACTGTGAATTTTATCTTCCCACACAGTCGGTGTCGGAGTCGGTCACCGAGGGGAATTTGAAGCTGACATTAAAATCTGAACAGCGCGGCTATAAAATTGATAAGGTTAATCCCGAAGCACCGCTATCATTAACGGCAACTCTCAAAAACACCTCGACAGCGGATGAGATTAATCTATCGTACGGATATACGTGGTGTGATATAAAGCTTATACACGAAGACGGAATTATTATTCCGAGTCAGGATTTTGCCGATGCGACAAACTCGGAGGCAATAGCACCCGGAAAGAGCGTCAAGCTTACCGATACATTCGCATGGGAATGGGAGCAGATGGGCTGTTTGCCGAGCGGTAAATATACCGCTGTTGCAGAGCTCGAAGTCAGCGTTGACGGTGAGCCGGTAATTCTTAAGGTGGAGCTTCCTATCAAAATTAAATAAAAGCAAACGTACTGCGGTGATTTGTGCCGCAGTACGTATTTTATATTTATATATGCAGTGAATGCTTGAATTCACTCGGTGACATTCCGGTGATACGCTTGAATACACGCGAAAAATACTGTGGGTTATCGAAGGATAGTTTGTCTGATATCTGTGCGAAATTAAGCCTGCCCTCACGGATAAGCTGTTTAGATATATCGATTTTTACGCACACGGAATAATTTGCAATAGTTTCGCCGGTCTGTTCACGGAAAAGACGGCTGAGATAACTCTTGCTGTAACCGAGCGATTCGCAGATGTCGGGAACAGAGAGCTTTTCTTCGACGCTCCTATGCACAAGTTCTTTTATTTCTTTAACAAGGTGATTTTCCATGCTTTCCTTTGTTGGAAAGACGTTGGTTTCGCCTTTTTTGTTTATTCCTCGGATGAGAAATATCAGTAATTGCTCGAGATATGTTTTAATGAGCTGTTCGCCGCCTATTGCGGCGTTTCCTTTCTTTATGAGTTTTTTCAGCGAAGGGTCATTTTTGGGAATCAGATATGTTTGCTCCGATTCCTTTATTACGGAGGAAATGAAGCTTTTTAGAGTTTTGTCGAGCGTCGTGTGATATTTTTCAAAATACTGCATTGCCGGAGAGCTGCAAACAAACGATGCAACAAAATAGTTCGGTGAACTGTCCAGTGCGCGTATTGAGTGGAACTCGTTTGGGCGGTGGAAAATAACCTCTCCCTGCGACAAAATTACCTCTTCATCGTCACGTTTTATCAGGACTTTGCCTTTATCGACGTATACCATTTCCCAGAAGTCGTGGCTCTCACCGTCGAAAACAAAGTTTTTGTCAAATTCATAATAGTGTATGGTTACTATTTTTGATATGTTAATGATGCTGGGGAGATTTGTTTTTACATATGTAAGTTTCATATTCATCCTCACTTTATAAATGCTGTGTACAAAAATGAACGTATACAGTAAAAAAATGACTGTTAATATAGATTGGTATGTTATACAATTATTATAACATATATTTTTGAAAATTACAAGGAGGAATTGTTATGAAAAAAGGTATTAGTATCTGGTCGTTCCCGGCTGCGCCGCTTCGCGATAACTTTGCTCTGGCAAAGGATGCTGGATTTGATGGCGTGGAGGTTTCTCTTGATGAGGTTGGTGAGATTTCGCTGACATCAACCGAAAAGGACCTTCTCGAGGTTGCAAAGCAGGCAAAGGAAAACGGTCTTGAGCTTTACAGTGTTGCAAGCGGACTTTATTGGAGCTATTGGCTTAACGCAGACTGCCCCAACGAGAGAGAAAAGGCCAAAGATGTCGTAAAGCGTCAGCTCGAAACTGCAAAGATTCTTGGATGTGACACAATTCTTGTCATCCCCGGCTGTGTTCACGCTGATTTTTCAGGACATCCTGACAGAGTGGTTGACTATAAAACTACATATGAGAGAAGCTTCGAAGCTATTTCAGAGCTGAAGGGCTATGCTGAAAAGCTCGGCGTTTCAATCGGACTTGAAAATGTATGGAATAAGTTCCTTACTTCTCCGATGGAAATGCGTGCATTTATTGACAGAATTGACAGCGATTATGTCGGAAGCTATCTCGACATCGGAAACACTCTTGCCAACGGATTCCCGGATCACTGGATAAGAGTTCTCGGAGATAAAATCAAGAAGGTACATTTCAAGGATTACCGCGTTGCTGCCGGCGGTTTGCACGGCTTCGTTGATCTTCTTGCAGGAGATGTTGATTATCCCACAGTAATGAAAACTCTCGCTGAAGTCGGTTACGACGGATGGGTAAGCGCGGAAATGATTCCGAATTACAAGTATTTCACAGAGGCTATTATTTACAACACATCATATTCTATGGACAAAATTCTTGGGAGGAAATAAATTATGTTAAAGGTTGGACTTATCGGATGCGGCTTCATGGGTGCAATGCACGTGAACTGCTACAAAAACATTGAGGACGTTGAAATTGTTGCGCTGTCAGATATCAGACCCGAAAAGGCGGCAGCTCTTGCAGAGGGTACTAACGCTAAACTCTACGGCGACGGTATGGAGCTTATCGAAAATGCAGATGTTGATGTAATTGACATCTGTCTGCCGACTTTCCTGCATGCAAAATATGCTTCGGCGGCTATGGAAAAGGTTAAGTATCTTTTCCTTGAAAAGCCGGTTACACTTACCGTTGATGAAGCTGATGAGCTTCTCAAAAAGAGCAAGGAATGCGGCTGTAATGTACAAATCGGTCAGGTTATCCGTTTCTGGGATGAGTATGTTGTTCTCCAGAAGATGCTCGCTTCCGGCGAATACGGTAAGGTTGTAAATGCAAACTTCCGCCGTCTGAGCCCCCGTCCCGATTGGGGCTGGAACGACTGGAGCACTACATATGAGCTTTCCGGCGGCGCAGGTCAGGACCTTCATATCCATGATATCGACTTCTCGCTCGCACTCTTCGGTGAGCCGAAAAAGCTTTATTCGGTTCAGAACCAGATTGGAGAAAAGTGCTCATATGTCAATACACTCATGCAGTATGACGATTTTGTAGTAAGCGTTGAGGGAACATGGGATCTTCCCGCATCTCATCCGTTTGAGGCAACTTTCCGCGTTGTTTGCGAAAAAGGCGTTATCGAAAATGCAGGCGGAAAGTTTATGCTCTATACCGCTGACGGCGCAAGCGAAATTGCACTTGAAAAGAAGAAGATCGGCTCGACAAATGCCGGCGGAAATATTTCTGACCTTGGCGGATACTATAATGAGCTTGTTTATTTTGTAAATCAGGCATCAAACGGCGGCAAGATTGAAAACGCAAGCATCGAAGACGGTGCGGCATCGCTCAAATTCCTTCTTAACAAGGAACTCTCATTCAAAGCGTAACTCTAAAAACTCCATAAAAGCAAAGCTCCTGTGCATTACCGTTTTTGCGGCTGCACAGGAGTTTTGCTATGCTCCGATTATTATTGCCGATATTGCAATCAATGCTGCGGCATATTGCTTTTTTGAAAGTTTTTCTTTGAATAGAAACACAGATAAAATCGTATTTGCAACTATAATCATTGCGGAAGTGGTTACGCTGAAAATCGAAAGATCCATAAGCGTAACAGCCCATATCATTACAAGTGAATCTAAATTGTTAAGGGCTGTGCGTGCACAGATATTAAGCGTTTGCTTCGCCCCGAAAGGCTTTATAAGCTCAGTGAATGATGTTTTTTTCTTTAACAACAAGAAAGCTGCTATAATTATGCAGGCTGCTACAATTATCAGATTGCTCAAAATATAAAATGATTTTTCATCGCAAACTCGAGATGATGCGGCTTCAAGCTCAAGTGAATACAGCTTGATTATGATTATGACAGCTCCATTGTCGAGAAATAACAGGAGATATATGAGCAATGCGCTTTTGCCGCCTTTGTTTTGATTCTTGCTGTATGAAATCAGAACCGCTGTCATCAGAAGGATAACCGCAATGATTGAATTTATGGTAGGCTCATCACCCAAAGCAAATATTCCGAAAAGTGTGGAAAGGATGACGCTTCCCGATGTTGAAATTATGTATACGAGCGGAATGCTTGTTCTGCCAAGCGCGAGGATGACGAGGACAATACAAAGTCCTACAGCTACAGCAAAAAATAAGCTGTACATGAGTGTCGTAAAATTGCAGTTTAAATGGAAACCGTTTAATACGAAAAGAAAAAACGAAGCAAAAACGCCGTTTATAAGGTTGTATTTTAAAAAATTGGATGTTGTTTCTCGAAATCCGAGCTGAAATGATTTTTCAAGCACGGTTTGTGATGATACAATACAGGTGCGTATCATGAGTAATATATAGGCGAACATGTAACAACTCCTATCTGTCATGCTTCTTTTTTGAAAAGTGCGTTTTTAGCTATAATAATTTTGACTTATATTATAACTTTTTTGTCTTGACAAAGCAAGACAATTTGTGTATAATTGTGGACAAGAGAAATATATTCAAATTTGATGGGAGGCGAGCAGTATGGATGAAAATTTGGAGCTTGATTCTGAACTTGAACTTGGCTTGGATTTGAATGATGAGTATTTTATTGAACACTATGGAGATATAAACTCGCCTACCCATATAAACTCCGAACTCGAGGTTGTTTTTGTCGAAAAAGGTGCGGTTAACATTACCTGCGACGGGATACTTGAAACAGTAAACAGCGGAGAAGCTATGCTGATTCTTCCGTATAGGCTTCATAGCTTTGAACCGAGCGAAGGAGCCTCGGCAAGAGTTTTGATGTTTTCTCTATCGATAGTCGGAGATTTTCATGAAACGTACAGAACAAAAAGCTATGAGAGCTTTAAGTTTGTCCCCGACAACGGTGTGAAGGATTTTATTTATTATTCGCTTGACAAGTGCCGTGAACAAAATGATATTTTTATAATAAAAGCGCTTTTTTATACACTTGTGTCATCATTTTCCACTTGCAATAAGGGACAATTGCATGAGGTGAATGTCGGTACCGATATCGCACACAGAATAATGGAATATATATACGACCATTTGGGTGAAACACTTACGCTGTCACAGCTTGCGACGGCACTTGGTATAAATAAAGCGGCATTCAGCCATATTTTTGAAGATTATATCGGAATGCCGTTCAAGAAATTTCTCAATACTTTGAGAATGCAGAAGGCAATGGTTTTGCTTGAAAAAGGCGACCGAACAGTGACGGAAATATCGTATGAGTGTGGTTTTGGAAGCCTGCGTACATTTAATCGCGTATTTGCTTCATATATGAACTGTACTCCGAGTGATTTTCGAAAAAAGAGAAAGGGAATTGCAGTAACAAAGCAGTAATTCTGAAAAATAAGTATTTATCCGGAGGAATATAAGCTATGGAAAAAGGTAAGCGTTTTTGGGGATTACATTTTGACTTTCATGCTCAAAATACCGATGAAATCGGCGTTCGTACTGAGATGGAGGATATTGAAAGATATCTTATCGCCGCAAAACCGGATTTTATACAGTGTGACAGTAAGGGACATGAGGGCAACAGCAGTTATCCGACAAAGGTTGGTAAGCCGGCGGCGCTCGTTAAATCCGATAATCTTCGCATATGGCGAGATGTTACAAAAAAGCATGATGTTCCGCTGTATGTGCATTATTCGGGTGTTTTTGACGATGAATATGTTAAGGCTCATCCCGATGAGGGACAGCGCAGACCTGACGGAACACTTACAGGAAGAATATCTCTGTTCGGTTCATATCTTGATGACTGCATGATTCCGCAGCTTAAGGAATTTGCAGATGATTATGAAATCGACGGCGCGTGGATTGACGGCGACTGCTGGGCTGTTGCGTGCGACTATTCAGATCGTGCGAAAGCGGTGCTTCCGGCGAATATTACTCCGATTGAGCATAATATTGCGATGCGCGATGCATTTTTTAAATATGTTCAGAAATATGTTGATGCCATACATA
>JAZQXA010000022.1:0-1933 GCA_045632605.1 Candidatus Flemingiibacterium sp. | reverse complement strand
GGCGGTGCAGGCGCAGTGTTTTGGATGCTTGTCAGCGCTGTTGCGGCACTGCCGATAAAATATTCCGAAATCGTCCTTGCCGTAAGACACCGCAAGAGAGATAATAGCGGAAATTATCACGGCGGTGCATATTTTTACATTGCAGAAAGCGGAACAAGGGTTTCAAGATTTACAGCGGTATTTTTTGCGTTTCTTTGCCTTGCCGCTTCGCTTGCGATGGGATGTGCCACGCAGTCAAGCGCAATCGCCGTCAGCGCACATGAAGCGTTCGGAATCCCTGTGCTCGTCTGTGCAAGCATTGTCGGTTTGCTGACTCTTACCGTCGCATCCGGCGGACTTTCACGTATCGCTTTACTCACAGAAAAGCTCATTCCTCTGATGAGCGGCATATATATAATAATGTCGCTTTTTATCATATTTACAAATCTCTCCCTGCTGCCGGATATATTCCGCGATATTATAAGCTCTGCCTTTGATAAAGAAGCATTCGGCGGAGGTATTCTCGGATTCATGACAAGCCGTGCGCTCCGAATCGGCGTGACACGGGGAATTGTTTCGAATGAAGCCGGGTGCGGTACAGCTCCTATTGCTCATGCGAGCGCGGACGTAAAATCCCCGGCGGCACAAGGCGTTTTCGGTATATTCGAAGTTTTCATTGATACGGTCGTTATCTGTACAATGACCGCGCTTGTTGTGCTCATCTCCGGATGTTACGGCGTATCAATAACACCGGACGGTATGCAAACCGCCGCCAATTCTATGGCACGTTTTATTCCGTTTGCCGAGCCGATAATCTGTATAGCGGTTGCTGTTTTTGCTTTCTGTACAATTGTCTGCTGGTTCTATTACGGAACGGAAAGCCTTTCATATCTGACAAAAAATCCTGCATCACGCCGTATTTATCTCTTTGTATATTCGCTTTGTGCATTCATCGGAGGAATAAGCTCTGCGGAGATTGTCTGGAGCTTCTCTGACCTGGCAATCAGCCTTATGACCGCTGTTAATATTGTCGCTGTGCTGCTTCGTATTCGTGAGGTCAAAGTCGAAACTGAAAAATTTGTCAAATAATATTGCAAAAGAAGAAAAATTGTGATATAATGGTAACATTAATGCTATGTTTAAAGAAAGTGATTCTTAAAAATGAAAAAAACACTCACCCTCGCAATTCTTGCCGGTATTTGTATTGGACTTGGCGGAACGGTCTATCTCTCCGTTGACAATCCGGTAGTCGGCGCGGCACTTTTCTCAATCGGTCTTCTGACCATCCTTGGTTACGGCTTCAATCTTTTCACGGGCAAGGTCGGTTATTTGCTTGATAATGAGCTCTCCTATATCGGAACACTGATGCTGATATGGGTCGGAAACCTCATTGGCACCGGTCTTGTTGCGCTGTTCTTAAGCTTCACCAGAGTTTATGATAAGCTTTACGCTAAGGTTGAGCCAATCGTCAACACCAAACTCAGTGACAGTGTAATCAGTGTTCTCCTGCTTGCAATAGGCTGCGGAATCTGTATGTTCATTGCAGTTGACCAATACAAGAAGCGCTCAAGCACCGTTCGCGCACTCTTTGTAATTTTCCCGGTCATGGTGTTTATACTCTGCTCGTTCGAGCACTGTGTTGCTAATATGTTCTATTTCGTCCTTGCCGGAAGCTTCACCGTAAAAACGCTCATTTATCTTTTGGTTATGACTTTCGGAAATTCGCTCGGCGGACTTATTATTCCCGTCGGCAAAAAAATCATCGGCAAGGAAGAAGAATAAAATTAAGAGCTGTCTGCTAAACAAACGCAGGCAGCTTTTATTATTGCCCGGTAAATCAACGAATTGCAAACGCTCACACGAATTATGCGGACAGCGGCCTTTATTCCCATTTAATTCCTTTTCACAAGTATTTTTGCAGACGAAAGTTAATATTTATACATATTAATCTCTT
>JAZQXA010000021.1:0-3114 GCA_045632605.1 Candidatus Flemingiibacterium sp. | reverse complement strand
CACTCCATAGTACCATGTTTGTCCTTTATGGCAACCAAAGCACCGGATGATACGGACTCGGTGAAAGAGAACTTTGTGTTACCTTTACCCCCAACATAGCGTTTGCTTTTGGAATCATAACTGAAAGTATTATCTACGTCTTCCCATTTTCCAGATCCATTAATATAATGAACAGCTTCGGGATAACTTACTGCAACCATACTTCCGTCTGACAAAATATAGTGTTTTTCAAATTCGCCGCGTTTTTCAGTGGCTTCCGCCATAATGTATACATCTTCCGATACATATTGGGAATTGTCATTCGTTTCGTAGCTTACCATTTCATTTGACGCTAACGGAAGCGCAAAAGCTGTAATTGGTAGCGAGGTTAGAGTCAGTGCGATTGTCATTACTAGACAAAGGATTTTTACTGATTTTTTCATGTTTTCATTTTCCTTTCTTATCTAAAAAAATTGTGTGAACAATTAAAAAGCAATGTCTTTAGTGAAGAACCTTCCATGTGAACCAATACAATGAGTAAAAGATTTTTTATGACAGCAGCAGTTAATATATTTACCATAAATCCAAGGTACTTGGTTTTGTAAAATGCCTAACTCGAAATTTCTTATTTGATAAGTTTGAATCCACGGGTTATCTATAATCGGCAATTCTTTTATCATGTCTCCACCTAACAAATTACGTAATTTACATTATTCGCACTATGAAATGGCTCTATTGATTGTAATTTTAGCATTTACTGCTTATTGCAATTACCATATGGCGTTGCAGTTAAGCACAAAAATGCTTAACCGCAATGATATATATTTGTATAGTTAAAAACAGGCATTATGTTTGTATCCACGCGCCGTCTTTCATTTGAAGGACCGTGTCTGCTTGCTCTGCAACAGCGGGATCGTGGGTTACAATAATAACGGTGCAACCGTCGTCATGGGCAAGGGAACAGAGGATCTTAACTGTGTTTGCGGTGTTGGTTGAGTCGAGGTTACCCGTCGGCTCGTCGGCGAGGATGATTTTGCAGCCTTGGGCGAGGGTACGCGCGATCGCCACACGCTGCTGCTCGCCGCCCGAGAGGTGGGCGGGAAGACGCTTATCGTACGCGGGCGAAAGCTCAACGCGCTCGCGCATTTTGATTGCAAGCTCGATCGCTTTTTTCTTGGGCGTTTTATTCAGATCAAGCGGATACATAATATTCTCCTGCACGGTCAGAAGTGGGAAGAGGTTGTAGTTCTGATAGATAACGCTGACGGCATCACGGCGCATGCTGTTTCTGTTCCAATCTTTAGTAGATTTGCCGTCAACGATAATCTCGCCCTCGGTGGGCAGATCGAGCCCCGCCATCAGTGAAAGGAGGGTTGTTTTACCCGATCCCGATTTGCCAACGATGGCATAGCACTTTCCGGGCTCGAAATCATAGGAAACCGAATCCACCGCACGAACGGTCTGATACTTACCTTTGTAGCTGTAAGATACGTTGTTAAGCGAAATACTCATTTATTCATCCTCCTTGATGTTCTTGATAAGCTTTTTGCTCATAAAGATTACAAGCGCGAGGCTGAGGGCGATAAAGTAGGCGACGGCGAAGATCGCGAGGTTATTTATGGGGTTCCAATTATAATACGCGCCGCCGATCACTATGCCGAGGGTGATACAGATCATCTGCTCAAGCGCGAAGCCGGCGTATACTCTTGCGTTCGATTCGCCGACCATACGCATCAGCATAATATCTCTCTTTCGTCGGCGAACCATAAGGAATCCGACAAGGAAGCCCGAAATGACGGAAAGGATCACGACAAACACCGTCACCGTGCGGTTGAATTTTATGCTGTCTTCAAGGATGGCGGAAAGGTCTAACAAATTATTATCGTTGATATCAAGTGCATATGTATAAGATTTCTCAGTATATTTCGTCGCCAAGCCGGTATCAATTTTAGCATTCCAAGAAGTTTTCTTTCCATCCGGTTTAGGCTCCAAGAAGCATACGCTCATTTTTTCGCGGAATTCATCAAGACGTCTATTATCTTTTAGTGTTGCGCTCAGCGAGCGAACTATTATAATTTTCTCAAGTTCGTCATATACTTGCCTAATTATATCAGATGGGCAATAAATGCTTTTTCCGTCGCCTTCAGTATAAGTTCCGACGATCTTGAGCGTGCAATTATATTCGGTTTTCGGCATATCTATAACGGGAATACCGTCTTCCCGCACTATTTCGCCGTTTTCGTCTACGCGGACGACAGGTTTTTGTGATTGTCCTTTTAAATATAATTCCACATTGCCGTTATTGTCGTAATTCTCAATCATTCCCTCGGGAACGATACAAAGCTGCTCATTGCCCGAAAAAATACTTTCGTCATATCCATCGAACCAAGTGATCTCACATCCATATTCCGGCAAGAGTTGCTTGTCGCAATGGATAGAGGTAATTCCGTGCAACATAGTTGTTCCCGATGCACTGGTATAATTTTTGCCGTTAATAGTGGATATGGGTAGATTGGCAAAGATCTGAACGTCTTTTACATATTCACTCAAAGATAATTCAACAGGAACTTCTGTGATAAAAAAATCCCACGAATCATCATAATTTTCGTAATTAGACGCATCATAAATTTTTATGGGTTCCTCTCTTTCAAACAAGTCAAGAACCCAAGAGTCTATCAGGAGATCGCCGTCATTTACCCCTTTGGGATCTGTGACTGTCACAGTGATCGGAACGGATTGCCAGACCTCTTCATAATTTTGCAATTCTGCCTCGTTTGACTCTTGCAAAGCGCAAATGATCATAGAAATTACCGCGGCGAATAACAGCACCACAACGGCGCGGACGGGGGCGCGTTTGAGGTTTTTCAATGTTTTTTTAATCATTTTCTATTCATCCTCCTTGACGTTTTTGATCAGCTTTTTGCTCATAAAGATTACAAGTGCGAGGGTGAGGGCGATGAAGTAGGCGATTGCAAAGATTGCGAGGTTATTTATCGGGTTCCACTTATAATACGCGCCGCCGATCACTATGCCGAAGATTATACAGATCATCTGCTCGAGCGCAAAACCGGCGTATACTCTTGCGTTTGATTCGCCTATCATACGCATCAGCATAATATCTCTCTTACGGCGGCG
>JAZQXA010000020.1:0-2610 GCA_045632605.1 Candidatus Flemingiibacterium sp. | reverse complement strand
AAAATGTCCTGACCGTTAACCTGTGCACGTACACCCATCTTATCGTCCTTCGCAGTTGTGCGAATATCATACGAAATGATGTAAGCCGTTCCTGCTGTAGCCTTTGTTGTCGCAAAGGTTCCCGCAGCATATACGGGGTTCTGGTCACCAAGAGTGATATAACCGTCGGTTTCGTTTTCAACATTCCATGTGATGGTAACATTACCGTACGTTCTTCCCCAGTTGTTAAGTGTCAGTTCCTTGTTGTCGAAAGTACCAATGGGATAGAGGTCTTCATCGGTTGCTCCGCCATTCTTTGTGATAACGATGTTGTCAAAGTCAAACGGTCTTATATCCTCTTCCGTATTCTGACCGCCGATTATATCAAGATAAAGCAGAGTTCTGTCGGTAGCCATAAACTGCGCTTCAACGTGACGCCATTCGTGTGTGATGTCATATTCGTTTCCTGCGTTGTTCGATGCATTTTCAAGGAGAATCAAATCAGTGGTGTTTGCTTTAGCACGAACAGTCAATTCCTCGCCCGGATTTGTTGCACGGATATCATAAGAAACCGTGTACATTGCGCCGGGAACAAGGGTTATTCCGGTGTTCACTCTCGCACCGGTGTAGCAAAGTGTACGGTCAATCACAGACAGATATATGTTTCCGTTTTCTTCTTTTGTCCATGTTATCTTTGCGGGAGTTCCGGGTGAAGTCAGATACCATCCGTTGTTGCTTTCTTCAAGCATCTGTCCTTTCGGGAAGAAGTTGTATCCGCCGGGATAATCGTCGCTGTTGATGAGCGAGAGATTTCTGAACTCATAGTCCTCGATACAGAGTGCAGAGGGGGCACCGCAAATCTTGATTGAAAGCTCAGATGTTCTGGTTATTTCGAAAACAAATTCGAGCTTTTTCCACTCATTTGTAAATTCGTTGATACCGGTTTGACCGCCAGCAATTACGCGGATTCGAGTCACATCACCCTCATTTGCAGTACGGAACTCGCCGCTGAAGAAGTATATTCCGGCAGTAAGCTTCGTACCCGGCTCATATGTAAAGCCGAGAGTGTTGCTTGTAATATTGCTTGCTCTGAAATAGTCGCCATCGGCATCCTTATGATAAGTAAGGCTCTGATCTCCGTAAGACCATTTACGCAGCATAGCCTTGCTTACAGCGTTGCCAAGAATGTTGTCACCGTCTGCGGGCTCTTTGAGCTTTTTGAGAAGCAGAAGCGTTATGAGCGTTCCGGGATTCATATTATCGCTCGGCAAATATCTTTCCTGAAGCTCAATTTCGATATATGAAATGTCAATATCATCTGTGAAATTGATAAGCAAATCGGCGTAATCAAACTCAACTGCTGTATCAAGAATAAATGTTACCTTTCTCCATTTGTCGCCGACCTCCACCGAAGCGGAACCGGAACCGGTTGTAAGGCATGAACCGCTGACGGTAGATGCAGAAAGCACTGCACTGTCGTCATGCGCTTTAAACAAACCGGTTATTTTATAAACACCGGGAGTAAATACTGCTGTGGTGTTCATCGGCTTAATCGAAGAAACGCCCATTCCGTATGTCGTATAGTACGGAGGAATTTCCTCTATGGTTGTTGCAAAATCGTAGCCTGCATTGGAGTAGATATTGTAGCTCCAATATTCAGTGTCAAGTCCTTCTGTATACTCATTACCGTCAGAGGTGTTTACGAGCGAGAAGTCAAGCACCTGAACCGGAATTGTGAAATCGCTTCTGATATTGTTGAAGAATCCAACCGCACCGTAGCTCGAAACATTCTGGCTCTGCTTCAGGGTAAACTTAATTTCAAAGGTATGCCACTCATCGTCAATATCAAGTGCATATACGTTTGCAGACGGCTCACCGTCCTTATTAAATTCAATAACCTTTAATACATCATTATCTGCATTTGCGATAAGAGTGCTGCTTGCGGGATATCCGTGTGTCAGAGCGTTTATGCCGACAACAATACCGTTATCAACAAGACAGCCTCTCGGACTTTCCGACTTTGTACCGTTGATATAATTTGCATAGTCATTTTCAGCATATGCTTCGGGCTTAAAACGCATCGTTACAGAAAGCGTATAATCACCGGGGACAAGAGTGTCGCCAGCCTTATAGTTAAACTGATATTTTTCCCCGTTTGCCTGTGAGAACTCAAGGAATGTTTCGTCAGACATCTTAACTAATGCTTCGCCGTCCGGACCGCCCCAACTGTCGAGAATAGAATAAATTTCACTTGTAAGCTCAAAATCCGAAAAATCAATGTAATCACAGTCGAATGTGAGAGCCATCACATCGGAAGAAACCGTCTCGCGCAGGTCGAGCTTAAGCTCAATCTCCTGCCATGCAGTGCCGACAGTTGCGGAAACTGAAGCTTCACCTGCAGAAAGTGTAAGCGTTGAATTATCAGCACTCGCACGCATCATTCCGCTTACAGTATAAATGCCGGGGAAAAGAATCTCATCAAGATTTACCGGCTTTATTGTTTTTGTTCCGCTTCCATCTGTAGTGTAATACGGGAAAATTTCTGTTACTGTAGTATCAAACGTATAACCGGATATAGGATCTTTTCTGTAGCTCCAATATTTTGCATCAATACCGTTTGTATATTCCTCA
>JAZQXA010000019.1:0-5794 GCA_045632605.1 Candidatus Flemingiibacterium sp. | reverse complement strand
ACGGTCAGCCGATGCACGCATTCGATTATACCTGCCTCGACGGCTCGCAGATCATCGTAAGAAATGCGGCTGACGGCGAGATCTTCAAGTCGCTCGACGATATCGACCATACACTTAATTCCTCAAACCTCGTTATCGCTGATGCAAAGAAGGCAGTTGCACTTGCCGGCGTTATGGGCGGCGCGAACAGCGAAATCAAGGACGATACAAAAACCGTTGTTTTCGAGTCTGCAAACTTCCTCGGCAGCTCGGTAAGAGTTACCGCAAAGAGCCAGGGTATGCGCACAGAATCCTCCGGACGCTTTGAAAAGGGGCTTGACCCCGAAAACACCATGCCGGCTCTCGACCGTGCTTGTGAGCTTATCGCAATGCTCGGTGCAGGCGAGGTTGTAAACGGTACAATCGACGTTTATAAGGGCAAGGAAGAGCCGTTCACAATGAAGCTCGACGCGGCAAAGATTAACGCTTTCCTCGGTCTTGACGTAAGCGAAGATTACATGAAGGACGTTCTCACCAAGCTCGAATTTAAGTTCGACGGCGACACTATGACTGTTCCCACATTCCGTGCAGACTGCCGCTGTATGAACGATATCGCAGAAGAAGTTCTTCGTATTTACGGCTATGACACCATAAAATCGACAAAGTTCGTAACTCCGATTACCTCGGGAAGCCGTACACCTATGCAGAAATTTGAGCTTCTCTGTGCTGATACTCTCTGTGCAATGGGACTTTATGAATGTGAAACATTCTCGTTTATCAGCCCGAAATTCTACGACAAGATTGCAATGGCAGATGATGACTCCAGACGTAAGTCGATAGTTATCTCGAATCCTCTCGGTGAGGATACAAGTGTAATGCGTACCACTGCAATCCCGTCGATGCTTGAGGTGCTTTCGCGTAATAATAATTACCATGCAGGCAAGACTGCGCTTTACGAGATGGCGAAGATATACATTCCCGACGCTGACCCGAAGAATTTGCCCGAGGAACGCCGCCGCATTACTGTCGGCTTCTTCCGCGACGGTGATTTCTATACACTCAAGGGAATGGTTGACAAGCTGCTCGACGTTGCCGGCATTACCGATGCTTCCTATGTTGCCGAAAGAGGCGATGCGGCGTTCCATCCCGGACGCTGTGCACGTGTTGTATGCGCTGACGGCACTGTGCTTGGTACTCTCGGTGAAATTCACCCGACAGTTTCCGCAGGCTATGAAATCGACGTGCCGGTATACGTTGCCGACCTCGATTTTGAAAATCTTTTCGCAAAGGCTAATCTTGACAAGCAGTTTAAGGCTCTGCCTAAATTCCCGGCAACAACACGTGACTTTGCATTTGTCTGCGACGACACTCTCGAAGTCGGTGCAATCGAAGCGGTTATGAAGAAAGCCGGCGGCAAGCTCGTTGAGGACGTGAAGCTGTTCGACGTTTACCGCGGCAAGCAGCTCGGAGAGGGCAAAAAGAGTGTGGCGTTCAGCGTCATCCTTCGTGCTCCCGACCGCACACTTACCGATGAAGAAGCTGACAAGACCTCAAAGAAGATACTCACCCTGCTCGAAAAAGAGCTTGGAATCACACTCCGTGCATAAAACAGTCCGGAGCCGCCATACGGCGGCTCCGGTTTCTTTCTCTAAACCAAAAACGCAGAAACGGATATCCGTTTCTGCGTATCTGTTATTTTTCGGGCAGTAATTTTGTGACGGCAAAGCTTTCTTCCGGCGTGGCGATGAAATATTCAACCAGTGAAATGTCGGTATTCTTTAAGATGCGGTTGATGCTTTGGGCTGTATTGAAGTCATTCATCGACGGATAACAGACAAAATCTCCGGCAAGACGTGCCACGGCAATCTTTTTTGCTCTGAAAGTAACCGCTCTTTTGACTACAGCGAGGATATAGTCGGAATCCTCGGGCAAAAGACGGTCATCTTTTATCTTTTCGAGAGTTATAAGCCGCATATCATCGTTAAAATATGCTACCATTACCGAATCGTGCTTGTGACAGAAATGTTTTCTCGAAAAAAGCTCGCCAATTCGCTCAGCTTCGGTATACGGCTCGCAGAGCATGGGTATGCTTTCCTCGAGCCGTCCTGCCAATTCTCCGATTACTCCGAGAAACTGTGCGCTTGTTTCTCCGATTCCGTCAATTTCTAGAAGCTCGTCCGGCTTTGCGGCAAGTAAGTCACCGATGTCGAAGTTGAATGTTTCCATCAGATTCACGGCAATGTCACGTGTGTCGCGGATGCGATTGACATAAAACAGCATCATTTCAATGAGGTCACGGTCTGTGAAATCAAATCCGCCGGATGCTAAAAACCTTTCGAACATTCTGCCTCTGTGTCCGTCTGCGCCGGACGGTTTTGTTCTTTTTTCGCGATGAGAACTCATTTTGTAATAATTTTCGGTAAACTTATATTTAAAGGGTGATGCGTCTTGCTTCGAGATAGAAGCGCTTATCGTCCGCCTCGCCCATGGAGAATGTCTTTCTCGGAAGTGCGCCGTCGCGTACTACGGTCGGGAAAAGCTCCGATTTTTCCATGCCCTTGAAGAGGAATCCGATTGAATTCTTGCCGGAAGCCAACTTCTTTGTCGATTCGATGCCGTGGATATAGTCAACCTCAACACCGGTATGATTTTTCAGATATGCATCGATGAACACCTGAAGTGTGCCGACGGGAAGAAGCGAGGTGGGATTGTTTGCGGTGATTTCGCCGACTTTGTCCGCATATACAAACTCAAAGGTCTGCGCTTCAATATCGCTTTGAGGCAGTGCGGCAAAGTATGCGTTGAGCTCCGACATGAATGCCTCGGGGTCAACGCCGAAAAGTACACGGTATATCGGCTCAAATTCGAGCGCATCATCGTGAATGTTGACAATTTCGCAAAGCGCATAGCGCGCAGGATGTACGGCAAGCTCTTTTTCGGAGAGCGTCGGCTTTATCTGTTCCCAGAATGCCTTTGCCGAAGCGAGGGAGTGATTTCCGTCGCCGACTGCAAAAACGAGAGGATTTTCGGTGTTCTGTACCTTCGAAGCATCCTCGCAGAGCGCTTCGAGTGCATTTGAAACACGTGTGATTTCGTCCCCGGGCAGGAAACGTCCGAGCGCATGACCGCTGTTTTGCATCATATCGAAGTCATATGCGGTTTCATAAGCGGCAGATTTTTCAATCAGCGGTTCGATTACGGTACGCTTTGGGTCGTCGATAAGTATCATTATATGAGGAAGCTCTATGGAAGCACCCTCACGAATCTTTACACGGGGGGGAATACGTTCGAGAACGGTACCTTCTGTGGCACGGACGAGCGAAACCGCACCCTTGTTATAGTTATAGCAATCAAGGTCGAGTGCGCCGATGAGTCCGCGGCGGATTTTGCCGTTTTTCTGTGTACGCTCAAGATAAATCATTGACGATTTGTGCTCGGAGAGAATATCCGTTGTATAGTCAACCATAACCGAGTTGATTTTCGGAATGCGTTTTTCAGCCTCGGAAAGATAAAGTTCGGGCAAGGTGATACGCAGTGTTGACGGAGCATCTCCGACGGTTTCTTCGACGGCGTTCCAATATTCCGGCTCGGAGGTATACTGATCGCACGCAACGCACGACCAGCGGTTCATTTTTTCAGCATTGTCAGCGAACTTGGGAAGCAGTATGTCCGCAGGGTAAAAACAGTTTTTCATATGTAATTCCTCGCAATAAAATTTTATATATATTAATGATACCATATTTTTCTCATACTTTCAAGAGTTAAAGCGAAATTCGAGTAAAAAACAAAATTTTTCAACAACATTTCCCCCGAACATCATATAACCGTCACATTCGTTATTTATAATAAGCGTGTAAAACGAAAACTATCCGCAATTTTCAGTAACACAACGAGGCAAAGCTTAAAATAATTTTTTGCTTCGCAAACCGTACCCCGAAAAGGGGAGAAAGGAAGCTTTTGACACAGCAAAAGCAATGGTAATAATATGGATTACAATAGTTATAACAATTACAATTCACAGCCTGGCGGCAACACTCCGCAGTACGGCAGCAATAATTCACAGCAGAATAACTTCACAGCTCAGCCAAGCGACGCACAGTCCCCCTCGCATTTTGAGGAAAATTCATCAGTGCCGCCGCTTTATCCGCCGAATCAGCAAAATTATACCTATATTCCTCGCGGCAATGATTTTTCATATGCTCAGCCGCAAAAAAAACAGAAAAAATCCGGATTCGGACTTGGTGCGGCGGCAATACTCGTTGCAGTCTGTGTTGCTCTTTCAGGAGGCGCGGCATTTGCGGGAACTTATTTTGGAAACAGCCTTGCAAACGGTTTTCACCGTGCTGACGGCAATACAAACGGAAACGCTTCTGCGTCAAGACCGTCATCCTCAAACGGCACTCCCTCTGTAATTTTTGAAGCTTACGAAAATGAAAACAGAGAGCCCGGAACATATAATCAGGTTGCAGATTCGGTTGCGCCGACTGTTGTTGAGATAACGACGGAAACTGTTGTTACCGAATCTTACTTCTGGGGCGGTAATTATGTCACTTCCGGTGCCGGAAGCGGTGTTATCATCAGCTCGGACGGCCTTATTATCACAAACAACCATGTCGTCAGCGGCGCTAATACGATAACTGTCAGAACAAACGATGGCACAGACTATGAAGCAAAGGTTATAGGCTCGGATTCCGAATCGGATATTGCGGTTATAAAAATCGAAGCGGAAAATCTCCCCTGCGCTCTCCTCGGAAACAGCGATAATCTCGCTGTCGGTGATGAAGTTGTCGCTGTCGGAAATCCGCTCGGTAATCTTGGAGGTACTGTTACAAACGGTATTGTCAGTGCGCTTTCGCGTGAGGTTGATATCGACGGCGTTTCGATGACACTGATTCAGACGAATGCCGAAGTTAATCCCGGTAATTCCGGCGGCGGTCTTTTTAATATGTACGGTGAGCTTGTCGGCATTGTCAATGCTAAATCAACCACGTCGTCCTCGGGCGTTTCGGTGGAGGGTATAGGCTTTGCTATCCCGATTAATACGGCGAAAAAAGTGGCAGAAGAGCTTTCAAATTACGGCTATGTCCGCGGCAGAGTCATGCTCGGAATTCAGGCGGTTGACGTTACAAACGCATATGATGCCATGTATTACCGTGTCAACGCTCTCGGCGTTTATATTACAAGCTCCGAATATACCGACGACCTTAAGGCAGGTGACCGTATTGTTGCTATCAACGGTCAGGAAGTAACGTATACGGCAGATATCAAGTCGGCTATCAAGGACTGTGAGGTCGGCGATGTTATTACAGTAAAGGTCGTTCGAAACGGAAAATATATCGACGTTGATGTAACACTTCGCGAATATGTCCCCTCTGGCAACGAAACAGACACCGAACAGGAATTCGAAGCTAATTTCGGTGTACCCGATATTTTTGATTTGCCCTAATGCTCATTCAAAATTTACAAAAAACTATTGACAAATTTCACTTTTTGCGATATCATATAAATGAATATATTACCAAAGGAGATTATTATAATGAAAACTGTTGATATCAAGCTCTCCTCTATCGAGGATGTGCGTAATTTCGTAAATATCGTGTCCAAATACTCAATGGATATCGACCTTATGTCCGGTCGTTATGTCGTTGACGCAAAATCCATTATGGGTATCTTCTCGCTCGACCTTCTCAAACCCATCCAGCTCACTGCTCATGCAGAAGACACCGATGCTCTCTTTGAGGATCTTAAACCTTACATTATATAATATATAATACTGTACAATCAAAACGGGGCTGTTTATCAGCTCCGTTTTTTT
>JAZQXA010000018.1:0-9267 GCA_045632605.1 Candidatus Flemingiibacterium sp. | reverse complement strand
TCGATTGTCGAAGCTCCTCGCTACGCCTGCCGGGGATATAGATTAACGTCAAATCCGGCATAAAAACTAACTTTAAAACGGACGTATATTGAGAGGGTGACAGCTGACCCTTTTGCATTAACGAGTCGTTGGGAAACCGAGGGAGCACGGAGGAGTGCGAGCGAGGAGGGTTCCCAACTTACTCTGTGGCTTTCGAAGCGAGTTCGAGCGGCCTGTGAAGCGAAAGCGTATATTAAAGTTCTTTGCGGAGCTTTCTTTCAAGAAAGCGACCGTAATTCCCATATGCTTCGATTAACATTCACTTCAAAAAATCGCCCGTAACTCCTATATGCGCTATCTTACCCGCTCACTCACTCAATCCACCATGCGATAGAATTTTTCAATCTCCTCAGCATTGCCGAACTTGCGTGACTTGAGATTTTCGGAAAGTGTGTCACAAAGCGACTCATCGGAGAGCATTTTCTTTATGTTTTCGTAGATTGAATCGGAGTTTATTTCGCAGATAACGCCGAGCTCACCTGCTTCGAGCTGTTCGGGCGCGGAGAGGTAATGTGAGGCGAGGATTGGTTTAAACATAATTTTTGCTTCCTCGACGGCGATTGGCTTACCCTCATGACGTGAGGGTTGGGCGTAGATGTCACAGTCGCGCAGATAGGCGTAGGGGTTCTGCGTTGTACCGAGGAAAATCATCATGTCCGCGACGCCGTTTGATAAAAGCAGGTCGGACATATATTTTTTATAGTCGGGTTCTCCGTCGCCGAGCACATACCAGCGCAGGTCGAATCCGTCCTCACGCAGACGTTTCAGCACGGGAACAACGAGGTCGAGTCCCTTTTGGTCACTGATACGTCCGACGGTGAGTATACGCTTGCCCGTGAAATGTGTGTCGGTGAATGTGTCGCCGACGAGGGCGAGGTCCCAAATCTGCTTTGGATTTGTGATGTTTTCCATCATTATTGTACGGTCGGCGATTTCGGGGAGCTTGTTTTTGAGTGAATCGTCAACGAGCTTTGAAACGGTTACAACGCTGTCACATTTCTTGAAATACGGCAGGTATACGGAGTCGTCGCGAGGGGGATTTGCATAGTCGAAATGAAGCCAGGTAATCTTCTTTTTCGCCTTTACCTTGTCGCACATATAGAACATTGTACGGTCGCCCCAGTATGCGACTGCGACGTCGTATTCTTCTTTTATTTCGGGCATTTTCTGCATGAAATGTACCCACATTTTTGTTGCATGAGCCGCACGCTTGTCACCTTTTGTAAATAAGGTTTTCATGAAATACGGGAATATTTCGAAAAGCGACAGCGGATTTTCTTTTACAAAACAGTCAAACATTGTCTTCATGGCGTTTTTCGCCGATAGCAAGAACATATCGCCGTATTTTTCCATGATTTGAATTTTGACGTTCGACGGGACTTGGTCAAGAAGTAAGCCCTCATTTTTCGCGAGCAGTAAAGTCACATCAAAACGGTCAAAATCAAGCGCGGACAAAAATGATAAAAACGATTTTTCGGTTCCGGCACAGTTCATTGTTATGCCGACTACAAGCATTTTAGTTTTCATTATTACAATCCCGGCTTTCGCTTCGCGAAAGCTTCCTTTCTATTCATGTTGTGACGCGGTTTGCGAAGAAATATAGTTACCAAAGGCGGCTTTGAAGGCGTTAGACTTCAAAGCTTTCTGCCTCCTCGTATAATTCCATAAGTCTTTCTTCAACCTCCTGCTGACGGGTATAAAGCTCGTTTACTCTGACGTAATCGGTCTGTATCGATTCGTCGGCAAGCTTTTCGGTCAGCTCTTCAAGCTCCTTTTCGAGCTTCGCCGTTTCTTCGGCGTTTTTCTTCATTCTTGTTTTGAGTTTTCTCTGCTCGGATGCCTGCTCCTTTGCACGGAGATATTGCTCCTTTGCCTCGGTTACGGTTTCAGCAGCGGTTTCGGTGACGGTTGTATTCGTTTTCGCACGGTGAGCTTTGTATTCCTCATAGCTTCCGAAAAAGTCGAGTGCCGGCTTTGTACTGAGGTCGAGCACACGGGTTGCCAGCTTCGATATGAAATATCGGTCGTGCGAAACGGCGATTACCGTTCCGTCGAACTCGGCGAGGGCGTTTTCAAGAGCCTCACGTGAACCGATGTCGAGGTGGTTGGTCGGCTCGTCGAGAATCAGAAGGTTCATCTTTGAAAGGATGAGCTTACACAGCGTAAGTCTTGCCTTTTCGCCGCCGGAGAGGACGGAAACCTTTTTTTCAATGTCGTCGCCTTTAAAGAGAAACAGCGCAAGAGCGGAGCGAATTTCGGTCTGTGTCAGTCCCTCGTAGCAGTTCCAAAGCTCGTCGAGAACGGTGTTTTCGGGGTCTAAATTCTGGTTTTCCTGGTCGTAGTAACCGACGCTGACATTGTAACCGTATTCAAAATCGCCTGCATCCTGCAAGAGCTTGTCCGCGATGATTTTGATAAGCGTTGACTTTCCGCATCCGTTCGGGCCGGCGATGAAAAGCCGGTCATGCTTTTTTACAAGGAATGATACCCCCTCAAAAAGCGGCTTGTCGGGAAAGGCTTTCGCGAGATTTTTGACCGTCAGCACGTCGTTACCGCTTTCGCCCGATTTTGCGAAAGAAAGCCGTATCTTTTCGGGGAGATTTTCGGGACGGTCAATTTTAACCATGCGGTCGAGCGCTTTCTGACGGCTTTCGGCGGCGATGATATTGCGTTCCCGATTCCAGCGGCGCTGCTGTTCGATATATGCCTCAATCCGGGCGATTTCCTTTTGCTGGTTTTTATACTGCCGCTCGCGTATTTCGCGGTTTTCCTGCTTGAGCTTTATGAAACGGGTGTAGTTACCGTTATAAAGCTCAGCATGAGTATTTTCGATTTCGAGCGTACGATTGGTGATTTTGTCAAGGAACCAGCGGTCATGCGAGATGACGAGGAGCGTTCCTCTGTATGACGAAAGAAAGTCTTCGAGCCAGGCGAGTGTTTCGATGTCGAGGTGGTTTGTAGGCTCGTCGTGCATTAATATATCCGGCGATGTTATGAGAAGCCTTGCAAGGGCAAGTCTGGTTTTCTGACCGCCGGAGAGTCCCGATATTTTAAGGTTATGGAACCGCTCGTCAAAACCGAGATTTTTGAGAATTCCCTTACAGCGCGAACGGAATTCATATCCGCCGGCACGCTTGAAACGGTCTGCAAGCGAGGTGTAAGATGAAATAAGCTCTGCATCAGAGGGTGTTATTTCAAGCTGCTTTTGCAGATATTCAAGTCTTTGTTCATCGGCGATGAGGTTTGAGAACGAGGCAAGCATTTCTTCGAGGACAGTGCTCTCGCCCTCAAGTCCGGTGTTTTGCTCGAGCATACCGACGGTTTTGTCTTTTGAAATGAAGACATTGCCGTCTGTTGGTGTATATTCGCCGCAGATTATTTTAAAAAGCGTTGATTTGCCGGCACCGTTTACGCCGACTATACCGAGCTTATCCCCTTCGTTAAGGCTGAAGGAAACTTTATCAAGTATGACGTCCGTGCCAAACTCAAGGCAGACGTCGGAAAGGCTTATAGCTGTCATCGAAAATTACTCCGTAAAAACATTATTATTGCTATTATACCACATTTAGTGAGTAATGTCAAATAGTATATTGGATTTACCTCTGTGTGCGTATTACTCGTTCCATGTGAGAGAGGTCATAGAAACCGCACATGACGGCGATTTCGGTTTTTGAGTATTCTCCTGACGCGAGAAGCTCACACGCAAGACGAGATCTGTAACGGCTGATATACTGTGCAGGTGTACAGCCGCATATTGTGCTGAAACTTCGCAGAAAGGTTGATCGGGAGAGAAAGGTAAGTCGGCATAGTGTGTCAACGGTAATCTTTTCCGAATAATGTTGGTGTATATATTCAAGGGTTTCCAGCACGGCGCGCTCATATTTGTCGGATGGCTGTACGCTTTTGCGGTTTAATTGCTCATATAACATATATGAAAGCGTATAAATAAGCTTCCATGCGGCGTGATGCTTCATCGGCGCCAAGACAGTATCCGAAAAAGCACTGCTATCGTCTATGAATTTTAGTTCCTCGCGGATACTCGCAAGCCGGCCCGACGAAAGACGCAGAAACATCGCATCAGAGAAATGTCGCCGTAAAAAGGGCTCGATTTCAAAAAACTGCATAAATCCGGGTATCGTTTTGGCTTCGGTCTTATTTCTGTCGATAAATTCTTTTCGCAGAATGAAGTGGTAGACATCGAGTTTTTCAGTATCGAAATAGGCGTGGACTATCATCGGCGGTATAACGAAAACGTCGCCGGCACGGACTTCGAATGTGGAGCTTTCAATCACATGAGTACCCTTTCCGCCGAGGATAATGTTTATTTCGTAAAAGTCGTGAATATGCGGTGCAACCGAATAGTCACTGTATATAAATGCACGCAGTTCTTCGCTGTGCTTGAAGACGCTTGCGTTTCTGCTGTGGAATTTAGCTTCGGGGCGCATAACCTTCTCCTATTTGAAACGATTTTACATGATTTTAGGATTATTATACTATTATTATATCACGATGTATGCTATAATTCAAGTGTAAAATGATTTTTGGGAGGAATTATTTATGAAGAGAATCGAAGCACTCAGGACAGCCGCATTACAAGAGAAAATAAATCGAGATGATTTTTTCTATCATTTCTACAGCCGTTACTCGGGAGATACGGAAAATCCCGATTTAGCCTCATATGCGGATGCGTTTTATTATGCGCTTGAAAACTTAACGCCGCGTATATCGGACGACGAGCTGATTGTCGGTAAAAATAATCCTGCTCTTACCGAGGAACAGCGTTCTGATTTTCACAGCAAATATAACCCTGTTGCAATGTCTGTAAACTCTATGGCAGGCGGTCAGCACTCACATATGGCGATAGACTATGAGCTTGTCCTCGCCTCGGGTATAAACGGCATTATTGCGCAGATTGACCACTATGCGGCGACTGCCGACGGTGAGAAGCGCAAATATTACGCCTGCTGCCGCAGATGTCTTGAAGCGGTGATAAAATATTCCGAAAACTACGCTGCCCGGGCGCGCAGACTTGCAGAAACGGAAACTGACAAAAATCGCCGCAATGAGCTGCTGAAGCTTGCCGAAATCTGCGAGAGGGTTCCTGCAAATCCGGCGGAGACCTTTTACGAAGCTGTGCAGTCGGTGCATTTTGTTACTCACTGTATATCACTTAATCCTTTTCGAATCGGATATCAGCAGTATCAGCTCGGTCATCCCGACAGATATCTTTATCCTTACTATAAACACGATATCGAAAGAGGTGCTATCACAAAAGAATATGCACAGCTTTTGCTCGATTGTCTTGGTGTGCAGATAAACAACCGTGTGCCGAACGGTCTTTCGAGCGGCTATATGGTAGGCGGACGGTATTCGGATGGCACAATCGTGCAAAATGAGCTTACCGAGATGTGTATGCAGGTTATTGATGACATAAGGCTTGTTTATCCGGCGGTCGGACTCTGCTATACAGCCGGTATGGATGAGCGTTATCTTGAAAAGGCTTGCGAGATACTTTCACACGGGCGTTCGCATCCGGCGATATTCAACGACGATATTATAACAAAGGGACTCATGTGCTACGGCGTTCCCGAAAAGGAAGCACGAAACTATATACATAGCACCTGTGTTGAAATAACTCCGGTTGCATCGTCGAATGTTTGGGTGGCGAGTCCGTATACGAACCTGCCGCAGCTTTTGCTTGATTTAATGGACGGTGAATACAACGATTTTGATGAGCTTATAAACGCATTATTCTCTCATCTTGATGAGAGAATAAAAACGAATTTTGAGCGTGAAAACGAACAGAGAAAACGCCGTGCGGAATATTCGCTGTTCCCCTTGCTTTCCTGCTTTGTGAACGATTGTCTGTCGCGGGGAACGGATATCGAACACGGCGGTGCGAGATACAACTGGATAATGCCGAGCTTTGTCGGTGCGGCGAATCTTGTTGACTCGCTCTATGCGATTAAGACAGTTGTTTTTGACGAAAAACAGTTCACTCTGGGCGAGTTAAAAGCGATACTTGATTCAAATTTTGAAAATAGTGAGGCTCTTCGTCAGCGCTTGCTCCGTGCTCTTCCGAAGTACGGAAATGATACAGATTCGGTTGACGGGCTTTTTGGTCTGATAACTGAGCATATTATAGCTGAATGCAGGAAATATAATGGGGTTCATTCAAACAGCCGCTTGATTCCGAGCGTATTTTGCTGGATAATGCACGAGCAGTTCGGTACTGAAACTGGAGCAACGCCCGACGGCAGACTTGCCGGATTTCCGCTTGGTGACGGTTCGGGACCATGCCAGGGACGTGAGATGTGCGGCCCTACAGCATCGATAATTTCATCGACAAAATGGGCGCATCATGAGCTTATTGGCGGTGTTGCAGTGAATATGAAATTTTCCAAAAGCTCACTTGGCGCTAATTCCGTTACGACGATGAAGAATCTTGTGAAGACTTATCTTGAACGCGGTGGCTTTGAAATGCAGATTAACGTCATTGACAAAAAGACGCTTGAAGATGCTGCAAAAAATCCCGAAGCGTACCGTGACCTTGTTGTACGCATTGGCGGTTACAGTGACTATTTTGTGAAACTGTCGGATGCGATGCAAAAGGAAATTATCCTGCGTACTGAACACGAAATTTAAAAAACGCTTGACAAAATTGCGGTACGGGTGTATAATAGTATAAAAGCTGAACGGATAACCGTATTTTTTCGATTTCAGAGAGGGATTTGTTTGCTGTGAAAATCCTATCGGGGGAATATGCAGTTTAACCGCCGTTCTTGGAGCATGGCTCCGTGGCTTCGCACAGGAAATGGTGCGACGGACGCCTCCGTTATACGGGCATCTCGGTGTATGCCGCGAACAAGAGTTAAAAAATCGGGTGGAACCGTGGGATTTATCTCACCCCGAAGGTATAATTTTATTATTATGCCTCGGGGTGTTTTTGTTTTCCCCGGGGAAACGAAAGGAATGGTATTTTTTATGTTCAAAATCAAATTTGACGGCATTGAAGCAATGGAATTTGATGCCCCCATCACCGTTTACGAAGCGGCGAAAACCCAGAACCTCACCGATCGCTCGTCCCTTGCGGCAAGCGTAAACGGCAATGTTGTTGCGCTTTCCTATGAGCTTAACAGCGATGCTGACGTTAAGATTCTCACATTCGAAGATGCAGACGGCAAGCACGTTTTCTGGCATACCGCTTCGCACATTCTTGCCCAGGCAGTAAAGCGTCTTTATCCTGCGGCAAAGCTGACTATCGGCCCTGCTATTGATAACGGTTTCTATTACGATATCGACAGCGATGTTGCGTTCACTCCCGAAATCCTTGCTTCCATCGAGGCTGAAATGCAGAAGATAGTTAAAGAAAATCTTCTTATTGAGCGTTTCACACTTGCACGCGATGAAGCAATCAAATTAATGACCGAAAAGGACGAGCCTTATAAGGTTCAGCTTATCGAAGAACTTCCCGAGGGTGAGGAAATTTCGTTCTATAAGCAGGGCGAGTTTACTGACCTTTGCGCAGGTCCGCATATCTTCTCAACCGGCGCTGTTAAGGCGTTAAAGCTTATTCAGTGTACCGGTGCATACTGGAAGGGCGACCAGAATAACAAGCAGCTCCAGCGTATTTACGGCGTTGCTTTCCCGTCAAAGGATATGTTAAAGGCACATCTCGAAGCTGTTGAAGAAGCAAAGAAGCGTGACCACAACAAGCTCGGTCGTGAGCTTGAGCTGTTCACAACCGTTGACACCATCGGTCAGGGACTTCCCATCATGCTTCCGAAGGGCGCACGTATTATTCAGCTTCTTCAGAGATGGATTGAGGACGAGGAACAGAAGCGCGGATATCTTCTCACAAAAACTCCGCTTATGGCAAAATCCGACCTCTACAAAATCTCCGGTCACTGGGGACATTATAAAGAGGGGATGTTCGTTCTCGGCGATGAGGAAAAGGACAAGGAAGTTTTTGCCCTCCGTCCGATGACCTGCCCGTTCCAGTATCAGGTGTTCCTCAACCGTCAGCGTTCTTACCGCGACCTGCCGATGCGTCTGGGTGAAACATCCACGCTCTTCCGTAATGAAGACAGCGGCGAAATGCACGGTCTTATCCGTGTACGTCAGTTCACCATCTCCGAGGGACATCTCATTCTCCGTCCCGAACAGCTTGAAGAAGAATTCAAGGGATGCGTTGAGCTTGCAAAATATACGCTTGACACTCTCGGTCTTGGCGAGGATGTTACCTACCGCTTCTCGCAGTGGGATCCGAGTAACCGCGATAAGTATGAGGGCACAGACGAGCAGTGGGCAGAGGCTCAGGACGCAATGAAGAAGATTCTCGACAATCTCGGAATCGAATATGCAATCGGTATCGGCGAAGCGGCATTCTACGGTCCGAAGCTCGGCATTCAGATAAAGAATGTGCACGGCAAGGAAGATACACTTATTACAATCCAGATTGACCAGCTTCTCGCCGAAAGATTCGGCATGGAATATATCGACGTTGACGGTCAGAAGCGCCGTCCGTACATTATCCACCGTACCTCGGTCGGATGCTATGAGCGCACGCTCGCTTTGCTTATCGAAAAATATGCGGGTGCATTCCCGATGTGGCTCGCTCCCACACAGGTTGCGATTCTTCCCATCGGTTTCGAACAGCACGAATATGCAGAAGCTCTCAATGCAAAGCTCGAAGCGGCAGGAATCCGTACGTTCCTCGACGAGCGCAACGAGAAAATCGGCTACAAGATTCGTTCCGCACAGCTCGATAAAATCCCCTATATGCTCGTTATCGGTGCAAACGAGGTTGCTGACGGTACTGTTGCAGTCCGTTCCCGTAAGGACGGCGATATGGGTGCAATGCCGGCAGATGCCTTCCTCGCAAAGGCACTCACCGAAATTGCTACAAAGGCAAGATAAATATTTTAGATTAATGGCTGTACCTGAAAAGGTACGGCCTTTTTTTGTGAGTGGGATGTGTTAACGTATAGGAGGTACGGTCGCTTTTTTGATGACACATCGAAGATGTGTTAAAGCTCACCGCAAAAAACTTTAATATACGCATTCGCTCACAGAGTGTTCGATTGCGCTTCGAGGATACGCTCTCGGTAGTCGGGGCCCGCCTCGCTCGCACTCCTCCGTGCTCCCTCGGTATCCCAACAACCGCGAAGGCTTACCGCTTCTTTAACCATATTTTTGGCGTTTGCGGCACGCGGTTAGTGTTTGTTT
>JAZQXA010000017.1:0-5798 GCA_045632605.1 Candidatus Flemingiibacterium sp. | reverse complement strand
ATATATTTGTGTGAGGTTTTCATGGTATTTTCTTCAACTGTTTTTCTGTTTATATTTCTCCCGCTTGTGTGGCTATTACATACACTGATCCCGCAGAAATATACTTCGGCACGAAACATTATCCTCGCTATAGCAAGTCTGTTTTTCTACGCTTACGGTGAGCCGGTATACATACTTATCATGCTCGGTTCTGTACTTTTCAACTGGGCGATGACACTCTTCATGGTTAAGCGCGAACCGTCAAAGCAATCGGTTATATGCGCAATCTGCGTAATAGTTGACCTCGCGGTACTTGCTTTCTTCAAGTATGTGCCGTGGCTTACTTCACTTGCAAATTCGGCATTTTCTCTTGACATCCATGTTCCCGTTGACTCTATCCCCGTCGGAATATCGTTCTACACATTCCAAATTCTTTCATACGTCGTTGACGTAAAGCGTGAGAAAACAGAAGCACAGAAAAGCTTTGGCGATTTACTGCTCTATATTTCATTTTTCCCCCAGCTTATCGCCGGTCCTATCGTAAAATATGGCGACATTAAGGAACAAATTGAAAATCGCTGCGTCACATTGGATAAAACCGCACTCGGCATTCGCCGTTTTATTTACGGTCTTTCGAAAAAAGTTCTCGTTTCAAATACAGCCGCTCTCGTTGCAACAGCGGCTTTCGGTGCAGAATCGCCGTCTTCCCTGCTCGCTTGGTCCGGTGCTGTCTGCTATTGCATCCAGCTTTATTTTGACTTTTCGGGTTATTCTGATATGGCTATCGGACTTGCTTCCATGTTCGGCTTTTCACTGCTTGAAAATTTCAATTATCCCTACTGTGCGATTTCAATACGCAACTTCTGGAAGCGTTGGCATATTTCGCTCACCTCGTGGTTTCGCGAATATGTTTATATACCTCTCGGCGGTAACCGAAAAGGAAAAGTGCGTACTGTCACTAACCGTCTGACTGTCTTTTTTCTGACCGGTCTGTGGCACGGTGCAAACTTCACCTTTATCGTCTGGGGTATGTGGCAGGGACTTCTTATGATGCTTGAACAATTTCTGAATATCGAAAGATATACGAAAAAGCTGTTGTTAAAACCGCTGTTCCATATCTACACATTACTCGCAGTCTGCCTCGGATTTGTTGTCTTCAACTCACCGAGCATCAGATTCGCATTCGGTTATATCGGTAAAATGTTCAGCTTTAACGGCGGTATCGCAGATGCACTTTGCCTGTTCACGCCCTATACCGTTATGATGCTTATATTCGGAATTGCTTTCTCGCTGCCGATTCTGCCAACCTTAAAAAAGCTCATTTCGAAGAATCCGACATTATCTTTCGTTGGTGATACAATAGGCTATGCAATTACAGTTCCGCTTTTTGCGCTTTGCATTATGACTCTCGCATCCACCTCGTTTAATCCGTTTATTTACTACACATTCTAAAGGAGGGCTAAATTATGAAAAAAACTCTTCTGATAATATACTGCGCCCTCTTTCTTATCCCGTGTGCTTTCTTTTCGCTCGGTATGGTAATCCCCGATGCCGCAGAAGCCGCAGAAGGGGCACAAATGCCAAAGCTCCTGACCAATGAGCCGAATACAGTTATAAATTCCGCCTTCGGTCTTGAATTCGAGGAATATTTCGCAAAAAGCTTTGCTTACAGAAATAAAGTGGTTGACGCATTTTCGATGATAAAAAGCGAAATATTTGCCGATGAAACCGACCAGGTAATCACGGGAAAAGACGGCTTCCTCTTTTTTGGGGAAACAATAAACGACTATATGGGCAAATCCACAATGACCGACGAGGACATAAATGCCGCCGCAGATTTTCTGCTCCGAATGTACACCTCGGCAAAGGCAAACAGTTCGGAATTTCTTTTCGTCTGTGCGCCGAACAAGAACAGCATTTATCCCGAAATGATGCCCTCGCGTTATATTGCGGATACAGAGAACCGAAATATTGACCGCTTATATTCTGCACTCGATGAACGTGGTGTTCCTTACATCGACCTTCGTCCGATACTTATCGAAGCCAAAGCCAAACAGCTCATTTACCATAAGCGTGATACTCACTGGAACAGTGAAGGAGCACTTGTTGCCATAGAAGCAATTGCAGAAAAGCTCTCGCTTGAGCTCGACGATTTTTCGGCATACGAAAAAACCGAAACAAACGATTTCTCGGGTGACCTTGATACGCTTCTTTACCCGGGAAGAAAAATGTACGATAAAGATATAACTTACAACTTCACCGAAAAATTCGCATATACATACGCATATTCAAATCCTATGGATATGAAAATAACAACGCGGAGCGGCGGTAACGGAAAGCTTCTCATGTTCCGCGATTCTTTCGCAAATGCAATGATTCCGTTTTTCGCCTCAAGCTGCAGTGAAACTCTATTTGACCGCAGCTCACCGTATAATATAGACAGACATGAAAGCTACAAGGCAGATTATGTCATCGTCGAAATTGCCGAACGGTATTTATACAAGCTCGTTCCCGAGAACGAGTCAGATGTCAACTCATAATTTAAGGAGTGAATCACGTTCTATGAAAAAGAACAGTCGAGCCGTTTTACTGATTATTTTAGCGGCTCTTATATTAAACTGCACGTCAATGTCCTCGTGTGCAGTTTCTCCGGAAGCTAAAAATCACGTATACAAGGATTTTGACGTCAAAGAACACGTCGGAATTGAATTTCCTTCAGAAGCATTCGACTTCGGTGAGCTCGGTGCGCTTATTATTCCAACCAAAAACAGCGAACCGAACTGTGTTATTACCGATTCGAACGCATTCCCAATGACGGTAATTGAGGACATGGAAATATACGAAACCAGAACCTCACCGCATCCGCAGAGAAAGCTTGAAAAAGGCACTCGCATATATCTCACTGAGCCGTCCGAGGGAAGCGTTTGGGCTACTGTATATTCGTCCGGCGGCGTTCTTCTCGGTTACACGAAGGACGGATTTCTCCGTGCGATAAACAGCGACAGTACCCTTTATGCCGAAGTACCGATTGAGGAGGGTTATGCGCCGGACAATTCCGGAAATATGGTCAAAGCATATTCGCATCTCGTTGACATAAGAAAATATCTCAAGGTTTATGAATCAACCGAAATGTCAAACAGCGGTGTTGATTTGTCGAGATATGATGTTAAGGTGTCAATGAAGCTCTCAACAGAGGACACCTCTATAAACGAGCCGTTCTATGACCGAAATCTCTGTCTGATGCAGTACGATACACTGCAAAAGTTCATGAAAGCAATCGAAATTTTCAAAAACGACGGCTATACCGTTGTCATATACGATGCTTACCGCCCCACCTCTGTTCAGCAGCGCTGGTTCGATGTTGTTAAGGTTCACAAGTGGGTTGCAGACCCCAGCCGGGGAATGGGAGGTATACATGACCGCGGCACAGCGCTTGATATATCCCTCATTGATTCCGAGGGTAAAGAGCTCGTGATGCCAACCCCTATGCATACCTTCACTGTTGAATCTGCGAGAAACAACGAGAATATGTCCGACGAAGCACGTGATAATATGAATTACATGACAGATGTTATGACTTCATGCGGTTTCACATATATCAATTCCGAGTGGTGGCATTTTCAGTGCGTCAACACCAAAAGCTATCTCCCGACAGACCATCCGCTTGACACAATTCCGCTTGTTCCCTCCGAGAATGAGCTTATACAGTAAGGGGAGGATAAAATGAATAAAACAGAAAAAAACACAGTTCTTCTCCCCGTTCCGATGCTTCCCGCTGACCTCAATGTTCCGGCACGCATTCACTCCATCGCACTGATAAGATCAGATGACGGTCAGGACACAATGCGTATCGTTATAAAGCGTGACCTTTCAGTCAGCATCGAAAGCTTTTCTTTCAGATACCGTTTTTCCACCCTGCCGATATATGCACCTGATGAGGAGCACAAGTTCAGCACATATGTGTGTGAGGACGATGACCTCAATTCAAAAGAGCTTATCACGATGACAGGTACTGTTCCATCTCGCCTGACAGAGGACGGATGCTCTGCATATATCTCTGAAATCAGGCTTTCGAGCGGACAGATAATGACGTTCGATTCTTCCGAATACCGTCTTGTTCGCCGCCCGAAGGTAAAAACCGACACTGCGCCGGCATCTGCATCGGAAACAGAAAAATCCGTTGTTTCGGAAACACGTAAAACATCAGAGGAAACAAAAAAGAAGTCAAAGCTATCCCCCGAAAAAAAGCGTCGCCGTCTTATTGTAATACTTTCGGCGCTGCTTGTGATGTTTGCTGTCGAAATTGTTGGCGGTGTGGCACTCTATCGCTATATGGGAGTGAAAAATTCCGCAGATGCTTTGATTAAAGAAGGACTTTATAACGAAGCCTACAAGCTCGCATATGAGTCGGAATATGACAGAGTGCTTAACCGAGTCTGCGAAAAGGCAGTTGAGCATTACATTGCAAAAGGCGACCTTGAATCGGCTTACATCTATGCATACGGTGCTCCCGGCAAAGAATTGACCGATGTTATAATCGACTATGCCGCAGCAAGCGTTATTGACGTAAACACCGGAAAAATTAACGAAACGGCATTCCGTGTTGCAAAAATCTCGGAGAATGAGGAAAAATTCACCTCTATCATCCGCTCGATATGTGATACGCTCAAAAATCGCGGCGACTATGCAAACGCACTCCGTGTTGCAAGTGAGATACGCAATCCCGATGTCCGCAAAAGCTATGAAAACACCGTTTTCGAGGATGGCCTCAACTATTATTTTTCAAATCACAGATACGACGAAGCGGCGGCGTTTATTGATGAGCTCGCAAACATAACGACCTTTGAAATATCAAAAGCTGATGCACTCACTGCCGCAGTTGAATGCTGTGTAATGCTCGACGATAACGCCGGCATAATCTATCTTTCGAAGCAATATCCCGATGCGGTTCAGTTAACTTCAGCGACAGCCGGTACAGCCCCCGGAGATGCCGGAGTACGCGCCGAGCTTTCCATGATTTATCCTATGCTCACCGCCGAGCAAAAGCGTGCATATCATGCACAGCCTATTGCAGTCTGGAGCGGTGATATCCGATATATTAAATCGGGAAAAATCGTCGGAACAAAAATCACTGATGCTGTTTCAATTGACACAAACGAAAAAATGACGCTCGTTCTTCATGAAAACGGAAGCGTCAGTGCTCTTCCCCTCCAAAATCAAAAAGTTCCATTCACAATTCCCAAATATAATGATATTATACAGATAACGCTCGGAAAAGACCACGCTGTACTGCTCCATGCAGATGGCACAGTAAGTGCTCTCGGCGACAATACATATGGTCAGTGTGATGTTTCGGAGTGGACTGACATCGTCGCTGTTGCCGCCGGTCAGAGATTCACAGTCGGACTAAAAATTGACGGCACTGTTGTCGCTGTCGGACACAATTCGTGCGGTCAGTGCGATGTTGCCCCATATCGCAATGTCGTTGACATAGCCGCCTGCAATCAGACAACGGTTATGCTCTTCTCCGACGGAACTGTAATGATAGCCGGCTTCCGCTCACTCGGACTCGCAGAGATTGAAAATGCTTCGGGAGTCACACGTATGCGTGCAGGTGCCGCCGCAATACTTATTGAAAAGAGCAACAATACATATGAGCTTTATTCCGCTAACGTCGGCGGTTCATACGGTGACCCGTACAACTGGAGCAGTATTGATGCTTTTGATGTTGGAGTCGTCTGCATTGCAGGAATCGACAAGAGCGGAACACCGTATCAGAGCGGCGACAATATGCCGAACAAAAAATAAAACACGGGAAT
>JAZQXA010000016.1:0-2156 GCA_045632605.1 Candidatus Flemingiibacterium sp. | reverse complement strand
CTGCAAGTTGAAACTTAACCTGTTTTGTTTATGCGTTTTTACTTACATTATCCGAGTTGTTCAGATTATCCATAAAATATGGACTATCAAGATTTTTGTTGTCAGTATGTTGTCACGCTGACAAAAATATTATAAGCAATTTAATGCGAAAATTCAAGCTATTTATAAAATTAACGGCAAAGATTTTGCACCTTGCCGTTAATATAACCTTATCAGTTTGCTTCAAATTCTCCCGATTCAGAACCCACAGTGATTGTATAGGTCTCACCGGATACAATATCGGGACTGCTTAGGATCACAACTGCAAAAGATAATTCGGGAGCATACTCGATAATTGTATTGCCGCTTTTATCTTTCAGTGTAATATTAGTCCCCGCACTTTGATTACCTACACTCACCGCTACAACACCTTGCTTGGAATCACTAAATGTCTGTGCCATACCGGATGCACCTGTACCGATAAATGTGCCACCCGTAATTGTTGCACTCTTATCATAATCAAGTGTTGCGGTATCGCCTTGTGTAGGACCTGTAACAATGGTGTATCCACCCAATATCGTAAGCGTACCGTTTGCATCAATGCCGTCGCCAGATGCTTTCACGTAAAGTTTTCCGCCAGAGATAACAATACTGCCGTTACCCGAAGACATTCCACCGCCCATACCACCGGGGCCGCCTCCGTGGCCGCCTCCGTGACCTCCGCCGAACATTCCATCTCTGCCACCAGTAGTACCACTGGAATCCGTTCCGCCTGCGGCATTAAGACCGTCATCACTGGAGACGATCTTAAACTCTCCACCATTAACATCAATGTTGAGAGCTTCCAAGCCTTCATAACTTTCGGTAATATTGAATATACCTGCCGTTACTGTAAGGATTTCTTCTGCGTGGATGGCATCGTCACCGGATGCGATTTCAAATGTGCCACCGTTTATAGTCACAGATACATCCGAGTGAACAGAGTCATCAGCAGAGTCAATCTTAAAAGTACCTCCGCTGATCAGAAGACTGTTTGCTGATTTAATGCCCTTCATACTCGTACTGCTTTCATCGGTCGTGGTGGTTGAATTTTGTGAGCCGTCCGGTCGCATTTCACCGGGTTTACCACCACCGTGACCACCTCCGCCCATAAAGCCGCCGTAGTTACCGGAGGATGCATTAGAACCGTTTTCGCTACCACCACCGACAAGAAAATCAAAGGTGCCGTTTTCAATCTGCACATAAGCACCTGCGGCAATACCATCGCCCTCTGCTTCAATATTAATCGTACCGTCAGAGATATAAACAAAGCCGAGTGAGGCATCATCGGTATTTTCGCAGTGAATACCGTCCTTGCCTGCATCAATGGTAAGCTTTGTTGAACTTGTAATTCTCACGCTGTCGTTAGCATCCAAACCGTGAGATGCGGAATTTATAGTATAAGTTCCGCCGGTAAACACAAGGTCATCTTTGCAGACGATACCGTGAGCTGCAGGAGATGTCACCGTCAAACTGCCCGAACCATTAAAGGTCAAGTCTTGTTTGGAGAATACTGCGGCATCAATATTATTCTCATCAATTGCGGTGAAAGATCCGCCGTTGGCAAGAGTATTTGTTTTCCCGTCTGCAAGTGTTACAAACACTTTATCCGCTTCTAAAATATACAGTGCAGCCGAGGTTTTACTGGTAATATCTACGCCGTTCAGTACGATCTGCAATTTAGCGGTGTCCTCCGCATTGACAATAATCATACCGTCTGTAAGTGTTCCTGAAATAACATAGGTTGCTTCTTCAGTTATTGTCACTGTACTACCGGATATTTTAACGCTGTTGGAGCTTGATTTTGCTGAGTCTCCATTCAGTTGAATGGACACGGCCTTGCTTTCATCATACTCCGTTTTACCATCACGGTCAGTAAACATATCGTCATCCGTTTGAGAAAAGTCCACATCTACGGGATCGGAAGATGTGTCTGATGGTTCAGTAACGCTTGATTCGTTATTATTACCGATTGTTTCATCGTTATCACTTGGCTTTCCGCAACCTGCAAGCAGACAACACACCAAAGCGAAAACCAATAATATGGATATATATTTCTTCATAAAGCACCCCTCAAATTAAAGCTCTGTCACTGTAGTTTCTTGCTTAGATACGGTGATTTCAAGATTACCGTTGCG
>JAZQXA010000015.1:0-11187 GCA_045632605.1 Candidatus Flemingiibacterium sp. | reverse complement strand
GAATCATAGTCAATGTTTTTATCCTGCATTATTGCTTCACGGTCGAGAACGTCACGTTCACGGAAGAAATTATCAATCGAAACAAGGTGAACATCCGCACCGTTTTTAGTGAGCTCCTCGGTGAGCTTTGCGGCGGTTGTTGTCTTGCCTGAGCAGGTTGGTCCGGATAAAGCGATAATTTTCACTCCATCGCGAATAACCTCGGTGCAAACTTCTTCAAGCTGCTTGTTGAACTTATTTTCACAGTCACGTATAAAATCGAGTTTCTGGCTTTCGGAGCCAATACGTGAATTTAATTTGATCATTGATATACGCTTCCTTTCGGACAAAAAAGGTTGATTCTATGCTTCTTGAAAATTAAAGAATTCATCACAGCGGTGCAGTTTATCGTCCATAGCTTCACTGCTGTTCTGTGCGAGATATTCATAAGGATATTTTGGCTCATATATGCGCTCTATATACTTTTTACCGTCATCATCGGTTTTGATAAGCTTTGTAACGGCTCCTGCACCAACAGCAAAAATTGAATGAAGTTCCTCCATCATCAGCACATTATAGAGTCCGTCGTATCCCTTTTGAGAATATCCGACATTTTCGAGATTTCCGACTGTGTTCTTCTGACGGTAAACATAATACGGATGATATCCGGAATTTTTGAGAGTTACCTGCGAATAGTCGACCGCCTTAACTGTTTCGTCGGCTGAACGGTTGTATATTTCCGTGTCGAGGCGAAGAATTTCAGAAGATTTCTTTACACAGAAAGTATGTACAGTAACATTCTCCGGTGCAAGACGGAGTATTTTATCAAGCGAACGCGAAAATCCGCGGTAACCGTCGCCGGGAAGTCCTGCAATAAGGTCGGTGTTAATCTGTTCAATTCCGACCTGACGTGCAATATCAAAGGCTTTCATAAAATCGGAAACCGTATGCCGTCTGCCGATTTCGCGAAGAACCTTGTCGTTCATGGTCTGCGGATTTATACTGGTACGGTTTACGCCGAATTCTTTTGCAACCTCGAGTTTTTTCTTTGTAATTGTATCGGGACGCCCCGCCTCAAGAGTGAATTCATGCAGACGCTTTATCGGGATGTTATCTGCAATTGTACCGAGAAGCACTGCAAGCTGTTCGTCTGAAAGAGTCGTCGGTGTTCCTCCGCCGATATAAACAGTAAGAACCTTGAATCCTCTCTCTCTAAGATATGTAAGGAGTTTACGTGTATCCTCACATATGCGAAGCAGATAGTCGGGGACAAGCGATAAAAGCTTCTTCGTTGAATATGATACAAACGAGCAATACGAGCATCTTGTCGGGCAGAACGGAATTGACACATAAACCGAACATGTGCGTGTTTCCTTTTCGTCGCCTGCAAGACGAATGACCTTTTGTTCACTTCTCGCGATTTCAACGGCAAGCGCCGCCTTTTTTGGGCTTACAAGATACTCTCTTGTAAGCACATTTCGTGCCGCTTCTGATGAGAAAATACGAACACCGTTTTCGTCGCGGGCAGATATGAGCTCCGAGGCGATTTTCGCCGGACGAATACCCGTCAGTATTCCCCAGGCTGGACGGCAGCCGAACATTTCATAGCCCGCATCGAGTGCTGCGAGGCCTGCTGCTATCTTGGAAGCTTTTGTGTATGGGTCATAAAGCCCCTCTTCAAAGCCGTGGAACTCACCGCATTTAACAGACTTTCTGCCAAATCCCGTATATCCAACACTTGTGAAACGGCAGGATACTTCCACTGCCCCGTCAAAGTCGCGTCGCCAGAATTCAGCCATTTCCTCTGCGGTTTCATCCTCACTTTCGGAAAATGTCGCACCGGGGAAATAGAGCATACATATCGTCTGCAGATAGTATTTATTTAAATCTCCGTTTATCTTTAAATACATTTTTCAGAACTTCCAATCACTGTTTTTTGAGAACGGAACTGTCCATATCAATCGTAACAGGACCGTCTGCGGTAAATGTTATTTTCATATCCGCCCCGAAGACACCGTTTTCTGTGTGAATACCGCGTTCACGAAGCGCATCGGAAAAATATTCGTAAAGCTCGTTTGCACGTGCCGGTGCTTCTGCCGCAAAATAATCGGGACGGTTTCCTTTTCGGTAATCGGCACCGAGCGTGAAGTTTGAAACAACAAGTGCACTGCCGCCGATATCCTTTACCGAAAGATTGAGCTTGCCGTCAGCATCGTCAAAAATGCGAAGCTTGCTGATTTTTTCAGCTAAAAGGTCAGCATCTGTCTTTTCATCTCCCTTTAAAACGCCGAGAAGAATAAGAAGTCCGTTTTCAATTTTCCCTGCCGGTTCTCCGTCGGCAATAACCGAAGCGGAAATTGCACGCTGTAATATAGCTTTCATTGTTAACTCCTGATTTTATCAAGCAAATCCGCGCACCACATCAACAACCCCAGAAATGCTCTTGAGGCGCGATACGATCGAATTTACATGGTCTGTATTTTTGCAGGCGATGCTGAGATTAAGAATTGAGGAATCGCCCTGGCATTTTTGCGAATTGATTGAAATTATCGACACACGCATATCAGCGAGTGCAACCGAAACATTTGCGAGAAGTCCGAGAGTGTCTTTGCAGTAAATCTGAATAAATGCCTCATAGTTTGACTTTTCCCATTCTGCGCCGGCTTCCCACCATGCAGAAACGAATCTGTCGCGGTCAGCGTCACGTTTCATTCCTGCAAGAACATTCGGACAGTCGGCTTTGTGAATCGAAACGCCGAAGCCTTTTGTGATGAATCCGACAACATTGTCACCGGGAAGCGGATTACAGCATTTTGCAAACTTGACCGCACAGCCGTCAGCACCGTCGATAACGATTCCGCCGTGAGAGTGACTTGCGTGCGGCTTTTCAACTATCTTAACCTGTGATACCTCGGTAATCTTTTCCTCCGGCTGAGGTACTTCAACAACACGGTCAAATTCGTCACGCAGCTTTGACGCAAGCTTTGTTATTGAAAGTCCTCCATAACCGATTGTATTGTAAAGGTCTTCCGCGGTCTTTATTCCGATTCTCGTGGCAACAGCGGTTACGATATCATCAAGCTGGGATTCGGTATACGAGCGGTTATATTTCTTAATCTCACGTTCAATCTCCGCCTTGCCGACAACAATGTTTTCGCTTCGTTTTTCTTTCTTGAACCACTGACGAATCTTGCTTCGAGCCTCACCGGTCTTAACGATTTTAAGCCAATCGCGGCTCGGTCCTCTTGAGGCGCCGGAGGTGATGATTTCAACGATATCTCCGTTCTTTGGTGATGAATCTATCGTCGAAATTGCGCCGTTTATCTTAGCACCGACCATCTTGTTTCCGATTGCGGAATGAATAGCATAAGCAAAGTCGATGAGCGTTGCTCCCTGCGGCAATACAATAACGTCACCCTTTGGCGTAAATACGAAGGTTTCGTCGTGGAACATATCAATTTTGAGCGAACGCAGAAATTCGTCGGAGTCGTGCATATCTGTGTCCGGGTCAAGCAGCTTGGCAATCCATTCGAGCTTGTTGTCGATATCAGCCTGTGCATTTGAACCGGTCTTATATTTCCAGTGAGCACATACACCGTATTCAGCGATATGATGCATATCCCAGGTTCTTATCTGTACTTCAAACGGGATACCGTCGCGGCCGATAACCGTTGTATGAAGCGAACGGTACATATTCGGCTTCGGAGTGGATATATAATCCTTGAAGCGTCCGGGCAGAGATTTATACATCTCATGAATTATACCGAGAACAGTATAACATTCAAGCTCGGTATCGACGATTATACGAATCGCATAAAAGTCATATATCTCGTCGAAGCTCTTGTTTTGATTATACATCTTTTTGTAGATGGAATATGTCGATTTAACGCGTCCCTCAAGAGTAAATTTTACACTGTAGTCAGAGAGCTTCGCCGCAACATTTTCTTTGGTGTTTTCAATAAAGTTTATGTTACTGCCGTATTTTTTGTCAATGTCACGCTGAACCTCTTCAAAACCGATCGGGTCAAGATAGGACAGCGCATGACGCTCAAGTTCCTGTTTGATTCTCTGCATACCGAGTCGGTGAGCAAGAGGGGCGTAAACGTGCATCGTTTCAAGAGCGGTTACACGCTGCTTAGGCTCCGGCTTCGCATCAAGTGTGCGCATATTGTGCAGACGGTCGCAAAGCTTTATAAAAATTACACGTATATCCTTTGACATCGCGAGGAACATCTTACGCAGATTCTCAATTTCTGCTTCCTCTTTGTCTTCGATTTTAAGCTGAACCAGCTTTGTCAGACCGTCGACGAGCATGGCAACATCATCGCCGAATTCCTCACGTATTTTTTCGCAGTTTACCTTGTCGGAACAGTCTTCAACCGTGTCGTGTAAAAGTGCCGCACAAATTGAGTCGGTGTCGAGTTCAAGTCCGGCAACGATTTCCGCAACGGCAATCGGGTGGGAAATATAGGCATCTCCGCTTACACGGAACTGTCCTGCATGAAGCATATCCGCTTCAATAAATGCGCGTTTTATTTTTTCAATATCGTATTTTTTGCCGGTGCGTTCAAGCATGGAGATAAGTCCGGCAATCGGTTCAAAATTATAATTCAGTTGAACGGAATCATTCATAAAGTTCACTTCCTTACGGGCGGTAACCTATAGCCGCCAATATATGAGATGTATCGAGCGGAATTTTCCCTTTGGTCGGGAGAAGCGTTATTTCAAGCTGCTCGGAACGGTAAAGCCTTATTATCGAAAGCTCGGCGAAAACATCGAGCATCAGAAGGATGGTTTCACATGAAAATCCAAGCTTTTCCGAAAGCATATCAACGCCTGTTTTTATTGGTGAAATTTTTTCTTTTAGCAAAAGATATAGTTTTACAAAATCTTCTCTTTCGGGAATGTAATCACTTTTGGATTTTCTTATATCGCGAACAAGAAGCTGAACGCTCCTTCTGCCTCTGAACTCGTTAATGTCAAGATTGTAGGCGATATCAACTGCTTCACCGACAGAATATTCAAATTCCGCCGTTGGTGTACCAAAAAGAAGTGCGGTAAACACCGATGAAAGTCCTGGGGCATTAAGCGTTAATTTTGTATGCTTTCCGCCGGAAAGCGGCGTTATCTCGGAAATAATGAGTCTGTCTGTTTCAAAAACAGGCTGTGCATTTCCGGTGCCGAAAGGCTCAAGCAGATATAATTCGTCGGCAAGACGCTGTGATATTTCTTCCGGATAAAGCACAAGGTCGATGTCTACGACACGGCAAAAGCTTTCGCCGGCAAGTTTATTTTCGGCGTAGCTGTTAATTGCTCGGCGAAATAAATCAAGCTTTTCGCGAGTTACAGATAATCCCGCGGCAAGCTCGTGCCCACCGTATTTTTCAAGCAGTTCGGAAGAATCCGCAAGTGCTTCGAAAAGATTGAGGCCACGAATTGAACGACCGGAGCCTTTTCCGATATCCCCGGGAGAGGGCGTATCACCGGTATTGTGCTCAAAGCTGATTAAAATTGACGGAAGATTATATTTATCAGTAAGCCGTGAGCAAACAATGCCGATTACACCGTGATGCCAGTGATCATCGTCGAGTACGATAACATGGTCATCCTCGCGGCACTGAAGCTCAATTTTTTTGTCAGCTTCTTCGATTATACTGTTTTCTTCTGCCTGGCGCTGACGGTTGGTTTCGCAAAGCTCTGCGGAAAGCTCCTCTGCGCGAAGCTTGTCGCGGCAAAGAAGAAGCTCTACAGATAATTCGGCACTTGAAATACGTCCTGCGGCATTAAGACGCGGCGCAATCGAAAAACCGACAGCGGAGGATGTAATTTTCTTTTTAACGATACTGCCATCCGCATCAAGTGTTATAAGCCCCGAAGCACGCATGAGCGCCGCAAGACCTATATTCTCTGTGTTTTCAAGCAGCTTAAGTCCGTAGCTTACAATTATACGGTTTTCGCCGATAAGCGGCATAACGTCAGCGATAGTTCCGATAGCGACAAATTCAGCAAAATCTGCGGCAACCGTTTTTGTGGCATCATACATATTTACGCCGCGGCGTTTCATTTCAAGCGCACAAACGAGCTTGAATGCAACTCCGCAACCGGCAAGCTCCCCGAACGGATAAGAGCAGTCTGGACGGCAGGGATTAACAACCGCCACAGCATCTGGAAGTATATCACGACACTCGTGATGGTCTGTGATAACCGCCTCAAGACCGATTCCTTTCGCCTTTTCAATTTCGTCGATAGCGGTGATACCGGTATCGACTGTAATAAGGAGTGTATACCCGTCTTCAGCAAAGTTTTTAAGCGCCTCAAAATTAACACCGTATCCCTCGCCGATGCGGTTTGGAATATAGTATTTCACATTGGCACCGCAGTTGCGCAGATAAGTATACATAACAGTAACAGCTGTAACGCCGTCAACATCGTAGTCGCCGTAAACGACGATTTTTTCGCCTTTGTATACCGCAGTAAGCACGCGGTCTGCCGCTTTGTCCATATCGGCAAGTAAAAACGGGTCATGCAGAAGTTCAGTTTCTTTTTTGAGAAAGCTGTGTGCGCAATCAGGTGTGTCATAACCTCTGCAAGCAAGTAGCTTCGATGCGGCAAATGATAGGTTGAGCACGCGGGATATATTACCAATTGAAGCTGTGTCGGTGAAATTTTCGGAAACCTGCCAGATTTTCTTTTTTGAAGCGTGTTTCAGCATATTTCATCACCGACTTTCGTAAGAATGCGGATAATTTTAACATCAAGCCGTTTTTCGGCAGAACGGTTAAGAGTCAAAAAGACAACGAGAAATGCAAAAGCAAATCCGGCAAGCGCCCCCAGATAAGGTGCAGATACAGCACCGAAAAGTCCACCAACAAAATATCCGATAAGACCCAGTATAAGCGGAAACAGAAATACCGCTGCCGCATAAAGGAGTACTCTCGACGATGCGGTTTCTATTATAACCCGTTCACCGACGTTTGCGCCAATGGAATTTTCAGCCTTTGAAACAGCGGCTTTTTCTCCGAAAGAAATGCAAGCCGAGCATCCGCCGTCAATGTTTGCGTGACAGTTTTCGCAGGCTGATTTTCTCGACACTTCAACGAGCGCATAATCATCAAAAACTTCTCTTACAATACCAATCTGCTGCATACCGTCACCCACTTTCTGTTAAAAATACAAGTATACTGTTTATTATATCACAAAACAGAATAAATGTCCATAGCAAAAGCGTAAAAATGTCAATAAACTTGAAAAAACGCACGGTTTTTTGATAAGCTTCGACTCTCTATTGTGCAACTCCTTCAAGGGTTTGGTGTATAATTTGTGCACCATGCTGATTTTAGCTAAAATTCTATCACAAGGGGTTTACTTTTAATCTGTAAAGTGGTATAATAATACAGCATATTACCGCTCGTAGCTCAGCTGGATAGAGTACCGGATTCCGATTCCGATGGTCGCAGGTTCGAATCCTGTCGAGCGGGCCAAATCCCATTCTCTCAATAAATTTCAGAGATAATGGGCAACTATCCGTTCGCACAACAACACTCAGCCGGATGACTGTAACTTTAAATTGGAGGTTCAAAATTGCCTAATAATAATCTGCCTGCCGCATCACTTGATTTTTCAGCGGCAATAGTTAACCTTGTTCAGGATCTTATTGCAAACCACGAATCTGTGATTGCGCCCCAGCTTGCAAAATCCGGAACCTTGGTCGGGGCTTATATTTATGAAGCACAGTTTGCCTCCGATGACGATGAACACATATCAAAGCTGAAATCTGCTCTCGATGTGGCAGTGCAAACCGGATATTGGCTTGAGCTTCTTTACAGCACAGGATATTTTTCAGACTCCGATTTTCGCGATTGGGCTGACGACTGTGACTCCGTTCGCTCGATGATTACGGATGAAATCAATTTTTTGAAAAAGTGAAGTATAAATGAATCTCCTCTGCCATTTGAAGCGGAGGAGATTCATTGAATTTTCGGGAACTTTTCTGAATTTTACACGTCAAACAAGCAAATGTTAAGTGAAACTGTATGTGCCGCTATTTCCCTCTTTTCACTTGACAAATAAATATCACTGTGGTATAATATTAAGGTATACCATAAATACGAATATTATCGAAAGGATGATGTTTCATGCTTTCAGCTCTGCGTAATTTTGCACTCACTTTTCTTATATCAGCATTAATTTTCGGCGTTCTGGCATATCTCATTGTCGGCTTCGTCGTTGATACTATGGAAGACACCATACCAACCGGAAATGAAATTTCGCACGATACTGCACCGGACGGTCAGTATAATCCCGGCAATCCCAATACAGACATTAATAATCCCCAAAGCACCTCAGGTTCAGAAGATACAACCGTGCCCGATTTCATCGACGAAATAAAAGGCGAAACATTCAATATTCTCCTCGTCGGTACAGACTATCAGCCCGGCATTTTCGATGACTACGATTACGAAGAAAAATGGGAAGGCGACGGTTTTCCCGATAAGCGTAACCGTCCGTGGGGAGCCGATATGATTGTGCTTCTGCGTGTTGACAAAGAAAACCGTCAGTTCGTTTTCTGCTCGATTCCGCGAAACTCACGTGTGTATGTAGACGGTACATATGTTCAGCTTGGTGACACGCTCAGCACCAAAGGAATCAACTATCTATGCGGCAAGGTAGCAACGATGACTGAGCTTCGCATTGATTATTACGCAACAGTTTCTGTTGAAGCAATCAAAGAAGCCATTGATGCTGTCGGAACGATTACATATTATGTTCCGGAGGATATGCAGTACAGCGACCCTCTGCAGGAGCTTGAAATTGATCTCAAAAAAGGCACAACGACGATCGACGGCGAAAAGGCGGCACAGCTTCTTCGCTATGTCGGATATAAGAATGGCAACGTCGGCAGAATGAACACCACAATTGAGTTTGCGAAAGCAATCCTCGCAAAGTTCACAAACATAACCTATCTCGAAAAAGCTGCAGAACTTTACACTGCACTTTCAGAGCACGTTGAAACAACCTTCACTGTTGATGATCTTTTTAACAATCTCGATTTGATTTTTGCTTATTCAAAATTTGAAGCAGTAACAATTACATATCCCGGCACAAGTAAAGTTTTCGACGGTATTACATATTTTGAGCCGTCGGTTGCGAGTGCGGTAAAAATATTCGACTCATATAAATAATTTCAGTCAAAATTTTTTATCACGGCAGCCAGCCGTGAAGAAAGGACATATAAAATGAAAAACACAGAAAAAACAATGGACAAAATCGTCGCGCTCTGCAAAACAAGAGGCTTCGTTTTCCCCGGCTCCGAGATCTATGGCGGTCTCGCTAACTCTTGGGACTACGGCCCTCTCGGCGTTGAAATGAAAAACAACGTAAAGCGTGCATGGTGGAAGAAGTTCGTTCAGGAGAATCCCTATAACGTCGGTCTTGACTCCGCGATTCTCATGAACCGCGAGGTTTGGGTGGCATCCGGTCACGTTGCAACCTTTAACGATCCGCTCATCGACTGTAAGGCTTGTAAAATGCGTCACCGTGCCGATAAGCTCGTTGAAGAATACGTCAAAGAAAATAACATTACTGACGTAAACGTAGAGGCAATGGACGGCGAAGCACTTCTCGATTATATCCGATCAAATAACGTCCCCTGCCCCGGCTGCGGCAAGTCTGATTTTACCGACATCCGCAAGTTTAACCTTATGTTCAAAACACATCAGGGCGTTACAGAAGATTCTGGAAACGAGGTTTATCTCCGCCCCGAAACTGCACAGGGGATTTTCGTAAACTTTAATTCTATTCAGCGTACAACTCGCCGTAAGCTTCCTTTCGGCGTTTGCCAGGTTGGTAAGTCGTTCAGAAATGAAATCACTCCCGGTAACTTCATCTTCCGTATCCGTGAGTTTGAGCAGATGGAGCTTGAATTCTTCTGCAAGCCCGACACCGACCTTGAATGGTTCGCATATTGGCGCGAATACTGCCACAATTGGCTCAAGAGCCTCAATGTCAAAGAGGAAAATCTCCGTCTTCGTGACCATGAGCCCGAGGAGCTTTCGTTCTACTCCAAGGCAACCACCGACTTCGAGTATCTCTTCCCGTTCGGCTGGGGCGAACTTTGGGGCGTTGCTGACAGAACCAACTATGACCTCTCACAGCACGCTGAACATTCCGGTCAGGATATGACATACTTTGATCCTGAAACAAATGAGCATTACATTCCTTACGTCGTTGAGCCGTCTCTCGGTGCAGACCGTATGGCACTTGCTCTCCTTGTTGAAGCATATGACGAGGAAGTTATCGACGCAGAAAAGAACGATGTCCGCGTTGTAATGCGTTTCCATCCGACCATCGCACCGTTTAAGGTTGCGGTGCTTCCTCTCTCAAAGAAGCTCTCCGAAAAGGCTATGGAAATATACACAGACCTCTCGAAAGACTTCATGACCGACTTTGACGAAACCGGTTCAATCGGTAAGCGTTACCGCCGTGAGGACGAAATCGGTACACCTCTTTGTGTAACCTACGATTTCGATTCCGAAACCGACAACTGCGTAACCGTCCGTGACCGCGACACCATGGAGCAGGTTCGTATTCCGATTTCCGAGCTCAAGGCTTATATCGCAGAAAAGATTAAGTTCTAAACCTAATTATAAAAATCAAATCGGGTTACCGTGAAAGCGGCAGCCCGATTTTCATTATTTTTTGATTATTGAAACAATCTTGTCCATGCATTCATTGCTGACACCGCATTCCGCCAAAAACAGTGGAACTTTGACAGACATCGGCTGTCCCGGCGCATAAGCATCAAGCTGCTCTTGAAAGCGAAGATAATACGGTGCATATCGACTGCGATACCCGGAATCATCGTTAGTGCCAAGAGCATAGGCGTAAAATGCAAGCGAGGTCAGCTCGTAATCGGAATTAATTATATCGTCCGACTCACCGGCGAGTGCACGCAAATAAAGCGCAATCGCTCCGGTACGGTCAGCACCGCCGACACAGTGAATAAATATCGGGTAATTTGCCTCATCGGAAAGAAAATCCATAATTTTGCAGATACCCTTGCGGTGTTCCTCCTCAAAGCTTTCTAAATATGCACGGTACGGAAGCTGCACATACTTAATATCGCTTCCGGCTGGCGATTCTGTGAACATACCAAGACACTCGCCTCGCAGATCAAGGTCAGCTACGATTTTAAGCTGATCGTGAAAA
>JAZQXA010000014.1:0-14275 GCA_045632605.1 Candidatus Flemingiibacterium sp. | reverse complement strand
GAAAAAAACGGTATTCTCGGCGGCACGATGACAGTTGCAAATGTGAATTTCCCGGGATTGTTTTTTGCTTGGGGTAAGCAGATTATCGGAAGTCCTTGCTGGGAATCAATAAAAAGAGCTGAAAAACTCGGAGGAGCTGTAATTCCCGATATTCCGTATAAAGCAGATCCGCCAAATGCTTTTTGGCGTGAGCAGATACTTTTAAATCGGTTTATATATTCGTCGGTGCTGTTTGATATGTGTGACGAATATGGTGTTGAAGTACTTTGCAATGCAATGCTTGCAGATGTTGTAAAAAAAAATGATGAGGTTCAATTTCTTATAAACGGGAAGGAGGGACTGTTTTCTGTTGAAGCGAAAACAGCTATAGACGCTACGGGTGATGCAAATCTATGCAATATGGCAGGCTACAAGACAGTAAAAAGCAAATCCTTGCAGCCGGCAACTATCCAGAACTGTATTTCCGGATATGATATAGATAAGATAAATTTTGATGATATAATACATACATTCAAGCACTCTGATCTTCCAGGATATATATCGCCTGAAAATCTCATTAATTTCCTCGAGGACAAAAAAATAAATCTGCATATCCCGTGCGCAGATGCAGATTCATCAGTGGGAAAAACCGATATTGAAAAACGTACACTGCGTGAAATGATGAGGGTCTACAATTTTCTTCGGAAAATAGACGGACTTGAAAATTTGGAGATTACACTCACCGCAACAGAAACGGGTGTACGGGAAACAAATCGTATTATTGGAAAAACGGTGGTTAAAGAGGCGGAATATTTAGGCGGATATTTTTATTCGGATTCTGTATGTTATTCTTCGTATCCGGTTGATTTACATACAATGGACGGACTGATACAAAAGTTTCATAAAGAGGGAAGTGTGGCAAAGGTTCCGTATTCTGCTCTTATACCACAAGGCTCTGATAGGATATTATGCGCTGGAAGATGTGTTTCTTCCGACACATTGGCTAATAGCGGACTACGCTGTGAGGCGACCTGTATGGCTATGGGACAAGTATCGGGATGTGCGGCAGCTTTGGCGGCAATGTGAAATATATCGGTAAATGACGTAGAATATAAAAGACTTTGTAATCAACTCGAATCAATCGGAGCAATTGTTCCGAAAAAAAGTTCTTTTTAACACATTAAAGTCAAATATCCCTTGCCCGTAGTGGGCAGGGGATATTTCGTATCAATTATATTATTTAATTTGTTCAAGACACACATCAGACAGCTTGACGTGTCCCCAACGCTGATTCCAGTTAATTTTCAATTCATCATCAAGTTGAAAACAGCATACGGGCCAAATTGCATCATAGTCTTCCCAAGCACCGTATTGATTCATACCGTAGATAACAAACAAACATTTGTACCGTCCTCGAGTGAGTCCGGTTGTTGGAAAACGGAAAGTGAGCGTTTTTTCGTCACCTGCTTTAAATTCTGTAGATGTATCGCAAAATGCTGTTCCGATTGGACTGTCATCTTGGAACCTCAACTCCAGTCTAAACGAGAGCTTTTCTATAACTTGATTTGCTCGAACGGTCAGATTAAAATGAAGATCTTCGCCGGATTTATATGCTGCCGATTCTTTGTCGAGCACTTGGAGTCTGGTCATTTTAGCTTTTACGTTAGGCGAAAGATATTTCATTCTCCGGTTAGACAAATCAACATTGAGCGTATCAATGGAATTATTGATACCCATATAGATACCGATTCCGTCTTCAACATCTCCCTCAAACACAATTTTTCCGCCGTCAAGAACTACACATCTGTCACAGAGCTGACGTATTGTATTCATATTATGTGAAACGTAAAGGACCGTCCGGCCTTCTTTTTTTGCTGCATCACGCATCTTGTCAAGACATTTTTGCTGGAATGCCATGTCGCCTACAGCGAGAACCTCATCCATAATCATGATTTCGCTGTTTAAATGCGCCGCCACTGAAAAAGCGAGCTTTACATACATTCCCGAAGAATAACGCTTTACCGGCGTATCAATGAAATCGCGGATTTCGGAAAACTCAATAATATCTTCCATTTTTTCATCTATTTCGGCTTTTGACATTCCGAGAATTGCACCGTTCATATAGATGTTTTCGCGTCCTGTCATTTCCGGGCTGAAGCCGGTTCCGACTTCGAGCATAGATGCTATACGTCCATAGATATCAACTGTTCCGTCTGTGGGAGCTGTGATACGGGAAAGAATTTTTAAGAGGGTTGATTTTCCGGCACCGTTACCGCCAATGATTCCGATGGCTTCGCCTTCATATATTGTCAGATCTATGCCGTTAAGCGCCATAAATGTATTTCCGTTAAGACGGACATCCTGACCGATTTTTGTGTTTGGATCTTCTTTTTTTCTGATTTTTGCCCACCAGCTTTGAAGGTCGGCGGTTAATGTACCGCCTCCGATCTGCCCGAGACGGTATTTCTTTTTTAGTCCTTGTATTTTTATTGCGATGTTTTCGCTCATATCGAACACCTCATATCATACCGTATCCATGAAAGTTTTTTCAACCTTGCTGAATATTATAACGCCGAGCAGTACAACCACAGCCATAATTGCGGCGGAAATACACCAGTAAAACATATTTACATCACCAACTCCGAGGAATATCCAGCGGAAAGTTTCAACCGCGCATGTTGTCGGATTAATCATGATAAGCGTATAAAATCTACTGTCTGCAAGCGTGGATGCCGGGTATACAACGGGAGTTATATACATCCACAGCTGTACTCCGAAGGTGACGAGAAGAGATAAATCGCGGTATTTTGTCGTCAGGCTTGATATAATAATACCAAATCCAAGCCCAAGCAATCCGAGATAGAGCACGATGACCGGAAGAAAAACGATCCCTTGATAGTTTGGAACAATTTTACCATTTGCAATAAAATAAATCCAAAACAGAATGAACACAGCAAACTGAACGAGGAAATTTATTGCGGATGAGAGCACTGTGGATATTGGATTGACGAGTCTTGGAAAGTATACTTTTCCGAAAATACGGGAGTTATTTGTGAATGTCAGTGCCGTCTGATTGAGGCAGGAGGCAAAGAAGCTCCAGACTGCTGTTCCGCTCATATAGAAAAGTATCTGCGGTATACCGTCTGTCGAAATGTTTGCGATATTTCCGAAAACAACGGTATAGATCAGCGTAGTCAAAAGCGGCTGGAGTATTATCCATGCCGGACCGAGTATTGTCTGCTTATATACGAGTATAAGTTTCCGTTTTGCAAAAAGCCATATCAGATCCTTATATTGCCACAGCTCTTTTAGGTTGATATCAAACCATCCGCTTTTTGCTTTCAGATGTGTGTGATATTGCTTTGTTGTTCGTTCCATTTATTTTTCTCCGTTTGTCTTTTTTTGTGGAGGGGAAATATGGTTTTTCCTCGGACGTCATAATTGTTTATTATATTCTTTTACTTTTTGTGTCGAAATAGGAATTGATTCACTAGAGCCTCGAGCATAAATATATACTATATTATTATATCATGCGCCTTGTCAGTTGTCAATACAGAATTTTCGACATTGTTGTTACAAGTGTAAATCAGATGTCGAAAAAATAGTTTTTTTGCATGGCAGAGAGTATAGTCTGTAGATTGCAGAGTCGCTCAATGGTATTTAATGTAGATACCATATACTTAATCGTATGGGGATATTTATTTAGTTAAAAATAGAAAAAAGCATTCAAAATATATTTTATTATTATTGACATGGGCATAAAATTTTGATATAATACTATATGTTAGTAAATTACTAAAATATATGGAGGAATAATTATGGCAAAAACAGTTAGCGATATCCTGAAGCTTATAAAAGATAACGGGATAAAAATGGTCGACTTCAAGATGGTTGACATAAACGGTCAGTACAGACATGTTACTATCCCGGCAGAGAATTTCTCTGAGGATACAATGAAGAGCGGTATCGGCTTCGATGCTTCGAACTACGGTTACGCTGTTGTCGAGAAGGGCGACATGGTGTTCATTCCCGACCCTGACACCGCAGTTATCGACCCGTTCTGCGAGATTCCCACACTTTCTATGACAGGTAATGCAATGATTATTGCAAGCCCCGAAAACCGTCCTCTGCCTCAGTATCCGAGAAACATCGTTCTTGCGGCAGAGCAGTATATGAAGGACTGTGGCGTTGCTGACACGATGCTCATTCTTCCCGAGTTTGAATTCTATCTCTTCGACCAGATTGGCTGGGAGGTTGCAGGAAATCATATCGGCGTGAGAATGGATGCAAAGCAGTCTTACTGGAACAGTGATACAGAGGGACTCGGCGTTGTTGTTCCCAAGCAGAAGAATTATCATATTGCAAAGCCGTTTGATATTTCCTATGAGTGCCGCAGTGAAATGTGCCTGCATATGAAGGATGCCGGAATTGAGATTAACTATCATCATCCCGAGGTTGCGGCTTCCGGTCAGTTCGAAATCGAGCCACAGCTTGGCAAAATGTCAAAGATGGCTGATGCGACAATGATGATCAAATATATCATCCACAACACCGCGCTCAAGTACGGTAAGACCGCAACATTCATGCCGAAGCCCATCTATGGCGAAGCAGGAAGCGGTATGCACGTTCATATGCTCCTTTTAAAGGACGGTCAGCCGGTATTCTCCGATGATAACGGATATGCTAACCTCAGCGAAACCGCACATTATTTCATGGGCGGTCTTTTAAAGCACATTGCTTCTCTCTGTGCTCTCACCAACCCCAGTACAAACTCCTTCAAGCGACTTGTCCCCGGCTTTGAAGCACCCGTAACCGTTGGTTATGCAACCTCGAACCGCAGTGCCGTAATCCGTATTCCCGCATATGCAAAGAGCCCTGACAAGCGCCGTTTCGAGCTTCGCAACCCCGATGCAACATGTAATCCGTATTTCTGCTATGCGGCAATTCTCATGGCAGGTCTTGACGGTATCAAGAATAAGATTGATCCTCATGCAAACGGTTGGGGTCCCTATGATGTTAACCTTTATCACCTCAGCGACGAGGAAAAGGCAAAGCTTCATCATCTCCCGACATCTCTCCCCGAAGCACTTGATGCGCTTGAAGCAGACAACGATTATCTGACTGCCGGCGGCGTATTCCCGAAGGAGCTTATTACAAACTTCATCAAGTCAAAGCGCGAAGAATGCCGTCAGCTTGCGGCAATTCCTCATCCCGCAGAGTTCGACAAGTATTATAACCTTTAATATAAAAGTGCACCGCAGAGAAAAATCTGCGGTGCGTTTTCTTTTTAGTTGTTGTCCTCAAGATGGGCAAGATAGCGGTTTACCGGAGAGTGGCGGTTGGAGAGAATTGAAAAATCATCTCCTGCTATCACATTTGCCTGCGTTACGGTATCGTTAGGAACTATCGCCGAATAGTGGTTTCCGTAAACGGCATCCCCGAGCATAACTGTTACCGGCTCGCTCCAATTTATCATGTCATCGCTGACGCGGAATTCAGTGATCTGTTCACACTCCCACGGATTGACAGCACCGAGAGCACGGTATGAAACAAGATACTTTTTATACTTTTCAAGCCATACCATTCTGGTGTGCCACGAATTAGGAATGATAACGCTTTCTCTTCCGAGGTTGCCGGCCTCACAGAAGCTACCCTCGTAGTATTTAACAAAGTCGCCCATTGCACCGTCGGTACGTTTTCTCGTGCGAGCGATATATGTGTGACAGTCGGTCCATTTTTCGGCGTTCATATTGACACCAACGATGTTATAGAGCAGGTAAATATAATCGTCGTTCGGGTTGACAAACAGCGTAAAATCTCCGGTTCCGAGTCTTAATTTGTCAATCTGCTGTCCGATAAGATTCTCGTTGTCTGGATTGAATTTTTCGCTAATGCAGACCTCGCTTCCGGAGAGCACCCAACGGTCAAATGTCCAGTTCTTGCCCTCATCGTCCGAATGCATAAGTCCGATGTGGCGGAAGTCTGAATCGCATCTCGGTATTTCTCCCTGGCCTATAAAACCGAGAGCATCATATCCGGTACCTTTGCCGTTCCAGCCGGTTTCGTTGTGGAAGAAGCAGAAGAAACGGTGTGTTTTCGGGCAGATGTAAAGTCCGAACGGCCAAATGCTTCCGCGTGGCTTGACTCCTTCTGGGTAACGTACGCCGGAAAAGGCATAATCTGCATGACCGACGCAGAAATTTGTGTTGATTGCATAAAGCTGTTCAAGGTCAGCAACACAGGAGCCGCTGAACATAGCGATGTGTCCGACGTGCGAATGACCGCTCATTGCCCAGAGCTTTCCGTCCACGTCGCGGTACATCGGTGTTGTACCGTCCTGACAGATTCCGAGAGGCTTCTGAAAGGGCGTTTCAATTATATTGTTTTCAATTACAATTTTTTTCTGTTCGAAGAAGTTCATATTATGTTCTCCCTATTATTTTTTGCTGCCGCGATGACAGCTATCGTAACAATTATATCATTATTTTTTCATATAGGCAAGTAAAAATCGTATCATTTTCGGAGAAAATATGAAAACGCTTAAATAGTACCAATCTGCAATAATATATTATTCTACCGCGAAAAATATCACTGTTAGCGAATTTTCGGTTGCCTTGAGATTTTCGTGACGGTAGAATATGACTTCACCGTACGGATATTCTATTTCTGCGAGAATTTCAGTGAAATCTGCGGAACGTACCTCAAGTAGCTTTTTCTCAGTTTCGCCGAGGTCTAAGTTGGTTTTAAAATTAAGCCATACGCCGTCACTGAAATAGGCATAAAAGCTATCCCCCAAAACATATGCGTCAGGATTTTCGAGCTTTTCCTCGTTTGCCGCAAGCTGCGTATAATTGCCGTTTATATCAACCGCCCAAAGTGCGGACGTAGTTAATACGTCATAATATGGTCCACGCTCCTCGACCATTATTTTTCCGTCATATACAGCGTGCGCGATGAAATCTCCGCTCTTGAAATATACAGTTTCGTCTGTTGAAAAATCGTACATGCCAAAACCGATATGATGCTCCCAACCGTAAATATTATAAACGAAAACAGTGTCGCTGATAAATCCGACAGCCTCATAACTTGCGACATCTTTGATATCGTTGATGCTTCCTCCAATATGGGCGTCATAGACTACATTTCTGTAAACATGAGGAGTATCATAATTGGAATTGGCTGTGTCGATTCCGCCGTGTCCAACGCCGTCCTCGGTTGTGTTGTAAATAGTGTATTTGCCGTCCGGGGAAGTGCAGATGTTTTCATATATGGGGTAAGCCTGCGGATTTTCTGCCGGTGTAACTATGAAAGTGTTCCCCGACTTGCTGATTTCATAGGCACAGTTAACTGTTTCTGTATTATCGTCGTTTACAGTGAAATCGAATACGGTGACACCGTTATCGCCGTAGCTTATATTACTCGGACAAACTTCGGTATCGAGAATTTCCGTATGAGCAATAACGCCATCATGCATATCAATAATGTGAAGCGTTATACCGTTTTCGATGAGAAAATACATCTGATAACGCTCGTCAAACGCTGCCGAATAGCAACGTGCATCCTTTGATTCAATCGGGATATACACGCTGTTTACAGTGAGCTTGCCATCATTTGAAAGGACGGTAATTTCCTGCTTTTTTGTAAGCTCGGATGTGTCAACTGTTAAGCCGAAAATCTTATTAAGCTCGTCAATTACTTTTTCATCAATGTCGCCGATATCGCCGTCGGCAATTTTTTCAACACGGGTTACTCTGATTTGCCCAGGATAGGTATAGAGCATAATTCCGTTATTGATACGGATACGGTCACCGGTTGTCAGGTCATCAAAGCGTACTGAAGCGTCTGCGGCCTTCATATAGCACGGGTTTGTTCCATTTATGAGTATCATAGGTAATGAACCGTCTGACGAGTAGAAGATTCCCTCGAGATAATCCTTTTCATCAGTGACGGTGGTATCTGTGATTTCATCGTTGTTTTTTGAGGGATTATGTGCAGTATCATTATTTTCAGCGCAGGCTGTCAGCATGAATATAAGCACGAAGAATGCAATTATACGTTTCATTTTAATCTCCTTTGTCATGAAAATGAGGTTACATTACTTTCGACGGAAAAAACGCGAAAAAAGTTCCAAAAAAACAGCGCAAAATCATCTTTTCGATGAAATTGCGCTGTTTTGATTATTCAACAACAAAAATGAACGGGTAAACATCCTGACCGCCATCGGAGGTGTAAAACTCAATGTCAGGATTTTTTTCAGCGAGCCATTCTTCAATCGCCGCTGTATCATCGTCGTTTGCATCCTTGCCTATAAATGCGGTAACGAGATAAGTGTCATCACCAAGCATCTTATCGAGCAGCTCGGTTGCCGCTTCGAGCATATCTTTGCAGGAAACCTTCATTTCTTTTCCGACAAAGCCGATGAAATCGCCGGACTTGATGTGTACCCCGTCAAGCTCTGCATCGCGGATAGCCGGGGAAATATATCCAGTCGAAACCATTGACATTGCCTCACGGAATGTTGCCTCTATCTGTTCGGCGTCACCCGACTGGAAGTTCATTGCGGAGATTGCCGCGTAACCCATACCGAGGTCTTTGCTCTCAATGACGTGAATTTCACCGCCATCATAAAGCTGTGCCGCCTGTTTTGCCGCCATAACGATGTTGCCATTGTTGGGGAAGACGAAAATGTGCGCCGCACCCACGTCCTCGAACGCTTCGAGAAAGTCCTTTGCGGACGGGTTCTGCGTCTGACCGCCGTGGACGACATAATCGACACCAAGCTCACAGAAGAGGCTCTCGATTCCGTCGCCGGAAGCGACTGCAACTGTGCCAAATTCCTTTGCTTTGCGCGGCTTCTTTGTGCTGTGTTCCTCCGGAAGGCTTGAGTGCTGTACGCTCATGTTTTCAATCTTCACAGTGAGAAATTCGCCGTATTTGCGGCAGAATTCGAGCACACGCTCGGGAGTCTTTGTGTGAACGTGAATCTTTATTATACTTCCGGTTTTAAATGCAACAATGGAGTCGCCGACTTCGCCGAGAAAATCCTTGACGGTATTAACGTCGAATGTTTCTGTGTCACACTTCGAGTTCTGAAGCTGGAGCAGAAGCTCGGTGCAGTAGCCGTAAGTCATTTCGCTGTCCGGACCGAATGCGGAAAAATCAATTGTTGCCGTTTTCGGTGCGGGCATTTCCATCGCTCCGTCAATTTCTTCTCCGAGCAATATTTTGTAGCATCCCTGCATGACATAGTAAAGTCCCGCGCCGCCGCTGTCGACAACGCCTGCTTCTGCGAGCTGTTCTAGAAGTTCGGGAGTGCGCTGCAGGGAAGCGTACATTTCGTTTGTAAGGTCTTCAAAAATACTTTTTACAGTACTGTTTTCATTAACACGCGAAGCGGCATATTCAACCGATTCACGTGCGACGGTGAGAATTGTTCCTTCTGTTGGCTTCATAACCGAAGCATATGCCTGCTTAACGCCGTTTTTTAAGGCGTCGGCAAATATTTTGCAGTCGGCACTTGTCTGACCGGCAAAGCCTTTTGCAATTCCGTCGAAAAACTGCGACAGAATAACGCCGGAGTTTCCTCTTGCACCGAGCAGCATACCTTGTGAGAGCTTTGCCGAAACGAAGGCAAGGTCATCGCTGTCAATGCCTGCGATTGCAGAAACGCCGCCCTCTATGGTCATACTCATATTATCGCCGGTGTCACCGTCGGGAACGGGGAACACATTGAGGTTGTTTACCTCCTCGGCGTTTGCGCGAAGCTGTGCCGCACCGCCTCTTGCCATGCTTGCAAAGAGCTTTCCGTCAATAATCTTTATGACGGCTTCTTCGCTTGATGCGGCACCGCTCAACTCGCTCTTGATTTCGTTAATCATAGAATTTCCTCTTTTAGTTTAAGATGATTAGTCCTCGCGGACATCTCCCCAGAAGAAGAGTGCAACTGTGCCGGGACCGGTGTGGCTTCCTATAGTTGTACCGATGCTGTTTATAAGGATATCCCCGTCAAGATTTGGGAATGAAGCCTTCACAATATCAGCAACAGCACGTGCGTCTTCAAGACAAGCGGAATGGCTGATGAAGCACTTTCCGCTGTAATCGAGTCGGTCATCAGCGTGCTCCTTCATCATTTCGGCAATACGGTTGATAACGCGCTTTTTCGGGCGAATTTTTTCACGCGGAATAAGCTTTCCGTTTACATCCATATTGAGAAGCGGACAGATTCCGAGAATACCGCCGATTGCACCGGCAGTTTTTGAAACTCGTCCTCCCTTAACATAGAAGGTGAGGTCGGAGGAGAAGAACCAGTGATGTACTCTCAAGCGGTTAGCTTCAGCCCAGTCTGCAAGCTCATCAAATCCCATTCCCTCATCACGAAGGTCTGCGAGCTTATCGATAAAAAGACCGTAACCCGAGGATGCCGCAAGAGAATCGATTATGCGTATCTTGCGTTCGGGATACTTTTCAAGACAAGCCTTTGCGGCGTTTTTAGCTGACTGAATTGAGCCGGAAAGACCTGATGAGAGGGTGACATGAATAATGTCTTTTCCCTCTGCGAGAAATTTTTCAAAATGAGCTGTATATTCACCGGCACTGATCTGCGAAGTTTTTGTGTCAGCGCCGTTAACCATTGCGGCATAAAATTCATCAAACGGCATTGAGCGTCCGAGGTCATCGGGATATTCGATACCGTCCATGAAATAGTGGAAGCAAAGATAGGGGATATTGCGCTTGGCGAAGTGCTCGTGCGAAATATCGGCTGTTGAGCACGCACTTAAAATATAATTCTGCATAATAATTATCCTTTCTCGAAAAATACTGCCAAAAGGGTAAATACGCACATAGCATACACACATATTATACCATATTTTATATCACAAATCAACCCCTATATACGAATTTTGGTAAATTAGTCAAAGAAGAATTTATCATACAGATATTTATTCAAAAATATATGCACCGCGGCTTTGCTTTACTGACCCACGGTGCATTGATTATTTTAGAAAAATACGCCCTCAATAAAAATTTTAAGTCCGATGGCAATGAGTATAACGCCGCCGAGTATTCCGGCTTTACCTGCAAGCTTTGTACCGAATGTACGCCCTAAAACCAGCCCGGCACAGCAGATGATAAATGTTACGATTGCAATTGTAATTACAGCGGCAATAGCTTCTGTGAGGTTATACTCCGAAATCGTGAATCCGACAGAAAGAGCATCAATTGATGTGGCAACGCCTTGAACGAGAAGTGCTGAAAGCGTAAGCTTTTTGCATCCGCAGTCTTCACATTTGCAGCGTATGCCCTCAATAAGCATTTTACCTCCGATATAAGCAAGAAGCGCCAGCGCTATCCACGGGATATACTTTTCAAACGATTCAAAATGCTGTGCCGCGGTGTGAACACATATCCAACCGATAAGCGGCATCACTGCCTGAAAAACGGCGAATGTGGCGGCAATTCCAACGAGCTTTGGAGGCTGCATTTTAGGCTCATTGAGTCCGTTTGCGAGTGAAACCGAAAAGGCATCCATAGCGAGTCCGACACCGAGCATTATGCTCATCATAATAAGTGAAAAAGTGATTCCCACCGTGAACCTCCGAGTGTTTATATAGTATAATTATGAGCGAGGGAAGATAAAAATACGGATCTAACTATTTTTAGCGGCGAGAATTAATTTACCGCAAAAGAATGGCGTCCCCGGCGCGATTCGAACGCGCGACCTTCCGCTTAGGAGGCGGATGCTCTATCCTGCTGAGCTACGGGAACATTTCATACTACAATATGATACCACAGTGCGCAGGATTTGTCAAGAGAAATCCGCGCACTGCGGCAATTTGTTTATTTTCGGCGGAGAATTTTCATTATACCTCCGAGAATCGGTTTTGCATTAAGGACGAATATTAGTGTAATTCCGATTATCTGCACGGGAATCCAGAACTTGATTTCGCATATCATAAATACTGTCTGCACACCGATTATTGCTGTGTTAGCAATAAGTTTTGGAGTATGGAGAGGGAAGCGTATAAATTTTCGTGTATTGACAGCACGGATGATGAATACGATGAAATATGACAGAAATGTCGCAAGTGCCGCACCGTTTGCGCCAAGTGCGGTTGGAATCAGCAGCAGATTGAATCCGATATTAACGAGTGCTCCTATCATTGATGTTACAAAGGAATGTACACTCTTTTTGTCAACGAGATAAACACTGCCCATGAATGTGACAAGGCTTGAAAAAACTGTTGCACTGATAAGCAGCGGCATATACTGCCATGCTGTATAGTAGCTTTCGGCAAAGAGGATTTTTGCGAAGATTTTGGAAAATGCAATAAGTCCTGCCGCCGAGATGTAAAGCATACCCTGAAAGCTGTCGAAAACCGTTCCGAAGAAGCTTTCATGATTTTTCCGAGTATCGGTATCACGTTCAGTAACTGCGGAAAACTGCCATGCTTCAATGAATATTCCCGACAGAAGAATAAGCATTGTCGGAATCTTGAATGCCGCCGCATAAAGACCGTTTATATCATCGCCGATGAAGCCTTTTATCATGTAGCGGTCGGATACGTTTGTTATCCACCAGAATACGGTTGTCGGAATGAGCGGAATGCTGAATTTCAGCATAAGCCTTGCTGTTGCACGGTCAAAGCGCGACGGCGAAAGCGAGAAATCCTTTCGTATTACAAGGATGATTATAAGTGAAACCAGTGCGTCTGCTATGACGACACTTAATACATATCCGAGAAGCCCGATTTCAAGGACCACCAAAAAGAGGATATTAAGTGCAATTGTTATTGCTGTTGACGATATACCTTGCAGGGCAAAAAATGCCGTCATACCGCACGCTCTTACATATTGTGCGAGCAAAGAGTGAATATTTGCGACGAAGGCATAGAGGATAATAAGCCACATATAGCCGTCAAAATATTCGATTCTATTGAGCAGTGGGAAAAAGAGCGTAAACAGGAGAAATCCTGCAAAGATAACATAAATCCCGCTCGTGAGAACATGTTTTCTATCAATATCGCGGTCGAGGGTGAAGCGGAAAACCGCATCGCAGATTCCGAGCGATAATATCGGCATAAGCAGATTTGCGCTTTGTGTTATAATATCGGCGGTACTGTATTCTGCCGTCGAAAGATACGCAGTATAAAGCGGCAGAAGCAGGAATACAAGCAGCTTTGAGCCGAATGTACCGATGCCGAGTATTGCGGTGTTTGATATCAGTTTTTTATATTTATCCATTTTTTCTCCGAAATATTAAATCTGTCATATGTTTGGATAATCCAACACGGTTAATATTATACCATACTATATGTATATTTTCAAGTATATTCGATAAAAAGGTCGGTTTAAAACGGTATTCGCTTGTAAATATAAGTTCTTTTTAAAGTTTCTGTGTGCTCTATAACACCAAGCGATATCAGAGTTAAAAGGGCATAGCCTGCCGTACGGCGTGTCATTTTTGCTGCTTTTGCAAACTCGGCGGCTGTGAAACGCTCTGGCAAGGTGTCGGGGATGAGCAGCGCAAAATCTGACGTATTTTCAAGCGTAAGAATTCCCGAAAGTTCTGTCGGGATACGTTCATATCGGGATGCACCGAAATGCTTTTTATCGCGGCTTCGTCCCGTGAGCAGACGGAATTCTTCCATTACACAGAATACAAGCGTGAATTTTACGCCGTCAAGCGGCATTATCGGACGAAGTGAATAAAGCTCGCGGAGTATATCCCGGGGATGTCCGCGTTTTGGCGATTTATGCCGTTCTCCTACCTCGCCGGTTTCAGGGTCTATCCAAGAAATATATTTTTCTGCCGCTATGGGGAATACAACATTCACTCTGTGATTTCCCATATATGCGGTGAGCTTGTTTTTCAGTGAAGAAAAGGCACGGGTCTGGATTTCTGTTATCTCTCCGTTTTTTAATATATCAGCGACATAACGTCCGATTTTTTGTTCGTGAAAAGATGTGTCAGATTCGAAATAATGCTTTATTACGGAGTGGAGCGTTTTTTCGCCGAGCGTACCGATACTATGGCGTTCACAGCTGTTTATCCGTGCGCTGTCACAGCATTTTATAAAACGCAATTTATCGTCTGATGTAATATTTTCGGCACCGTACTGCGGATGTATTTTTATAGTCACGCCTTCACCTCCCGTATATATTTGCAGTTATATTTTACTATAAATCGGCAGATAAGTCAAGCGGATAATCGGCTGTGATTTCATAATTACAACCTTAATGTTTGAAAAAACGGAAAAACATGGATTTTTCATTGCCGTAAGTCGGGAAAAAAGTG
>JAZQXA010000013.1:0-6089 GCA_045632605.1 Candidatus Flemingiibacterium sp. | reverse complement strand
TTCCGCTGATTGTAATGACACCGTCTTCGTTTATTGTACAGTTAACCACCTTCCAAGCATTCTCCCCATAAGCCTTTACCATTACAAGAACTCCAGTATCCTCTCCAATTCCTTCAACTTTAATTTCGAACTCGATTTCAGTAGCAACGTCGTCATTGCCGATTTCATTTTCATAGCGGATGTCGAAAATATCGCTGACTATAGCATCTTCAACATTTGCACCGCCGGTATGTTCTTCCCAAATATCCTTAAAATCTTCAATAAGATTTTGCGGAGATTCTTTAAGATTATCGCGTGCATCTTCGATGGCCGCCTTGATGTCTTCAGGAATATCATTGTTATCATCATCAATATCCTTTTCGGGAGTGAGAATCAGTGTATCGTCGTCAGGCTTGATAATAAGTTCAATGTCTTCCTTTTGAACGCTGGGGGTAAAACCAGCTGCAAAAGCTGTCAGTGTAAAAAGAAGCATCGCAGCCGTTAACATTGAGAAAATACGTAAAGCTTTCATGGTAAAATCTCCTTACAATAAAATTTCATTATATTAATTTTCGAGAGCCGCACCGTTGTCAGCGAGATCCTCACTGCATACTGCCATCACAAGATACCTTCTGGCAGCATCCTCGTTTAAGCACACCGAGAGAATAATAACACGGTCACCCTCCTCGGGAAACGCTTCTTTATTAAAATTAGCACCTATTTCACGTATACGCTTCACATCTGAAAAGAAGCGCTTATACCAATAGGGTTTTGAAAAATCATATGCCTGAAGTATATGAATCGCATCATATGGCACAGCAGCAAAAACTGTATAATGCCGCTGTACTCCTGGGAGATAGATCAGAATATCGCTGTGTTCTTTAAAAGACGCAGAATCGGAATATATGCTCTGAAGCTTACCGAACATCGAGCCAGAACGCATCGTATGCCCGTAAATAACAGTAACCGGATCATTAAAATCAGTACCGTTATACGAAGCCTGAGTAAACAGTGCTCCGCCAACATAAGCCGAACCATCAAAGCCGGTATTAAGATATTTTTTATCGTAATTCTTGCTTTGAAGAATAGGATAGTCGATTCTGGTTCCCTTTATTTCGAGCCAGGCATGAATTTCGGGATTAACCGCCCACAGCTTATCAAAATTAAGTGTAGCCGAAGGATTGTAAACCTGCGGTTTAGCAGTGGTTTCATCCGTATCATCCGGAATCTCAATCGTTTCGGGATCAGCTGTATCCGTATCGGGCTCTGCCCTTTCGGTATCAGTTGATTCCGAATCACTTTCGTTGTCGGCCGCATTCGATTCAAACTCTTTTATTGCATCGCGGAGAGAATCGAGCGTATTGCTGTCATCCTTCATTTCAGTTTGATATGCAAAATTCAGATACAGACAAATACCTATACAGTTGATACAGATACAAAGTAAAATTATATATTTAAGTTTGGTATTGCTTTTCATAATTTAAACCGACAACGGAACTGTGTCCGCACTATGTATATCCTGTCTTAGCAAATCGTATGCATAAGCCATCATTCGGTCAACAGTATCGCTGCCAAGCCGCTTTGCTATAGCTTCAAAAGCTCCTGAAATATTGGGAGGACGCACTGTCATGCTGTGACAGTCAGTACCGAGAATATGTATCCATCCGCGTTTCAGCATTTTCATCGCAAATCTTGAAGTTCTGCGTTCAATGAAGAACGAAGCATTTGACTGCATAACCACACCATTGTCGAGAAGAACATTTATAACGTCCTTTTTTTGTTCAAAAAGATAACGCTCAACGTGGGCAATAACAATGCGGCATCCGCCAAAGCTGTTAAGCTGGAGAATATCGTCAACCATTTGCGAAGTCCAAACACCGAACGGCATTTCAACAAGTAAACACTGGGATTCTCCAAGCTTAAGCTCCGGATAATCCTTCATACAGGTGATACCGGCAAAATATTCAATCTCTGCGCCCGGAATAATATGTACGTCAGAAATATCCGAAGAATTTTTGAGAGCTTCATGCAGCCTTGAAAAAGCGCGGTCACGTCTTAAGAGGAACTGTTCGGGGTTATCCCTTTGAGGATAGAAATGCGGAGTCAAAGCTATGCAGGTTACGCCGGAGTTTTTGAGAGTTCTTATCATCTGCAAACTCTCGTCGACCGATTGACTGCCGTCATCGACCTGCGGAAGTATATGCGTATGAAAATCTATACGCATACCGCCGTCGAGGGTTTGCTCCACATATATGTCTGACATTATCAGTTATCTCTGTTTTTGCTATGCGAATTGTTATGCTGATTTTCGTAGTGATGCTGATATGCATAGCCGTAACTGTAGCCTGAACGGTGTCTGTGAGCACTGCGAGAATAGTAGCCGCCGTATTTTCCGTAACCGTAGCCATAATTTCCGCGGTAACCGTATTTATAACTGCCCGGCTTCTTATATTTATATTTTCCGTATTTTGTTTTAAACTGTGCGCAGGTCATTACAAGACCGAGAATGCGTGCACCACTGAGATTAAGCTGATGGATTGTATCATCAAGAAGACGCTTGTCAACATATTCCTGTCTTACAACGACTATCATTCCGTCAATAAGCTTTGATGCAATAAGTGCATCAGAAACTTCGGCAACAGGAGGCAAGTCGATGATGATATATTCATATGTTTTTCGGAGAGCCGCAAGCAGAAGCTCAAATCTCTTCGAAGAAAGAAGCTCCGTCGGGTTCGGAGGAATATCGCCGCAAGTTATAACCTGAAGTCCGTCTTGCGAATCGGCAACTCTGATAACATTGGGGCTATCACTCTTTCCCACAAGCATATTGCTGAGTCCGGGGGTAACATCAACGCCAAGCAACTTAGGAATGCGCGAAAGACGCATATCCGCGTCAATAAGAAGTGTATTTTTTCCTGCCTTCATGAGGTCATACGCAAGATTCACCGCGGTTGTTGTTTTACCCTCATGTGCCATCGCACTTGTAACACCGATGATATGGCATTCGCTTTCATCGGCAAAACTGAACATTATGTTGGTGCGAAGACGCTTGTGAGCTTCTGCCATTGCGAACGAACGCTTTCTTCCGATGGTTGCCGCAATTTCCTCAAGCGAAGGACCTGACTTATTTTTGTTGGCCTTTGCTTCTTTTTTGTTTTTCGCTTTATCATTTTTCTTGTCCGGCTGGGTGTTCGACACAGCGTCATTCTCAAGCTTGATGCCGTTTTCCTGACTGCGCAGATTTTTCTTATTATTCATTTTTGTTTCGTTTGTCTGCTTCTGATTCATTTGTCGTCACCAACTCCTGTGTTAGCATTATCATAGCTCTGAGTATATCCGTCACCGCGTGTACCCCTGTAGTAGCCGTATCTTCCGTGATAACCGTATTTATATCTGGATTTATAGCCATATTTATAATACGCTTTTTTCGAAACGCTGTATGCTTCGGGAACAACCGAAAGAACCGGAATATTGTATCTCTGCTTAAGGTATTCTTCATCGCGGACGGTTGTATTCATAAGATCCTCGATAACTATTGCAAAACAGCTGAGCAATAGTCCCGCAACAACACCGATAACCGCATATCTCGTGTAAGATGGCGACGAGCGACCGGTCGGACGGATTGAACGGTCAACAACGCGAACCGAGCTTCCGTCAACAATATCTGCTATTCTGTCTGGCAAAATGTCAACAAGCGTATCAACAATAAGTTTTGCATCGTCAGCACTATGACAAGTGGCTGTAATTCTGAAAATATCTGTGTTATTAACAGCTTCAGCCGAAACAATTCCCTGCAGCTGTCCGTATGTATAATCAAGACCTGCTTTTTCCATAGCCATTTCGAGAGTAGTTCTTGTTTTGAGAATAACCACATATGTACTGAGAAGGCTTTTTGAAGCGGAAAGCTGCGAAGAACTGATTGTAATCGGTATTCCGCTGACCGAAGCCGAGCTGTTATTAACATACAGCATAGCCGATGCTGTATATTTGGGTGCAACGGCAAATATAGCAAATGAAAATGCAATTGCACCGCAAAGAATCATAGACAAAATAATTATCCATAATTTCTGCCAAAGCAGTCTTATCAAATCAAACAAGTCGATTTCGATAGCATCGATCTCACTCATCTCGTTTGTAGCGTGGTAGTTCATAATAGTCCCCTTTGAAGAAATAATATATTAAGTAAATGCCATTCGCCGACAAGCGGCATTTATAATAATATCCAACGAAAGCATTATACATATTAAATTATATCACACATTAACATTCTTGTCAATAGAAAAACATTCTTTAATTATCTGTGTATTCACAAAAAACTCTATTATTCATAAATAAAATCATAAATTTATCAAAATTCTATATAAATCACAAAAACCCGAATCGTTTTAAAAAACTGTCATCGGGTTTCTGTGGAATATTCAAAATTCAAGTGCTATCCGTTCATTTTTTGAATAAGCGCTTTAAAATACCGTGAAGAATTATACGCACAGAACGTCTGAAGCTCCAGAACCGACAATACAGCCAATATGACAGTGCTGTCACTTTAACAGTGCGTCCTTCCCTGCTGAATGAACTTACAACACCTATTATCTGGTCATGGCGTATACCGTTTTCCACCTGATACTGGTTGTCCCCCATACAGCTGTATGTTTCTCCGACGCGTACAATTCTGTGAAGAACATACTGTCCGTTATCTCTGATATAGAGTGGGAGATCATATTTTTTCAGTCTTCCTTTAACCGGAGAAAGCGTTACTGAATCCCTGCCCTGCCGTATCATAGGGAGCATACTCACGCCACGGGGAGAAAAAGTGACTGTTCCTCCGGCGGCAAGCTGCTCACGCAAAAGCGGCATTATGGCATCCAGCTCCGTTTTTTTATTCGTCAAGGAATCCATGACTTCTCAACTTTTGAACAAATGCCTCAACAGCACCTTTGGCAGTTGATTCATCGGTATCATATTCGGAAATTATCTTTGCAACAATTGAATCAACATCAGTATCATTTTCGAGGCACTGCCATATAAACTTACCTGTTTCGTTAAGGCTGATCATGCCGTTAAAATTAAGCTCGGCACCGGTCGGTACAACAACGCATGAGCCAGCAACTTCTCTTAATATAAATCCGGGTTTAAGTTTCATAATCTTTATTTTCCTTTACAATAATATTATTTTTTAGATTCGCCCGACATAATGCTGTGTGAAAGAATCGCAGCATCAAGCTCCATGTTGCATTCCATACGCCACACGGGCACCTTTGTTATGAGCTTATCAAAAAGCGAGAGCATTTTACTCATAAAGTCAGGAGATTTTCCGCGAGTTGACTGTTCCATCAGAGCGTGAATCGCTGCGAATCCGCCAAAAGGTTCAATCTTATTGACAGCACCGCGGTGAAGCATACAAATACCGGCAATCGGTGCTCTGACATTGATATTCTTATCATATTTACCGCTCCACGGTGTTCCGTATGCAAACCACTCACCGTCAATAAAACGCAAAGCCGGTTTATCGTCATTAAGGAGCTGAACCTTGTCTTCGCCAAAAGCCTTCATCCAAAGCGAAGTATGAGTTGACTTGCCGGTTCCGCACGGCGCGGAAAACAGATATGCTTTACCGTCCATAATAACAGCCGAGGAATGGAGCAGTAACCCATCAAAGTCCACAAGCTGATGATAAAACGACAAGCCTGAAATAAGATATTCACAGTCTTCATCGGAAAGATACGGATATTCTTCTTTAAAAGACTGCCAGTTTGAAACAATGTGAATATCAGCATCTACCTGATCCGGAATACGATACGGCTCCGCCTGAGTTACAATTCGTCCAAAGCTATCCATTTCAACAACGAGGTCGGCCACACGGTAGTATTGCTTCATACAATCCTCCACAAAAGTAAAATAGATTACACGTTCGCAGTAATAATTAACATTTAATCAAATTGTGATGAGATGAGCCGCAATAAAGCATCCCATCCCATCACAACGAACTATCTTAAATCAAATATACTATAATCAACCAAGCACAGGAATCTGGTTTTCACGGCCACCGTTTACAGGTGCAGTTGTTTCTTCTTCAGCTGCGGTTGTTTCTTCTTCAGCTGCGGTTGTTTCTT
>JAZQXA010000012.1:0-11667 GCA_045632605.1 Candidatus Flemingiibacterium sp. | reverse complement strand
TATTTTGCGTAATTATTTTACAATTATTACCATTTTAGTGCACTGCGCAAGGAGACACGTATGTTATTTTGGATTTTACTATTGATTTTGGTAATCGTCGTTTATGCAATTCTGATGATTTTTGTTCTCCCGGAATTTATTCTCAAAAGCAAATATCCGGAAGCCCGCACGACAGACCGCGGATTAAAAAAGTACAAGTTTAACGACTCAGACTACGCTATCGTTTACGAACCTTCTCTTACAGCCAGAAAGTACATATCTCAATACGTTCTCGCAAAAAGAGACGGCAAAAAAACAATCAAATGCAAAATCGCTCCAAACGTTACGTATATCGACTTTGACATTCTTCTTTTTGATGCGGAAGAAACTTGTTTTCTTGTGATTAACTCCATGGATATCGTCGGCGCAGACGGTCTTGGCAACGAAATTGAATTGCCGAACGAAACATCCTACGCAAGCATAGTAGTCAACCAAGTAAACGAACGTGAGATGAGGAAAACGCAATTTACCCGAGTCAGCGGATCACACCTCTTTATGTTTGGAGTATTATCACTGATTTGCTCGGTTGCAATGTCGATCGGTGTTTTATTTGCATTTTCAAATATTTTTGGAGGTCTCTTCAGAGAAACCTTTGCCGAGAAGATGCTCTCAAGCGGTTGGATTTTCATGCTTCCGACACTTATATCTGCCGCATGTATTACTTCTGCGTGCTGTACGTTATTTTCAAGAAATTCTAAAAGGTGAACACAATGGCTGAAAAAATCATTTCAAAAGGTTTTTATACACATCCCGAAATTCCGAATTTCGTATCCGTTAAGCAATACGTCGTTATTAAAAAAGGCAAGGAAAATCAACTCTTCTTGCGTTTTGAAAACCCCAAAAACGAAACGCTCACTGCTATATCATTTACCTTGGAGTGTTACGATACTGACGGTAAGGTTATAAAAACGTCCAAAATCGAACAGCACAACCTTAAGGCCAAGGGGCACTCATGCTTTGTTGTAAATCGCCCCGCAGTCCTCGAAGCAGGCTACGTCGATTTCAAGGTTACGATCAATTCCGCAAGATACGGCGACTACTGTTACGTTACTCACGGAGACGACATAGAAATTATATACGAAAAAGCGGATAACACACACGAAATAGACCGAGTTCCTTTTCTTCATAAGCTTGGCGGTCATACTCACAAAGCTATCTTTAAGACGGTTAATATGCCTCGCTTTTTTGCCGCCCTCGTTTCGCTCGTCGTTATATCTCTTTTCTTGGTTCTCGGTATCAAGATTCACAATTTTACTCGCACGGAAAAGCTGTTCACGCTTGACATGGTGGAGTATACTTTTGCAACCAACGATCGCGAAAACGGTCCCATCATTATAGTTGGCTGTAAATCCAAGGCCGCCAATATTATCGTACCCGATAAAATCGAGGGTCACGACGTTGTAGCCGTAGAGTCCGGATCGTTTGCTCAATCCAACGTTCGCACAATAAACTTTGAAGGAAGCATCGAAATCAAGGACCAGGCATTTGCCGGAGCTCTCAATCTTCGTTCGATACATATTGATTCGACAAATGCTTTGGGAGCGCACGCCTTCTACAACTGCAGGAATTTGACCAGCGTAGCCATAGACGAAGGCTTAACGGTAATAGGTCAGGAGGCATTTGCAAACTGCAACTCGCTTACCGACGTATCGCTCCCCGATTCCATTCGTTCGATCAACGACAACGCATTCCATAACTGCTATAATCTGAAAGCCCTCGTTATTCCCGACTCTACCACACACATAGGCAGCGGAATAATAGCCAATTGTGTCTCACTTGAATTCTTACAAACCCCCTTCATTGGATCTGACTCATACGACGAAACGACTCTCGAGTATTTTTACGACTCGGTAACGCCAAGCTCCCTGAAGAATCTCGTCGTTACAAAGATGGATAAGATACACAGTCGTATGTTTGATGCAGAAGGCTCTCTCGAATCTATAATCTTCACAACACCCGTAACCAAGATTGACGATTTCGCTTTCAGTGATTGTTCAAATCTTAGAACCTTTGATATACACAACACCGTAAATCACATTGGAGCCGGCGCATTCCAAAACTGCTATTCTCTCGAGACAGTCACCATTCCCGAAAGCGTCACTTCGATTAATTATTATACTTTCAAGGGGTGCTCTTCGCTCAAATCCCTAACTCTTCCAAGCACTCTAACTTCCATAGGCGAGTCTGCCTTCTTCGACTGCAATCGTCTCGATGCCTTAATCATTCCCTCGAGCGTTACTTATATTGGCGATAATGCGCTCCGTGGCTGCACAGGCCTCAAAAGTCTTGTTTTGCCGTTCCTTGGCAACAGTGTTTCCACGCAGTCACAAACCCTTACTAACATAATTGGAAACTCCACCGACTGCGCTCTGGAAGACTTCACTCTTTTATCAGGAATCACTCTTCCCGACTATGCCTTTGCAGGATTCGAAAAGTTAACATGCGTTACATTGCCGGATGAACTTCTGTCAATTAGCTCAAACTGCTTTGATAATTGTAAATCTTTATCCGAAATCGAAATTTCAAACACCATAACAAGCATTGGTCAATTTGCATTCCGCGGATGTGCATCCCTTGAGTCTGTCAATATTCCCGAGAGCGTTTCCTCTGTTGAATCATACTCGTTTGCGGAATGCTCCGCTCTTGAGACCGTTGTGTTTGACGGTGCCGCAACGCAAATAGGTGAAAGTGCTTTTTCCAATTGCACCTCACTCACCCACGTCAAGCTCCCCAATGATTTGACCTCGGTATCGGACCATATGTTCAACGGGTGTTCTTCGCTGGAGGCTGTGATAATACCTACCGGCGTAACCGAAATCAACGAATATGCGTTCGCCAACTGTAAGTTGTTAAAAAACGTTGTGTTACCGCTCAACCTAGTCACCATCGGAAGTTACGCTTTTTCAAACTGCTCGTCGCTGCCTTCGTTTGAATTTGCTACCACGGTAGAAACTATAGGAGGCGAAGCGTTCAGCGGCTGTACTTCATTAAAGTCTATTATTATTCCCGAAACGGTGTTAAACGTAGGAGCTTACGCATTTTCTAACTGCGACAGTATTGAAAGCATGACCGCTCCGTTCCCCACCGATTATTCATACGGAAGTACCTTCAACTACTATTTTTCGGGCTCGTCACATCCTGAATCCCTGAAGCGTGTAATAATTTCCCGCATCAAAGATCAGTGCTTACCTAGTGATGCTTTTGAAGACTTCTCCGGCATCGAAGAGCTCACATTGCCCGAGGATATACTTTCCATAGGCGCAGACGCATTCAAAAACTGTTCCTCCCTCACAACCCTTACTATACCCGACAGCGTAACGAGTATGGGATACGGCATGCTTATAGGCACTAATTCGCTCGAAAGCATAACCCTACCTTACGCAGGCATCTCGGAAAGTTCTTATTCGGATGGCTTCTCATATTTCTACTACGATAGCTATTACGGTTACCATCAATATACGTCCAATCTCAAAACCGTAACGGTTACCAAAGCAACAGCAATCCCTGACAGCGCGTTTTCCAACATGACAAGCATTAGTCAAGTGAATCTTCCCGAAACAATCACGCATATCGGAGAATCCGCATTCTACGGTTGCTATTCTCTCACCGATATACTTTTGCCCGCGTCACTCACCTCAATTAGCGGATATGCGTTTAGCGAATGCGTAAGGCTTTATGAGGTGACGAATCTCTCGGCGCTTAACGTTAACGATTACTTCCCTTATGCTTTGAGAGTCTTTTCGTCAGAAGAAGAAAAAGCGCTCAACAAAATTGAATCGGGTGATTTTGCTCTGCTGCGTGCAGCCGACTCAACCTGGTATCTCGTAAATTACGAGCGTGGAGTTGATTCACTGCAGCTTCCATCGAACCTCTTTAACGATGCAAGCATTGTCAAATACCAATTGCCCTCTCGCTTATTCTACAACGATTCGGCATTGAAAGAAATCAACATATCGCAGGACGTAACGAAAATCAACCCTTACACGTTCGCCGGTTGCTACAATCTGACAACCGTCAGCTCCGAGCACACAACCTCGTTTGAAGAAATTTGTGATAACGCATTTTCCGACTCCGGAATTCAAAGCGTAGAAATCCCGTCTTCAACTCGCACAATAGGCAGATATGCATTTTCATACACAGGCATCGTCAGTGTAGCATGTCCCGCCTCGCTCACCACTATCTCTCCCTATGCCTTTTATTCTTGCTGGTCACTCAACAGCGTTACGTTTGATTCCGCAAGCCAACTCAACACCATAGGCGAAAATGCATTTGCAAACACTTCTATTACACAGATTACACTTCCATATTCGCTAACCGACATTGCGCCTTATGCATTCTACTCCTGCTCATCTTTGAGCAGCGTTAACATTAACGCTAACGGACGCCTTAATGCAATAGGTGAGTACGCCTTTGCGAATACCGGAGTTACAAGCATACTTATCCCCTCGGCACTCAAAACCATAGGTGCAAACGCTTTCAACTCTTGTACGGCTCTGAAGAGCGTTACGTTCGAGGAAGGCAGTCAAATAAATTCAATTGGCGACTATGCCTTTGCATACAGTGGCGTTGAAAGCATAACCTTCCCTGCGACCGTTTCTAACCTTGGATATTATGCATTTTACTGTTGCTCATCGCTCAAAAACGTCACTTTTACTAAAGGCAGCCTTCTCGAAACAATCTCGGATTATACTTTCTATAATTGCACCAAGCTCTCCGACGTTGCATTCGAAGACAGCAGCCGTCTTAGTACGATTGGCCAGTATGCATTTACAACCTCCGCAATTAAAGCCATCAACCTTCCCGCTTCGTTGACCACTGTAAACTACAGCGCATTCAGCGACTGTCTGTATCTCGAAAGCGTTACGTTTGAATCGGGCAGCAAACTCAGCACCATTGAGAATTATGCGTTTTCTCGTTCGGGAGTTAAGAATATTTCGTTCCCCTCCGCTCTCACGTCTATCGGAGAATATGCTTTCGACGGCTGTACTTCTCTCGAAAGTGTTACGTTTGAACCCGAAAGCCAACTCAACTCAATCGGAAGGTACGCATTCCGCGATTCCGCAATCAAAGCCGTTACGTTCCCTGCTTCGCTTACGGAAATCGGATATAGCGCATTCGAGAATTGCCATAAGCTCGAAAGTGTTGTGTTTGAAACAGGAAGCAAAATAAGCAAAATCAAAGATTATGCATTCTATCGTTCTGCGATAACAACCATTTCTCTTCCCGAATCGCTTTCATCACTGGGCAATAACGCCTTCGGTGAGTGCAGCAATCTCGTTTCCGTAAAGATTCGCAGTGACTTTGGCATCTATTCAAACGCATTTTACGGTTGCAATAGCATTTTTGAGGTTTACAACCTTGCAAATCTTCCTCTTACCATCGGTTCTGATGATTATAGCGGAATTGCCAAAAACGCTATCATAATTCATACCGACGAAAATGCCGAAGCCCTCCATGACGTTACCGTTAATAACCTGGAATACAAAAAAAGCGGCAACAACTGGTTCCTAATGGGCCTTTGCGAAAACAACAATTCCAAGAATCTTGTTTTGAAGAGCTTTGATTACAACGGTACCAGAGCAGACAACATCGTAGTATATAAAGATGCTTTCAACAACAATCAACAAATCACTTCCGTCACCATCGGAGATGGTATAGTTGAAATCATGCCGCGCGCATTTGCGGGATGCATAAACGTCGAGTCTCTTGAATTTGAACAAGACTGCGTTATCACCAAAATTTCCGATAACGCATTTGAGAATTGTGGCAAAATAACCTCACTTATTCTTCCCGATTCTCTCACTAAAATAGGTTCAAACGCCTTTTATGCTTGCGGAAATCTCCAAATCGTGTTACTCCCGGAAAATCTTGATGAGATTGGCGTTAATGCTTTCAATTCTTGCTATAGACTCTACGACGTTATGAATCTCAGCGATATTAGAATAACCGCGGGTGATTACGAAAACGGATACGTCGGATACTACGCTTTGGCGGTACGCAAAAGCGCTTCTCCGCTTTCGGTTACAACCATTTTGACGGACACCACATCCACAAGCTTTGTCAAACACAATAACGCATGGCATCTCGTATACTTGGAAATAACTTCCGACACCGGAGTCCTTGAGATACCCGAGCTTGTAGTTGACGGAACGTCTTATAAGTTCCAAATATTTGAATATGCGCTTATGCCTCTTCAATCCTGCAACAGAGCCGTATTAATTCACAATAACATAACCAAGATAACCGACATAGCTTTCTATTCGCTCCAAAATCATCAATTATATTTCGAGGGTGACCAAAAAGCTTGGAATAACCTCAATAAAGCCAACTTAGATTTGAGCGTGTATTTCCATTCGGACTGTGTCCACGAATACGGCTATTGGATCTACGACGAAAATGGTAAAATCATCGATACCCCCTTTGAAATGGATATTATCGTTACCGTCGAGCCTACCTGTAAAACCCCCGGATTACAAAAGATTGTATGCCCCGTTTGCAAAGAGGAAAAGGTGGAAGCGATACCCGAGACCAACGAACATTCGTTCGTAGATGACGAGTGCACGGTTTGCGGAAATAAGCAAAAGACTATTAAAGTTAACGCGGAAAACTTTGACACCCTTGATTTCATGCAAAATGACACCGTATATCCTTTTTACATTGACGATTCGGGTGTCATCCGCTCCCAAAATCACCTAGACTCATCATCCTCCTCGTTAACCATAACTGCTTCCCAAACAATGACTATCAGCTTTGATTACAAAGTTGAATCGGAAGGTAACTGTGATTGGTTCAAAATTTATTTGAATGACAACGAAACGAAAATTTCCGGACATCGCAATTATCAAACCTACTCGGTTACGCTTAATGCAGGAGATACGCTTGTCTTTACTTACACCAAGGATGGTAGCGTATCCTACGAAAGCGACTGTGCATTCATCAAAGATTTGACAATCACAATTATCGAAACAGCCGAAGCTTAACCGTAAGCATTTACCCGAAAAATTAAAATCGGAGACAAAAATGTTAAAACACACAGAAATTTTGAACAAAATGTCTGCTAAGCAAAAAATATCCCTTATTGCAAACATAAATTGCCTTGCAGACGATGAATTTGCAGAACTTGGAATTCCTCGCGTAAAGTTTGTCACCCTCGACGAGCTTTTTGATAAATACAGCGATGGACTGACACCGTACGTTCTGTCAAGAACCTGGAAACCCGATCTGATTTCGGAAGTTACAGAAAACATAATAGAGCGTTTTGGCGGCGATGCAAACGCAATCATTGTGCCTTCTCCAAAAATAAATCTCGGCGGAGAAGCCGAGCGCGCATTGTCAGAGGATCCGTTGCTCGCCACTCAAATATCACTCGCTTTCCTTTCTGCTGTCAATAAGTGCAATAAAATTGCTATTATCCCCGACTTTTGCCTAACCAGAAAAGAAGTTGCGAATATGGATATCGAACCGGACAAAACGGCATTGAACGACTTTATTTATAAGCCGTTTTCAAACGCAGCCTCAAAAGGCAATGCTAAAGCTATAATCGGATCCATATCAAAAAATGATGGAGCCTACGAAAGCTTTAACAGAAGTCTCATCAGGCACAAAGACGACTACTTCTCGTCGGAAACGTATATGTTATGTATTTGCAGAACATACGACGAAACGCTTGCCGCTCTTGAAGAAAACTGTATCATATTTACAGGTGCGGAAATCGCCATTCAAAACGCTTACGATCAATATTTGATTCTTCTGTCGGCGATAGAAAAAGGCAGGGCGTCCGTGCTTAATCTTGAGGAAGCCTTCGAGCATAAAACAGCTATAAGCGATCAAATGCTTGACGCAGCCGCAGACAAGGTTATTGACTTCGCGTTCAGCATCAATCCAATTGTCGAAAATATTAACACAAACGCAGAGCCTGAGGTCGAACCCGTACAGGCAAGCGAAACGGAAGATGTCAAGGATGAGCCTACCGATTCATCTGCCGTTACAACCGAGATAATTGACGGTAGCGATGCCGAGGCCGCTCTGCCTGAAGAAGCATCCGACATCGAGCCCGATACGCAATCAGACCACGCACCCGAAACAGAGCTTGTTGACGAAATTACTAGCTCGGATTTGGATTCCCCGGCAGAAAACGCTACGCAAGAAGAGCGCGAACCCGAAGCTTCCGAGCCGGCACCTGACGAAGTCGTTGAAGAAATTTCTGTCAAAGCCGATGAACCAATCGAAACCAACGTTTCCGAGAGCTCCACTACGCCCCCGGTAGACGAGGAATACGAAAATCTCTTAACGCTCGCAATAGAAAAATCCACAGTCTTACTTAAGAATAACGACTATGCTCTACCTTTAGACGAGAGCGAAACCTTTGCGATTATCGGTGACGTTGCGTCGACTCTTGAAAAGGGACAAGATGCATCATTTGCAAAATATTTCACCGAATTTGCCCCGAACAACTGCATTGGAACGGAACGAGGCTACGATTACATCGAGGATAGAAGCGATTCGCTCATTGCCTCAGCAGTGGCACTGGCAAAGCAAGTATCTACTGTGTTGGTATTCCTAAAAACTCACAAATCCAAGAGTTCCGTTTATCCCTTCACCTCTCTGCCGGCTAACCAAACCGCACTTATAAATGCGCTTTCTCAGTGCAAATGTAAAATAATCGCAATCGTGTCAAGTGATACGAACATTGACGTTTCCTTCGGCGATTCGGTGGACGGATTGGTTTTAGCGCCTATCGCAGGCAAGGCATCCGCAAAAGCTCTTGCTAACGTCATTTTCGGCAAGGCGTCGATCGGCGGAAAATTAACGACGTCATTCTACACCTCGCCCCAAAAATTCTATAAAAAGCAACGCTTCTACAAGGATAATGGCAGAAACAAGGTAAGTCTTTTTGTAGGATATCGCTTCTACGACACGCAAGACATTCCAATCACCTACCCATTTGGATTTGGTTTGAAATATTCTGAAATTGAAATATCAAATACCAGGTGGAGCTCCGGAAGCGTTAGCTTCACTGCAACGAACGTTGGAGATTCAGACGTTGATGAAACCATAGAGATATATTTGGGTCTTGATAAATCCAACCTTCTGCGTCCTCAAAAAGAACTTATCGCATACTATCCCATTCATTTAGACGCAGGAAGCAGTGAAAACGTAACCATCAAGGATTTGAACTTCAAAATTTACGATGCTTCTTCAAATTCGAACATTGTGGAAAGCGGAAATTATACCATTTATATAGGAACCTCGGTAAGCGATATCCTGGCAACCCTATCTGCTAATGTATATGGAAAAACACTTACCACTCCCCAACCTCAGCTTTCGGATTATTTACAAGCACAGACCAATATTATTTCCAACAACTATACACTGGAGGCAAAGCACAAACGAATGGCTAATTACAAGAGCTTGAAAAATGCGGGATTCACCTGTCTTCTTGTAGCGATACTCGTGGCATTAATGTCAATATCCGTGGAATCTCCGCTGATCCCGATAATCATAGGAGCAATAATATCCCTCGTATCAATTGCTCTTTTGGTTGCTTCATACAATCTTAAAAATCGTGTTAAGCAAGAAGAGGCTGAACTAATTGAAAAAAACAAAACAATGTTCCAAAATGCCGATTCGACAACAACCGAAAAACTCGAGGATCTCTTCCAGAAGGAGTTTAAGTTTGACGTAACGGATTTCACCGCCATGATCGAAGAGGTTGACGAAATTTTAACGGATGCGAACACCGCAATGTTCAACGAAAGCATGAGCTTTGCTCTTGCTGCTGCCGATTTCAAAAAAGCAGCCGAAGAATTCGGCGTTATAATCGATGGCTACTGCTCATCGAACGTTATCGCTTCCTTCGCTTCGTCAAGGCTTATAATTGCAAAAACCGTTGAAAAGGATAAGCTTGATGGCTTTGTTGATGCAGTTTCAAATTATTTTGGAGCAAGTCTTTTCACCGAAACCGTTACCGAAGCACACTCCACCGCCGATAGACTTTTGCGAAAAACCTCAGCAGACGGCGTTACATCGTCAACCGAAGTTTTGAACGCACTTCTATCCGCAAACGAAAAGTCTCAGGTTATGCACATCATCTATTTGAAGGGATTGCAGGTTTCGAAAATTTCGGAATACCTAACACCTTACATAAAGTATTTCAGTGCACCGCGTTCAGAAGCAAAAATTTCGGCAAAGGGCTCCGACGACGTCTACACGATTCCGAGCAACGTTTGGTTTATCACCGAGCTTGAAAAAGATATGCTTGTAGAAAACATACCCGCATATATTTCGGAGTACTCGGCATTGCTTCCTGTAAAATACGCAGAGTGTCCTCCGACGGAAGAAAAGAGTGCTTTTGTACCTATAACTCCCATTGATTTTGAATTTTTGTCAGCAAGATGCAGATCCAAATTTGTACTCAACGAGGAAATCTGGAAAAAGATAGATTCCCTTGAGTCATTTGTTTTCAAGCATGCCTCCTATAAAATCGGCAACAAGCTGTGGTTAAGAATCGAAAATTACATCGCTACCTTACTTTCTCTTGAAACAGAGTTGCCAATTGCCATTGACAGCACACTCGCTTCTGTAATTACCCCGACGCTCGCTTCTGTATTGTCAGGAAAGTTAGACGATACCGACAAATCTCTTATAGATGAAATAGAGAGAATTTTCGGCGAAGATAACGTACAAATTACACACGAAATGTTAGTGTCCAAAGCATAACGAAGCCATTTATTGTAACAAGACACTAAAAAACAACAACCTAATTATGCCAAGCGTCGTCCGTCATTATGACCCGTGCGCTTGGCAAACCGGAGTACATTTATGTTTTTTGAACAATTTGCAAAAAGCACTCTGTTAAGCACTACGGCTTTTTTGCCGGAAAGATTTTTGGATGCAATTTCATCAAAGGGTGCGATTATCGGCTATATTATGGTTTTGCTGGTATTACTTGCCGTGCTGATTATCTTCATCTTGAGCAACGCAAGCAAACGCGCAAAAACCATTGCAATAAACCCAAATACGCAAAATTTCGCCAACTATGATTCAACGCATGCAGAAAATATTCAAATATTGTCTACCGCCATCAACGCTGACGCGTCGGTCAAGGAAACCGCTTCCGCATCTCAAATGCCTCAGCAGTCCCTCAGCATAGGTGCGAACGAAAAGAATAAAAAGGGAGTGGAAAAGGACGAGAGCTCATCGCGCTTCTGTATGCTTAGCAGAATAGATTCCAATAAATCCAAATATAAGGAAAAGAAATACCGCACGGACGTTACTCTTAAAAAATTCTGTGACGATTTCAGGAACTACGCATCATATAAGCTCAACCTTTATTACAACATTAGCGATATACGCGCCTTCATTTCCGGTATGGCAGTAAGCCAAATACTAATTCTCCAGGGTATGTCGGGTACGGGTAAAACCTCTCTTGCTCACGCAATGGGCTCATTCCTTGAAAACACGTCTACCGTCATTCCCGTTCAGCCAATGTGGAAGGAGCGAACCGACCTGCTCGGTTACTATAACGAATTCACTAAAAGATTCAATGAAACCCTATTGCTCGAAAAAATGTACGAGGCTAACTACAGCGAAGATATTTACGTTACCGTACTTGACGAGATGAATATT
>JAZQXA010000011.1:0-36573 GCA_045632605.1 Candidatus Flemingiibacterium sp. | reverse complement strand
GCGATCTTGCCGGGATATGTGGGAAGATTTGTCTTTGTTGCGAAGTTACGCTGATTTTCGGGAATTGTCTTATTGATCTTGCCGAAGAACGCCTGCTTCATGCTGTATTCAAACGATGCAGGGTTATCGTTGGAGAGAGTGTTGCCCTCTGCGTCTGCCCACTCGTCCATGTTGAAGGTGTAAACGTGCGAGCAGTCAACATCCCACTCATTGAGGAAGTATGCAGCCCACTTGTACATACCCATAGGCCCAACGGGGAGGATGATAGCAAGCTTTTCGCCCGCATCAGCAGCCTTCTTAATCTGGAGAGCGATTTCGTGACCCATATAGGTGTCGAAGTCGGAAAGCTCCTCACATTCAACGGGATTAAAATCCTTGTGCCAGAAATCTTCTCTTTCAAGTCCCTTTTCGCAGCAAGCGTCGATCTTTGCGAGATCCCATCCCTTCGGATAGAAGCCTTCGAGCAGGCTGCCCTTAACTGTGCTTAAAAAATCCATGATAGTAATTCCTTTCTATGTAAATAAAATTTTGTTTACGGTAAGAGGCGCTTGGTGATAACCTTCGGCCAAACAAGCTCGGCAACAAATCCCTCGGCGTATTTAACACCGCTCTGGATTCCGCGGAAACGCGAGCAGGATGTTACAAACTCCGCAAAGTCTATGCCGTCATGGTAACGCATCCACTTGAGCTGGCTTTCGTGACATTCGAGCATCTGAATCTTTATTTCAAGCTCGTCGGTAATGTCAACATATTCGGTCGGCTGGAACTGAAGTCCTGCGAGATTATCCATATAGTAAATCGGAACGACAGCCGCCTTGCCCTCGCAGCCGTAATGAGGAACGCTCGCTGCAAAAGAAGCATCAAAAACAAGCTTCGAAACCTCTCTGTGGTCGGGCATATAGTCGTTAGGGCTGTGGGTAATAATGAAATCCGGCTGGAACTTTTTGATAAGGTCAACGATCATGTCACGCTGACTGGTATTGCAGCCGTTGGGAAGCAGGTCGCCGACATCAAGATTGATAACTTCAACACCAATCATAGCTCCGGCACGTTCAGCTTCTTTTGTTCTGATCTCGCGAAGCTCCGGCGGCTGAATCTCCTCGTGACCCATATTGCCGTTTGCAACATGGCAGGTGAGAACCTTGTCACCGCGCTTTACGCATTTTGCAAGAGTTCCGGCGCATGAAATTTCAATGTCATCCGGATGACATCCGATTGCAAGTACATTCATTTTGAAATCCTCCTTAATTTTTTAGATAACGATTGACATTTGCTCAATTATATTGTACAATATTTTTAAAGAATTGTATTTAACATAAATTACATAATATTTGTCAATTATTCCGATACGGAGGTTTTGAATGGAATTTGAGCTTCAGCAAATCCGCCGCGAAATCATTATAAACGGCTTCAACAGCATCTATTATTTCGAGTTCGACAAGAACTTCACTCACCTGCCTGAAAAGCACGATTTCTGGGAGCTTGTCTATGTTGACAGCGGCGAGATAACTGCCGTCACCGCCGGTCTTGGAAGAACACTCACCCAGGGGCAGGTCATCTTCCACCGTCCCGGAGAGGTCCACGCACACATCTCAAACAATCTCGTCCCCAACAATATGCTCGTCGTATCGTTTTCGACTGACAGTCCCGAAATGATGTTTTTCGACCGGCGGGTATTCTCGCTCGGGAAGGTTTCCAAAACCCTGCTTACACTGTTTATAAATGAGGCGAAAAATGCTCTCGGCACCATTCCGAACAGATACGACGACAAACGTCCGCTCGATTTTTCCCGAGCTCCGTTCGCCTCACTTCAATTGCTCGACTGTTACCTCTCCGAGTTTCTTTTGACCCTGCGCCGGGCAGATGAAACCGAGAAACGCATCAATTTCAGCGAAAATTCCCGTGCCATCGCGCAAAGCTCACTGCTTGAGCTAATCACCGGTTACTTGAAAAGCAACGTCTATACAGCGGTGACAATTTCCGATATCTGCAGTCGCTTCTTTGTCGGGAAGTCACAGCTCTGCAGCCTTTTCGCCGCGAATCTCGGAATGAGTCCGATTGAATATTTCAATTCGCTCAAAATCGCTGAAGCAAAAAAGCTTCTTCGCCGTGAGGAGCTTTCTGTCAGCCGTGTTGCGGATATGCTCGGCTATTTGAGTATTCATACATTTTCCCGTGCATTCAAGCGGTACGTCGGTTTTTCTCCAACAGAATACAGAAAAAGCATCGGCGACCTTTGATTTTTTCGCGAAATTCAAAATAATTTACAAAACGCTGTTTATATTTATAAAATGATATGATAGAATAATAATATCAATTATCTTTTGGAGGAAATTATGGCAAAATACAGACGCGGCAGAATCAATGAAGAAATGGTAAAAGAGCTTTCTTCAATTCTGCGTGAAGTAAAAGACCCCAGAGTCAGCGGTTCATTCGTCAGCGTTACGGCGGCGGATGTCACTCCTGACCTTAAATTTGCAAAGATATATTTCTCGGTCATGGGCGGCGACAAAAATGAGGTCAAAAAGGGACTCAAAAGTGCTTCCGGCTATATCAGAAAGCGTATTGCCGAAACACTCAATCTTCGTCAGACGCCCGAGCTTTCGTTCGTCGAGGACGAATCAATCGAATACGGAGCACGTATAAATTCGCTTCTCAATAAAATTGAGTTCACCGACATTATCGAAGACGAGGCAGAGGATGATGAGTGAGCTTTCAAACATCACCCTCTCTGAGGTCTGTGACAGACTTGAGGCGGCAAACAAGGTCGTTATATTAACCCATATGCGTCCCGATGCGGACACCCTCGGAAGCGGTTTTGCTCTGTGTGGGCTGCTCCGCGCTCTCGGCAAGCAGGCACAGCTTATAAACGCCGATGAAATCCCGAAAAAATTACGCTTCATCGTCGGCGCGGATTCCCTGCGCCCAGAAAATTTGCCCGATGGATTCATAGCCGACCTCATCGTGTCGGTTGACGTTTCCGCTTCAAAATTACTCGGTGATATTGAAGAAGAATGGGCTTCCAAAGTCGAGCTTTCAATTGACCATCACGTAATGGGAACTCCGTTCGCCAAGCGCACCTATGTCGGTGAGGTCGGAGCCTGCGGCGAGATAATTTTCGATATTTACAAGGAATTTGAGTCACGCGGAAAGGCCTCGCTCGAAAAGCCGGCGGCAACTGCGCTTTATGCGGCAATCTGCACCGACACGGGCAGCTTCAAGTTTGAATCGGTAACAGCAGAAACGCATATGCGTCTTGCGGCACTCCACCGAGCAGGTATAAACCACGCCGAAGTTGCACGCCGTATTTACGATTCACGCCCCATTTCACAGATAATGGCAACAAAAGCAGCACTTAATGCCCTGCATTTTTACTGCGGCGGCAAGTTAGCGGTAATAAATTTCACACAAAAAATGATGGCGGATGACAACCTCACCAGAGATGATATCGACGACATAATTTCGCTTACCCGCGGAATTGAGGGTGTTGAAGTCGGCATGAGTATAAAGCAGAATGCCGAGGATTTGAGCCTTTTCAAGGTTTCGATGCGAAGCAACCGTGTTGCGGATGTGTCGAAGCTTTGTGCAATTTTCGGAGGCGGAGGTCATGTCCGTGCAGGCGGATGTACGCTGAATGCCGAAAATGAAAAAATCGCCGAGGAAATGCTCGTTCGTGAAATAGAACGTGAGCTTTCCGAGCTCGAAGCGTCAGGCGCATTTGAGGGGGCGGATGCATTATGACAGAACCGTCCGGAGTTATACTTTTAAACAAGCCCGAGGGCTTTACCTCGCACGACTGCACAAACAAAATACGCCGGCTTTTTAACACAAAAAAAGTTGGCCACACAGGAACTCTCGATCCGATGGCGACGGGAGTTCTTCCGATTCTTGTCGGACGTGCGGCAAAGGCATCCGATCTGCTTGTATGCGATGACAAAAAATACCGCGCCGGGATGAGGTTAGGTATCACAACAGACACAGAAGACACAACCGGAACAGTTCTGACAGAATCAGACAACATTCCGAGCCGTGACGAGGTTTTCGCCGCCTGCCGCGAATTTGTCGGTAATATCATGCAGGTGCCGCCAATGTATTCGGCACTTAAAGTTGACGGGCAAAAATTAGTCGACCTCGCTCGCAAGGGTGTCACCATTGAGCGCAAAGCTCGTCCGATTACGGTTTTTTCCCTTAATGTTGAGGAAACCGACTCCGCAAGCGACTATATACTTACCGTTCACTGTTCAAAAGGAACGTACATACGTACGCTTTGTTCCGACATTGGTGCGCGCCTTGGGTGCGGTGCGGCTATGAGCAGTCTTGAGCGGCTTGCAAGCGGTGGATTCAGTCTTGACGAATGCCATACGCTTGAGGAGCTTGAAACGATGGATTATGACGCACGATGTGCGCTTCTCCGTCCGGTTGAATCGCTGTTTGATGCACTTCCGGCGGTGAAGTTATCGCCGTTTTTTGAGAAGTTATCGAGAAGCGGATGCGAGATTTATCAGAAGAAGATACGCACGGAGTTCGCTGTGGGAACCCGTGTACGTATTTACGGTGCTGACGGATTCTTTGCGCTCGGTGAGGTTCGCGATTTTCCGGACGGAAGTGCCGTTAAAGTGATTAAGCTGTTCTCGATTTGACAGGCATGGAAAGGAACACACAATGCCAATTACACTTGTACACGCCGTGAACGGCGTTGAATATATGCATTCGGATATCATCCCGACAAGGCACGGATTTTCGACACGTGTGGGAGGGGTGAGTACGGAGAAGCATACCGAATCGCTGAACCTTTCTTTCGGAAGAGGGGATGATGATGAGACAGTTATGCGAAATTTAAAGCTTTTCGCAGAGGCAGTTGGAGTTGATGCAAAAAGTGTTGTCAGCCGAAAGCAGATACATTCGTCAAAAGTTGTTTATGCCGATGAAACGATGTGCGGCGAGGGGTATTTTCGTGAAAGCGGAGAGGGATGTGACGGATATGTTACAGACCGAGAGGGAGTCACTCTTGGAGTGAAGACTGCGGACTGCGTACCGATTTTGTTTTGTGAACCGGATGCAAGAGTTATCGGTGCGGTTCATGCCGGATGGAGAGGGACTGCTTCGAGCATTGCTGCGGAATGCGTAAGGGAAATGGAAAAGCTTGGCGCAGAGCGGCAAAAAATACGTGCGGCCGTTGGTGCGGCAATACATTTTTGCTGTTATGAGGTCGGCGAGGATTTTAGCGAATCGGTGATTTCACTTGCCGGAGAGAAGATGGCAAGGGAGTTTATTCGTCCCGTCAACGGCAAGCTCCACGCCGACATCGTCGGGATGAACCGGAGTATACTGCTTGAATCGGGGCTTTATGATAAAAACATTGACATATGCGAAGAATGCACGTGCTGTAAGCCGGAGAAATTTTATTCCCACCGTTATTCGCACGGGATACGAGGCACGATGCTGTCGGTAATTTCCCTTTAATGTGACGTTAGTGTGACGTTTGGCGGAATATTTGCGGATGTTCAAGATTTATTCAAAATAATATGCTATACTTTTTAGGATAAAAACACCAAATATTTTTGGAGGAAAATAAATGATTGAAGTAAAAAACCTCGTAAAGCGTTTCGGCGCGAAATATGCGGTCGATGACCTGTCATTCTCTGTCGGAGAGGGCGAAATTATCGGCTTCCTCGGTCCGAACGGTGCGGGAAAATCAACAACCATGAATATCATAACGGGCTATCTGTCGTCCACCTCAGGAAGCGTTAAAATCGCCGGCGAGGATATTCTCGACAACCCTATGGGCGCAAAGAGGTTAATCGGCTATCTGCCTGAACAGCCGCCGCTTTATCTTGACATGACCGTTCGTGAATATCTTAATTTCGTTTACGACTTAAAGGGCTGTACACTCAACCGCAAGAAGCACATTGAGGAGGTCTGCAAGGTCGTAAAAATTCTTGATGATTACAAGCGGAACCGCCTCATCAAGAATCTTTCAAAGGGATATAAACAGCGTATCGGCATTGCGCAGGCGCTTATCGGAAACCCGAAAATAATCATCCTCGATGAGCCGACTATCGGTCTCGACCCGAAAGAAATTATCGAAATCCGTTCGCTCATCCGTGCCCTCGGTGAGAATCATACGGTTATTCTCTCAACACATATCCTGACCGAGGTTCAGGCGGTCTGCAGCCGTATACTTATCATCAAGGGCGGAAAGCTTATCGCTGACGAAAAGATTGAGAACACCGCAAAGCTTCTTGGCACAAACCGCCGCCTCGAAGCGCGAATCTGCGGCACACAGAGAGATGTTCTGCACGTTATCAGAGCCATTCCCGATATAACTCATGCAGATGTTATCGGCGAACGTGAGGGCGACAGCTTTGCTTATTCGATTGAATCAAGCGCAGGTGTTGATATAAGAAAGCCGCTCTTTAACGCTCTGGCGGCGAACAATATGCCGCTTATCGGTCTTACCGAGCAGAACACAAACCTTGAGGATATTTTCATCTCACTTGTTGACAAAAAATATTACGCCCCCGTGAAATCCGAAGACAAACCTGCCTTCGATATAAAGCCCAAAAAGGAGGATGAAAACTGATGCTTGCTATATTCAAACGCGAAATGCGCTCTTATTTCTCAACGCCAATCGGCTATGCATTCGTCGCAGTCTTCCTCGCGGCAAACGCATTTCTCTTCTCCTTCATGACGCTCCTTTCAGGACAGAGTGCGAGTGTGAGCAACTATTTCACCTTTATCATGTTTATTTTCATCGTTGTCATTCCGATGTTAACAATGAAATTATTCAGCGAGGAGCGAAAAACCAGAACCGAACAGCTTCTTTTAACTTCACCCGTCAGCCTTTTCGGAATGGTTTTCGGAAAGTTTCTTGCCGCGTTCACCGTTTTTGCCGGAACATTCATTGCGGGCAACCTCATAAATTTCGCCCTGCTTTATAAATACAGCGTTCCGAATACGGCGGTGCTCTTATCAAATTCGCTCGGTATACTTCTCATCGGTGCGGCATTTATCGCTATAGGACTTTTCGTTTCGGCACTTACCGAAAATCAGATGGTCGCCGCTATCGGAACAATGGGAATTTTGCTCTTTATGCTTATGGTGCATTTTCTCAACAGCTTTATCGACTCATATGCAGTGCGTGTTGTTTTGAGCTGGATTTCCGTCTTCAGCCGGTTCTCAAACTTCGGCTACGGCGTTGTTGACCTCGGTGCTCTGCTCTATTATTTCTCAATCTGCTTTATTTTCATTTTCCTCACGGTGCGCATCTATGAAAAGCGCCGTTGGGCTTAATCCGGAGGTGATACCGTGAATCAGAATAAACTCGCCAATAAGCGAAAATTCAAGTTCGGAGCGATTTCGGTCACTCTTTCGGTGGTCGTTATTGCCGCAATAGTCGCCGTTAACGTGATTTTCTCTGCACTCGCCTATCACAACAACTGGTATGTTGACCTCACCGCGGAAAAGCTCTATGAGCTTTCAGACGGCGGACGTGAGATGCTCGACACACTTGACTCGGATATAACCGTACATTTTTGCACTCCGTTCGACAATCTCGAATCGAATGAGCTTACAAATATGGTCTTCAATCTTGTAAAAGAGATGTCTGCCGAATATGACAACATCTCATATGACCATATCGACATCAAAAAGAACCCCTCAAAGCTCGACAAGTATATGACAACCGAAAACACTTCAATTACCGCATCGAGCGTTATCGTTGAGTGTGAAAACGGCGCATTCCGTACACTTAACCTTGCAAATATGTTCATGTATGAAGACGAAACCTATTCAACTCCGTGGGCATTCAACGGTGAGCTGAAGCTCATCACCGCTATGCTCCAGTGTGTTCAGATAGAGCAGCCGATAGCTTATTTCACCAACACTCACGGCGAAAAGATTTCGACATGTCTCGCACAGGTTTTCCTCGACTGCGGCTTCAAGCTCGTTCCGATTGACCTTTCAAAGGAGGAGCTTGACAAGGATGCAAAGGTTCTTGTAATTTCAAGTCCCAAATACGATTTCGAGGGTATTTCCGAATACACCGAGGGAAGAATGTCCGAAATTGAAAAAATCGACAGCTTCCTCGATAATTTCGGAAGCGTAATGGTATTTATGGACCCGGGTACGCAGGAGCTTCCCGAGCTTGAAACCTTCCTCGCAGAATGGGGAATCGAATTTGATGACTCCAAGCTCAAGGATACTTCCAATTCCGAGGGCGGTGATACATACACGCTCGTCGGTAACTATTCGTTTGAAGAAACAGTCGGCGGTCAGCTCGTGGGTGAGCTTATTTCCGGCGGAACTCCCCCGAAAACGATAGTCAAGGATGCACGTCCGATAAGTATCCTCTGGGAAACAAGCAGCCGAGGACGTACCGCTTCCACTGCCATTTATTCATCAAGCACAGCAGAACGTCATGCTGATGACGGCACAGTCGAAACGGGTATGTATTCGCTTGCAACAGTCAGCCAGGAGGTTCGCTACATCGATAATACTCCCCACACGTCGTACGTTTTCGCTGTCGGTTCGGGACAGTTTGCTTCAGACCAGGCGCTGAAGCCGTCTTACGCTAACAGCTATATCCTTTACACGATGATTCGTGAAATGGGCAAGAGTGCAGTGCCGCTTGAGCTTAAGCTCAAAATGTTCGAAACAAGTGCGGTCAGCATCACGACCGGCGAGGCACGCGCATGGACATGGGTTACCGTTGCAATAATCCCCGTCTGCATCGCCGCTGTGGGTGCTGTCGTTTATGTTAGGAGAAAACACGCATGATGCAAGGTAACGATTTTAACGAAAAGGATTCAACGCTGTTCAGTGCCCCCACAGAAGAAACGTCAAAAAAGCGTAAAAAGCGTTCGGCAATAAAAAGCCAGCAGCTTGCGATAATCGTTTCGGGCGTTATTGCCGTCATAGCAATCGCACTCTATCTTCTGGTGGTTTCACCGAGCATAAAGCGTGCAAATGAAAAAACCGACGAGCCGCCCACACTTCTTCCCGGCGAGGCTCTCGGAACGAACAATTCCATTGTTCTCTACTCCCCCCTTGAAAAAGAGGGCATATCCAGAATTGAAGTAAGCAACGAAAAAGGCGGTTACGGCTTCTATTATAACGGAATCTATAAAGATTTTTACGTAGTGGACAACCCGTCAGCTCCCTATGATTCAACACAGTTTGCATATCTTACAGCCGCTGTCGGCCAGCCGTATGTAAGCGAGAGATTACTCGATGAATGTGACGACATGAGCGAATACGGACTTGACGAAAGCCAGAATCCGGCAAGCTACACGCTGACGACGAAAAAAGGTGAGGTTCACACCGTCTATATCGGAAACATGACCTCCACCGGCGGCGGATATTATGCGCGCCACGCCGATAGAGATGCGGTTTACATCCTTAGCAGTAATATCGGAAAGACAGTATTCTGCTCGCTTGAGGAAATGATAACCCCGATACTCACGCTTCCGATGCAGCAGAACGACTATTTTATGATAAAGAAGTTCACCCTGATGCGAGGCTCTGACATCGCGCTCCAGGTGAGATATCTCGATGAAGCCGAGCAAAAGGCTGAGGCGGCAACCACGGCATATAAGATGCTCGCCCCGGGAAATTATGCGGTCAACAGCACAAATTATCTGACTGCGCTTGAAGCGTTAATGGACTCCACCGGATTGTCAACGCTTGTATATGCGCCGACGGATGAAGAGCTCGAAACATACGGAATCACCGAAATGGCGTTCAGTATTCATTACACCTATCAGGGAATCGACCATTCTGTTGTATTCAGCAAGAAGAACGAAAACGGCAATTACTATGCCTATTCTCTCCTTTTTGACCTCATCGCGGAGGTTGACGGCAAAAAGTTCGCGTGGCTCGAATGGGACAACCTCAAATGGGTTGACTATCCGATATTCATGATGAACATTAACGATATAAAGACGTTCGGCTTTGAAATGGGCGAGGACACATATACATTCGACGTTGACGGAGTTGATACAGAGCTTACCGTTGTTGAGAGAAACAGCGGCTTCAAGCCGGATGTTTCAAGCTTCCGAAAGCTTTACCGGGTGCTTCTCATGATACATCTGCAGAATTATGTGTCAGAGGACCTCGACCAAGCGGCACTTGACGCACTTGTTGCAGAAAATGAGCCGTATCTTACGCTCACAGTCGAAACCCGTGCCGGCCAGATAACGGAATTCAAATTCTATCCGTACAATTCACGCAGAGTTTTCTACACTGTAAACGGTGAGGGAGAATTTTACGTCCTGCGTGACCAGGTAAGCAAGCTTGTAAGCGATGCGAAAAAGGTTATGTCCGGTGAAGCGGTTGACCCCGATGCCCCAAATTAAATAAAAAAATAAAGAGCTGCCGCAAATGCTTTTTGTATTTGCAGCAGCCCTGTTTTTTATTATGGACGTTTTCCTTTTATTCGCTTGGCAGGTGGAGTCGGCTTCTTTGAATTGGATGCCGATTTCGGTCTGCCACCTGATACCTTTTCGTGTCGATTCTTTGTTCCGGTACGGTGATTCTCATGCTTCGTATGCGAAAAAACCGCCTGTCCTCCGCGCTCCGGCTTTACAAGACATCCCTCACCGTAACCGATAAGGTCTTCTCTGCCGCATTTTTTCAGCGCACGTCTGACAAGCGCCGCATTTTCCGGGCGGCTCGACTGCAGAAGTGCTCTCTGCATCTGTTTTTCCTCATGGTCGCGCACGCAGTAGACATTTTTCATCGTCAGAGGGTCAATTCCCGTGTAATACATAACCGTCGATGCCGTTCCCGGAGTCGGATAGAAATCCTGCACCTGCTCGGGTGCATAACCCCATTTTTTCAAATACAGTGCAAGCTCAACGGCATCCTCAAGTCGGCTTCCCGGGTGACTCGACATGAGATAGGGGACAAGATACTGCTCTTTTCCGAAGCTTTTTGTGAGTTCAAAATAACGCTCCTTAAAGGCTTCACACGCCTCCACAGCCGGTTTTCCCATACAGCCGAGGACGTGTGCGGAGCAGTGCTCCGGTGCAACCTTAAGCTGACCGCTTACGTGGTCACGGACGAGCTTTTTAAAGAAAGCTTCGTTTTTATCGGCAAGCACGTAATCGAAGCGTATTCCCGAGCGGATAAACACTTTTTTAACCTTTGGCAATGATTCAACACGGCGAAGAAGCTCGATATATTCGCTGTGGTCAGCGATAAGATTCGGACAAGGCTTTGGAGCAAGACATTTCCGGTTAGTACAAACGCCGCTTTTAAGCTGTTTTTTGCAGGCGCTGTAACGGAAATTTGCCGTGGGGCCACCGACATCGTGTATATATCCCTTGAAATTGGGCGATTCGGTAATCTGCTTCGCTTCCGCGACCACAGATTCAATTGAACGCGAACGGACAGTTCTGCCCTGGTGGAATGCAAGTGCGCAGAAATTACAGCCGCCAAAGCATCCGCGGTTGTGGGTTATCGACATTTCGACCTCGGTTATCGCCGGAACGCCGCCGACGCTTTCATATGACGGGTGGTAACGTCTTGTATATGGCAAGGCATAAACGGCATCAAGCTCCTCGCGTTCAAGCGGCGGCATAGGAGGATTCTGAACAAGCTGTTTGCTGTCGTAATATTCAACGAGCGCTTTGCCGCTTATTGAATCAGTATTGCGGTACTGAACTCCGAACGCTTCGGCATAACGGCGTTTATCGGTTTTAATTTCGTCATAGTCCCAGCTGTCGGCGATTTCGAAATGTACGGTATCGCCTTTGGCGGCGGCATAGACCGTTCCTCTGACATCACGGATTTTTTTAATCGGGACACCTTTATCAAGCAATGCGGCGATGCGGCGGAGAATATTCTCGCCCATACCGTAAGTCAGTATATCGGCACGGGAGTCGATAAGCACCGAGCGACGAACCTTGTTATCCCAATAGTCGTAATGGGCAAGCCGACGCAATGATGCTTCAAGTCCGCCGAGGATTATCGGCACATCGCCGTAAGCCTCGCGGATTCGGTTGCAGTACACTATACAAGCGCGGTCAGGGCGCAGTCCCATTTTTCCGCCCGGGGAATAATAGTCATATGAGCGACGCTTTTTTGAAGCGGTATAGTGCGCAACCATAGAGTCGATATTTCCGGCTGTGACAAGGAATCCGAGCCTTGGACGGCCGTACTCACGAAAAGCATCGCAAGATTTATAGTCAGGCTGTGAAAGAATAGCCACACGGAATCCCTCAGCCTCAAGCACTCTTGAAATTATCGCAACGCCAAAGCTCGGGTGGTCAACATATGCGTCACCCGTTACATATACAAAATCGGGTCTGTCCCAGCCCAATTCATCCATTTCGGCGCGGTTTATCGGTAAAAAGTTCATGTTTGTGTCCTTTTTTGATGTTTGATACATATAGTATAGCATATTTTTTCAAGTTAGTCAAATGGGTTTTTGAAAAGATTTTGCATAGGGCAAATAAGAATTATTACATTTATCTTACAAAAGTAAAAAAACTCTTGAATATTTTTTTGAAATGGTGTATCATATATATACAATGATTTATTGGCATCACACGGTAATACCGTTTATCCAAGGAAAGGAATGATACCCATGCCGATGCAAACTGCTGATAGGGAGTCTCAGGTTATGCCCGACAGAAGTCAAACCATAACTTTTACCGTCCCCGAGGAAAAAGAGGACGAAACAAGACGTACTCTCATCACTATATATGAGGCTCTTCGTGAAAAAGGCTATAACCCGATAAATCAGCTTGTCGGCTATATTCTTTCGGAGGATCCCACTTATATTACAAACTATAAGAACGCTCGCAGTCTTATTCGCCGCATCGACCGCGACGAGCTGCTCAACACATTGGTAAGAAATTACCTCGGTCTGTGATCTCTTATGGACGTTATTGATCTTCACACAATGAAACGAGAGGAGGGCATCAGCTCTCCTCTCTCTGTAGCGCTCGGCAATTTTGACGGTGTTCATATCGGTCACGCCGAGCTCATTCGCCGGGCTGTCGGATATGCAAATGAGCACGGTATAAAATCCGCTGTATGGACGTTCGCAGATTCCGAATCGGTGCTCCCGAATAAACCCGGCACACTCGCGCTGACATCAACCGCAGAAAAGCTCTCACACATTGCAGGGCTTGGGGTTGATTATGCAATTTTAGCTGATTTTGAAAGTGTACGCAATCTGTCCCCCGAAGAGTTTGTTGCAGATGTTTTACTCGATAAATGCAAGACGGAAGCAGCGGTATGCGGCTTTAATTTCCGCTTTGGCAAAGGCGGTACGGGAAATGCTCAAATGCTTCGCCGGCTTATGGCGGAACGGGAATGTATTATCGTTGATCCCGTATATGCAAACGGCAGACTTGTCAGCTCCAGCGCCGTACGTACGCTCATTGAATCCGGTGACATGGAAGCGGCGTCAGAGATGCTTGGCAGAGCGTTTTCGGTTACGCTTCAGGTTGTCGAGGGCAAGCGGCTCGGCCGCACTATAGGAATACCCACTATAAACCAAAACTTCCCCGAAGGGCATATAATTCCGGCAAGAGGTATATATGCCTGCACAGTCGAAACTCCGGACGGAGTATATCCCGGCGCCGCGAATGTCGGCTTACGTCCAACTGTCGAATCCGGGGTTGACCGCGCAAATTGCGAAACACATATTATCGGCTATAACGGTTGTCTTTACGGCGAAAATGTAAGGGTTTCGTTTTACAAGCGTCTGCGCCCCGAGCAGAAATTCCCCTCAGTGGACGAGCTTCGTGCGCAGATTCAGCTCGATATAGTCGAAACAAATAATTATTTCAGCAAAAAAGGAATGCTATGAAAAAACGTATAATAAGTATTTTTCTCATGCTCCTCTGCATTTTGCCGCTGACACTGCCCATCATAGCAGATGAAACAACGGCGGCGGAAGAAACCGCCGAGGCAGAGGAAACAACCTCGCCGCCCAAAATTGCGGATATGGAAGAGCCGGAGGTTATTCTTGAGCCACCGACACTGACCAATGTGGATGCGGCTGTGGTTTACAATATCGACAATGACCGGTATATATACGACAAAAACGCGGACAAGGTGATTTATCCGGCATCAACGGTGAAATTAATGACTGCCATCGTTGCAATCGACCTGCTTGACGGCAATTTTGAACGTGAAATCACCGTGCCCGGCGGAGCACTTGTCGGGGTGCGCGGAAATAATATTGCACTGAGACGCGGTGAGGTGATGACTGCACGTGATTTACTTTATGCGCTCCTCTGCGGTAACGCAAACGATGCCGCAAATGTTCTTGCGTTCACATTAGCCGGCAGCATTGAAGATTTCGTTGCACTCATGAATCAAAAAGCCGAGGAGATCGGTGCTCACAGCACTCATTATACAAATGTTACCGGACTCCACGATCCGGAAATGGTAACGACCGCACGTGATACTGCAATTGTTGCTTCATATGCGTTTAAAACCTCGCCGATAACCGATATGTCATCGGTTGAAGTTTACCGTTTTGCCGAAACGAACAAGGCAGGTCAGCGCACCCTTTATAACAAAAACCATTATTTTTCCACCGCGATGGAGTTTATTTACATCTGGGATGTTCCGCGTGGACTTAACGCAGGCTACACCGCCGAGGGCGGCTACTGTCTTGCAACCACGGCAACACGCGACGGACTTACATACGTCATCGTAACAATGGGTGCAACCCGTGACGAAAAGTATATTTATTCATACACCGAGGCGGCAAAGCTCATAAAATGGGCGCTTTATGCCTACGAATACAAAAAGGTACTCACAACCTCAGACATGATTTGCGAAATCCCCGTAAAACTCTCGGGAAAAACCGATTACGTAACGCTTTTTCCGGCGCAGAACGTCGAGCTCTTTCTTCCAACCGGAACAAATGTCGATGAAGATATCGCCCTTGAATGGACCTTAACCAAAGACTATTTCACAGCTCCCGTAAGTGAGGGCGAAGTCGGCGGTAGAATCACCATCTCCTACAACGGCATTGACTTCGGAACTTACGACCTCGTTACACGAAACAGCGTAAACCGCGACAATATCCTCTACGTACTCGACCTCATTGCAAGTGTAACTCACACCCGTCCGTTTAAAGTCATCGCCACATTTGCCGTCCTCGCATTCGTCGGCTATGTCGGTGTACTCGTTTATGTCACCGTCAACCGCGGCAAACGAAGAAGATAACAAAAAATACCACTCATTTTTCCGTGAGTGGTATTTTTTTGCGCCGATGCTCTCAAACTAACATTCCTTCAAAACGAAATCCCCCTATCCTGCGCGATATCACGCGCCCGGATGGGGGAATCGAATATACTATTATTATTTATTATTGCCGCCGGTGGAAGTGGGTTTAAGGAATCCGAAAATGCGGATATTTTTCGAACCGAGATAGTACGCGAGCCAACCAACGAACAGTGTAGGGATTATTGTGACAAAGAAAATCCATGAACCAATCGAAATACCGTTTGCTGCAACCGCTTTTTCGAGAAGCGAAACCGCACCGAGATACATACCGTTTAGAAGACGCAGGAGCATATTGCAGAAAACGCTCATACCCTGACTTCCCTCGGTGTTTATAATGATTCCCAGCAAGTTAAGTATTGCAAGAATGAGGTTCGGAATATTTGCGCCGAGTACAATTAAGAAGCCCTTTGACGGCATGGCTTTTGCACGTCCTGAATCAACACGAATTTTATCCTTTGCACCGATATCCCAGCATGAGGTATAGTTAAGAGCAAGGAAAAATATAATGGAAAATATACTCGCAGCAAGCAAAAGCGAATTATTTTTTGAAGTTGACAGCGTGAGCACCGTTCCAAAAACAGTCAGTGCTATCTGATTAAGAAACAGCTTCACCATGTTATACGACTGTTCCTTTAAGAATGTTTTCATAAAATCACCTATATTACAGCAGAATAAAGCCTGCATGAAATTTGTTACAGTAATATTGTAACGGCTTCACGCAGGCTTTTCAATACCTATTCGCAAAAGTTTACATTTTATTCGCCGAAGTTTAACCGGGATTTTTATTTACCGCACTCACGCAGTTCTTTATAATCCCACCGCCAACTTCACCTGCTGTTTCCTTACCACCGAGCACCTCAATCCCATTCGAATTAAGCGATATTATTCTTCGGGGTCGAGCCAACCGAGTCCGGTCAGCGAGATTATAGCCGTTTGCGGAATATTGTCCGGCGATGCGCCGCCAAGACGGATTATGAACTTAACGCCGGTGCTTGCCGGATAGGTTTCGTTTACGCCGTCGTGAATGACAAGGATTTTTTCTCCTTTTTCGATTCCGGCGACAGCGTAAAAGTCCTCATTCTTTGAGGATTTCAGGGATATTGGCGTACCGTCCTTTGTTATAAGCATGGCACCGCCGTTTGTATCGATGAAATAGCCGAATGTGATACCGGTGGTTTCTGCAAAAAAAGAAATAAAGACAGCGGCTATCAGAATTACGACAAAAAGAACAGTTGAAAGTGTGCGGTTTTTCATGTTTTTCTCCGTTTTAGTGTATTATGCAAACAGCGGTGAGCTTCAAGACATCTTCGATGTGTCATCAAAAAGACGGCCTTTATTCCCTTCCTCGAACAACCGAGCATTCTTCAATCCCATAATACCGAAGTGCGGCAATGACATCACTGTCAATAATCTCGCCGCAGATTGCAATGGGAATTGCAGGGGGACATGAGATTTCAGCACTTGCAAGGATACATCCAAGTGCCGCTTCTATTTTTACAGTTTCAGTCGGCGAAAACACCGCTTCACGGGGAGTCATTACCCTGCGAGGAATGCCGACACACGGCGGCGTCGCGGTAATTTTTTCTTTTTTGGGAATGGCGATTAGCGCTTGCTCTATGCCGGCAAGTACAGTATCTGTTGTTTCCGGCGTCGGCATCAGTACCACGTAATCGCTGTCGGAAAACTCACAGATTATGTTGCTTTCGGCAAGGATTTGTGCAAGCTCACTGCCGGTATAACCGTAAGATTTCGGCGCAAGAGTCAGCTTCATCGGTTCGTTTCCGATTATATTGTAACCAACGGCTTTGAGCCGTTTTTTTGCGCGGTCGAGCTGATTTATGAGTGCACCGAGCTTCTCTTTATATCCGTTTTCAATATACTTGTTTGCAAAGTCAAGCGACTGTAAAATAAGATATGACGGACTCGTTGATGCAAACAGTGACATTGCATATTCCGCACATCGCGCAAGCATTTCCGGCGCAGATTTTGATATGTGCAGATATGCTCCGCCCGTCAGTACAGACAAGGTTTTGTGCGCCGAATCGGCAGTCATATCAGCACCGAGCGATATTGGGTGCATTGATTCAGGCAGAAAATTCAGATATGCCCCGTGTGCATTGTCAACCAAAAGCAAAATCCCATACCGGCGGCAAACATCGGCAATTGACCGTATGTCGATTATATTCCCGAGATAATCCGGCGAAGTTACATAAAGTGCGCTCGGCAGTTCAGACATTTTTTCTAATGCCGCTTCGAGTGACTTTGCATTTATTTCACACGAAATCACGCCGCCGTTTTCCGGATAAATCCACTCAATCTCAAAGTCAAGCAGAGCCGCCGTATTAACGAAAACCTTATGTGCGTTACGTCCTGCCGCGATTATCGGACGTTTTCCCGATTCTTTTGCATGGAGCACGGCAAGATACAGCATTGCCCGAATTGACAGCGACGATCCTTCGGCTGAATATACTGTCCGCGCCGTACCGAAAAGGGCTTCGGCATTTTTTTCGCTCTCACGGATTATCCCGTTTGAGGCATATAACACGTCCGCACCGTCAATTTCGGTAATGTCGTATTTTTCAATACCTAATATCGAACTGCCCTTATGTCCCGGCATATGGAGTCTTGATGCGCCGCTTTTTATGTAACTCTCAACGAAGTCACAAATCGGTGTATTCATTATTCCTCAAGCGCCTTTGTCGCTTCGACCATGATTGCACATTCCATTCTCTTTTTGAAAAGCTCACAGCCGTACTTGTAAACGCCGTTCACCGAGCCGGTTGCGTGATATGCGTTCGCCGCACATCCGCCCGAGCAATAAAGCTTTGCCCAGCAGTCGCGGCATTCGGGACGGGAATAAACATTGCAAGCGGCAAAGTCGTTCTGACAAGCTGTATTTGTGACACCGTTCCAAACATCTCCGAGCTTGAACTTTTCCTCGCCGACAAACTGATGACAGGGATAAAGATCGCCCCACGGGGTTACTGCCATATATTCAGTTCCCGAGCCGCAGCCGGAAATTCTCTTGTAAATGCACGGTCCGCCCTTTAAATCAATCATGTAATGATAGAACGTGAACGGTTTTCCTGCTTTACGGCGTTCAAGCATAAGCTCGGCAAGCTTTTCATACTGTTCGAGCACAATCGGGAGATCTTCCGCCGTCAATGCGGACGGATCATCCTCTGCGCAGACAACCGGCTCCATCGAAAGCTCATCGAATCCGAGGTCGAGCATAGTCTTTATATCCTCTAAAAAGTCAGGATTTGCATGAGTAAACGTACCGCGCATATAGTAATTTTTACCGCCGCGTGCTTCAACTAACTTCTGGAACTTGGGAACAATTCTCTCCCAGCTTCCGTTTCCGGCGTAGTCAACACGGAACCGGTCGTGAACCTCTTTTCGACCGTCAAGCGACAGTACAACATTTGAGCATTCACGGTTCGCAAAATCGATAACATCGTCGTCAATAAGCAGGCCGTTTGTCGTCAGAGTAAAACGGAAATTCTTTCCGGCATCCTTTTCGATTGAACGGGCATATGCAACAAGCTGTTTTACGACGTCGAAATTCATGAGCGGCTCTCCGCCGAAGAAATCGACCTCAAGATTATGGCGTGTTCCCGAATTTGCAACAAGGAAGTCAAGCGCCTGTTTTCCAACCTCATAGCTCATTACAGCACGCTCACCGTGGTAATTACCCTGACTTGCAAAGCAATATGAGCAGTTGAGATTACAGCTATGGGCAATATGCAGGCAGAGTGCCTTTACAATGCCCTTCGAGGTTTCCTTAAGTTTGCCGGCGAGAGATTCAAAATTATCCTCGGCGAAAAGCTGTCCGGCAGCACGGAGCTCCTCAATATCTTCGCAGCATCCGTCAAAATCCGACTCTGAAATATTATGCTTTTTGATAATTTCCGCTCTGAGTTCAGCTCTGTTTGTGCTCTCATATTTTTCGATTATATCATAAGCGACCTCATCAACGATATGCACCGAGCCGGAATTTATATCAAGCACGATATTAAGGCCGCCGAGTTTATAGCAATGTATCATAAAAATCACCCTGTCTTTGCAGAGCAAAGACTTCCTTACAGTCGATATTTTTGTCGGTTTTGCGTGCGAAATTGGCAGCGGAACCGGCAAAGACAAAAAATCGTGGCGTGAAAAATTATTTTTCACGCTAATCTCCTTGCATTATAAAAAATGCCGCCAACCGGCGGCATTAGTTTTGCGTGATTACTTCTCGCAGGACTGATTTGCGATACCGCAGCTGGTCTTGCAAGCGGACTGGCAGGATGTCTGGCATTCGCCGCAGCCGCCGTTTTCAGCACAGAGGCTCTTGGTTACGAGAGTCTTAATTCTCGAAACCTTGCTTTCGCATTTCTGGTTTGCGATGCCGCAGCTTGTTTTGCAAGCGGACTGGCAGGATGTCTGGCATTCGCCGCAGCCGCCGTTTTCAGCGCAGAGGCTCTTGGTATTTAAAGTAGTAATACGTTTCATAATTTATGTACTCCTTAAAGAATGATTTTACGCTATTTATTATATTATATCATGCAAAATGCGTGATGTCAACGGGGGATGGGAATTTTTTCGAAAAAATTCATAAACGAGGTTTTAAGCCGCCTCAATTTACTATAATCCCCTTAAAGTATACGCTCAAAAAACGAAAAGCTTTCATGAATACTTTAAGGGGAATTATATTATTGCAGCGCTGTCGCTTTACTTTTATTTCTTAAGCTTCGCCTGAGCTTTGAGGCGGAGCGATGTATCGAGTATCGACTTGCGGAGTCGAATGGACTTCGGTGTAACCTCCATAAGCTCGTCCTCGGCGAGGAACTCAATCGCTTCTTCAAGGCTCATCTGCTTGTGAGGCGTAAGAATCAATGCTTCATCAGCACCGGTCGAACGTACTGCTGTAAGATGCTTCTTTTTGCAGGGATTAAGCGCAATATCGCCTATCTTCGGCGATTCACCGACTATCATTCCCTCATATACGGGTGTCTGTACGCCGACAAACATCTGTCCTCTGTCCTGAGTCTGATAGAGGCCGTAAGATGTGGTTTCGCCGGCTTCACTCGCAACAAGAGACCCGGTATAGCGAAGCGTTATATCTCCGCGGTAAGGCTCATAACCGGCGAATATCGAGTTAATAATTCCCTCTCCGCGTGTATCGGTCATAAATTCGCTTCTGTAACCGAACAGACAGCGCGCCGGAATGAGATATTCAATTCTCATACGACTGCCGTGAAGATTCATTTCAAGCAGGTCACCCTTACGTGCGCCGAGCTTCATAATGACAGTGCCCTCGCTTCCCTCGGGAACGTCAATTGTTACACGCTCCATCGGCTCGCAGAGCTGCCCGTCAATTTCCTTATAGAGTACACGGGGCATCGAGCAGGTAAGCTCATATCCCTCGCGGCGCATATTTTCGATAAGTATCGAAAGATGCATCTCTCCGCGGCCTGCAACCTTGAAGCTGTCGGTTGTTTCACCGTCGGAAACACGGAGCGAAACGTCACGCAGAAGCTCCTTATAAAGACGTTCACGGAGCTGACGGGAGGTGACAAATTTGCCCTCACGTCCGGCAAACGGGCTGTCGTTTACCGAGAAGGTCATTTCAAGCGTCGGCTCGCTTACCTTGACAAATTCAAGCGGTTCGATGCAGTCAGTTGCGCAAACGGTATCACCGATTGTAACATCGCCCGCACCGGAGAAGCAAACGATATCGCCCATTTTTGCGCTTTCAACGGGGATTCTCTGTAAGCCGTCAATCTGATAGAGCGATACAATTCTTGTACGCTTGGGTGCGGCATCGCTGTGGAAGTTTGTGATTGCAACCTCCTGACCGACCTTAACCTGTCCGCGCTCGATACGTCCGATACCGATTCTGCCGACATATTCGTTATAGTCAATCGACGAAACGAGCATCTGCAAAGGCTCGTCCACTTCACCCTCGGGAGCAGGAATATACTCAAGAATTGTGTCGAAAAGGCACTTCAAATCCTCGCCGCGTTCTTCGGGCGAAATTGATGCGGTACCATCGCGTCCGCAGGCAAAAATCATCGGAGAATCAAGCTGTTCGTCTGTAGCATCGAGGTCAATAAGCAGCTCGAGCACCTCGTCGATAACCTCGTTGATTCTTGCGTCGGGACGGTCAACCTTGTTGACAACCACGATTACCTTATGTTTAAGTTCGAGTGCACGCTGAAGCACAAAACGTGTCTGCGGCATGGGGCCCTCTGCGGCGTCAACAAGCAGAAGTACGCCGTTTACCATCTTGAGTATACGCTCAACCTCACCGCCGAAATCCGCGTGGCCGGGGGTGTCGATAATGTTAATTTTAACGTCTTTATAATGAGCGGCGGTGTTTTTTGCAAGGATTGTGATACCACGCTCCTTTTCGATTGCACCGGAGTCCATTACTCTGTCCTCGGTCGCCTGATTTTCACGGAAAATACCGCCTTGCTTCAGCATTTCATCGACAAGAGTGGTCTTGCCGTGGTCAACGTGAGCGATAATTGCTATATTTCTTAAATCGTTACGGATCAACTTGATTTCTCCTTTTTGTATTTTTCATAGCTTTTATTATACCACATTTTTTATCAGTGTAAAAGTGTTATTTTTTACAATGTTTGAGCTATTTTGACAGATTTTTTTGATATTCCATGCGAGTTTTATTCAGTCGAACAGCAGTTTTTAACAGATTCGACAGATTCTTTAACAACTTCTTTCACAAAACACAGCAAAAATTATATATTATAATGAAACTTTATTGTTACGCTTGCAAAATTTTCCTTAGGGTGATATAATGGTAATTGTAGTATTATGTCCATAGTTATATGGAAATACAATTTTTTAAAAGAAGGTATATTCTCATGACAAGATCCAAGCGCATTTTAAGCATGGTCGTTGCTATGATTATGTGCATCGGTTTGCTCCCGATGTATACCATGGCAGATGACACAACGGGATTCGACAATTTTGCAGTGCAGAACACATTCGAATCCGAAACCTTCACCGACATCACCGATGACAAATGGTTTTACGGCGACGTCAAGGCTGTTTATGAGCTCGGTCTGATGCGCGGCAAGGGCGAAGGCACATTCGCTCCCGACAGTTCCGTAACTCTTGCGGAAGCCATCACCATCGCGGCTCGTCTTAACGCCATTTATACAACCGGCTCTGACGAGTTTGAGGTAGGTGAAGTATGGTATGACAGCTATGTTGCATACGCAAAAGAAAACGGCATCCTCACTTTTGACATCGAAAATTACGATGCTCCGGCAAAGAGAAGCGAATTTGCGCTTATTATGGCAAATGCGCTCCCCTCAGAAGCACTTGAAGCTGTAAATGCAGTCGCAGACGGTGCAATCCCGGACGTTGCCGCTGACGCAGCATATGCTGATGCTGTATATGCACTCTACCGTGCAGGCATCATGGTTGGTAACGACGAAGCAGGCACATTCGCTCCCGATTCCGAAATCAAGAGAAGCGAAATTGCGGCAATCACTGCTCGTATGTCCGACACCGAGCTCCGCCGCGAGGTAACTCTCGGCGAAGAAGCGGCAGACGACACAACCGCCCCCGAGGAAACAACCGTACCCGAGGAAACCACAGCTCCTGAAGCTGAAACAACTGCTCCCGAAGCTGAAGACACCACCGTTCCCGAAGAGGAAACCACTGCTCCCGAGGAAGATGAAGAAGCATTAAAAGAGCTTATTCTTTCGCTCGTTGGCGCACAGCTCGGCATGGAAGAAACCACCGCTGCTGAGAATACCGCCGTTGAGATCATGGGCGCGATCCTTACAGTAAACGGCGTTGCCGCTGAAACTGTAAATGTTGGCGACGTAATCACATTTACCGTTGAGCCTGCCGAGGCAACCGGTCTTATCACATGGACAATCGGCGGCGTGGAAATTCTTAACCACGAAAATACATACACCGTAACATCTCTCGACCTTGGCAAAACCATCAAAGCCGAAATCACCGGAAACGGTTCGTTCACCGGTTCTGCTTCTGATGAATGTACAGTTGCAAGCGCAGTCGAGGTAAACCTTAACGATATTAAGAATGCCGAGGCAGGCAATGCACCGGTTGTTCTTACAAGTGTGGACAAATTCCTCGACAATGACGGACAGGAAGTCGATCTTGCTGATGATGCGGCTCTCACCCTTACAATTGAAGAAGCCCAGGCAAGCGATGAAGAAATCGAAGACAACATCGAAATCGTTGCCAACAAAATCATGACTGACAACGCAGATGTTAATGCGGAAGACATCGCCGACTTAACTGTTACAGCCGTAAATGTTGACCTCTCTGTTGACGAAAAAGTCGTTCACCCCGTAGGCGCTGTAACCGTCACACTTTCTGCGGCACAGCTCGGCCTTGAAGAGGGCACAGACCTCTCGCTCTATTCGTTCACCGCAAACCACACCAACAAGGACGGCATTGAAGAAAGCGTTGCCGGAGAACTCGTTACAATCGACGGTGTCCAGTATATCCGCTTTGAGCTTAACGGTCTGAGCACAATCTGGATCGGTAATGTTCCCCCGAGAACAGTAAGATTCTACAACTTCGAAGAGGATGCCGATGCTTGCAACGACAACTACATCGGCGAGGTTATCGTTAAGTTCGGCGACCTCACTCCCACTCTCCAGATTCCGACTCCCTCACGTGAAGGCTACATTTTCTGCGGCTGGAACTATGATATGACCCGTACTCCTATCATAACAAATCTTGAGGTTCATGCACTCTGGCTCAAGGGCGAAAAGATGTCGACTGACAATTTCAGCCTTTCTCTCAGCGAGGAATCGGACGACCTTAACACTGAAATTGACAACGGCTACATCGGCTTCGATTCCGACGAAGCACTCGGTCTTCCCGCAAATCTCAAAGCAACTGTTACTGTAACAGCACCCAATGGTGCAGTTAAGTACGCAGTAGCGGAAAATCCGAACGCCGCTGCGGAAATTACCGAATATACTGACATTACGTCTGATACCCAGTTAGGCTTCACCTTTGACGTAACCGACAAAGACGGTCTTCTCATCGCTTCCACCTACACCCACTACTATAAGTGGATTGACGCCGACGGCGAGGTAATCAGCATTGAAGAGCTCAAGGTGAGAATCTCAAACGGCTCCGACACCGCCACATCTAAGGTTTACACCGCAGACGTAGACCGCGGAATCGGTACATTTGAGGCATACTTCATCGACAGCGACGATGAAACAAAGACATACGTTGGTTATATCAACAACAACTTAATCGGACGCTTTGACACCGGCTACCGTCTGAACAACTATGTTTCCTTCGACGGCTACAGAGTTGACCAGAATTTCAGTGCATATGACACAATAAAGCTCGTATTCACACCCTTTGAGGGCGAAGCCTACAGCGAAAATGATACAATCGAAGCAAAAGGCGAATACAGCACCTACAACAAAGATACCGACACATGGACCTGGACTGATGAGTGGAACGGAACCTGCGAAATAAAGGACGGAAAGCTTATCGTTACATATCCTTTTGACGTAGCTGTTATGAATGACGACGGTGCTGAGGCAATTATATCGCTCGGTGACACCGTTCAGCGCATCAACATGTGGTGGGATCATGCAGAGGACATCTACGACGATGACTATGAAGACGACGACTATGAGAACAGAGTAGTTGAAATCGAATGTGACACATGGGCAGAGGTTCTTGAAGCGCTGAGCACCATCTCCATTGATAAAAAGCAGTATTATATCACCTGCTACGATGAAGCGGCAATCACGCTCTCAAGCGCACTCACACTTCCTGCAAATGTAAATCTTTATCTGGCCAGAACTCCGAGCTTCACCGTTGCAAATGGCGGCGTACTCACCTTCACAGACCACAGCGGATATGAAACCTCAAGCTATATGCAGATAAGAAAAGGCTATGTTATTGTTGAAAACGGCGGAGTTATCACGTCTGCACGTGCAGACGACAGCAGCCACGGAAGCCGCTGGGTACCGTCGCTTCGCGCAAACGGCCTTACATTCAAGTCCGGCTCAAGCCTGACACTGCCTGAAGATACATTTTTCGGTATTTACTACTATGACTACTATTCCGAAGAAGAAAACGGAATCTGCACCTTTGAAAAGGGCTCTGTAGTCAATAATTCCGGCAATCTCCGTATTCAGAATTTCGACACCCTGAATCTTAACGGCACATTCAATTCAACAAGTTACGCTTACATCTACAACGATGAAATCAACATCGGCGGCAGTGTTAACTTTAACAGAAGCAGAAACGGCGGCTATCTTGAGCTTCACGGAACAGTAAACATTGATGCCACTGGCTCGCTTACTGCAAATAACAGCAACGAATACTGGAGTGGACTCTTGCTCGAAATCTACGGTCCGCTTACCAACAGAGGAACAATCGAAATAAAGGGCGGCGGTTATGCCGAAATAATGAATAACGGCTTCGCAAACTATAACTTCGGAACAATTTCCATCGGTGCTGACTGTGAGGTTTACACAACCGGAACAAAGTTTATCAACTCCGGCAAGATCACCGGCGCGGGTACAATCTATGCACAGCTCGGCGACGACTACACCAACTACGATGACGGTGCAGAGTGGATTGAAGTCGAAGAAGACGGATACTGGGATGAAGAGCTTGAGAAATATGTATATAAGCTCGACAACTACAGCCGTTACAAGTACACCCACGACCCTGCAAAAACAGCAAGAGCACTGCTCTACCGCTCCGAGATTGTAGACTCCGGTGACGGTGAGTGTACTGTTGAAATTATCGCAGAAGATTTCCCTGAAATCGGCGACAGCGCTGAATAATCAAACACTGATACACAAAAATGGCGTGCCAGACGGCACGCCATTTTCATATCTATTAATAATCAGAACTTCACACGCTCCACCTTGACAACCTTTTTTGTTTCCGTGTCAAGCTCGAACACAACCCCATTCACCTCGGGAGCACCCTCGGCAAGCTCAAACTTGACCGGCATCTTTGTGCGCATCTTTTCGATGATAATGTCCGCACGCACGCCAAGCACGCCGTCAGGCGGGCCTGACATTCCGAGGTCAGTTACATATCCGCTTCCGTTTGGCAGAATCATTGCATCCGCGGTCGGAACGTGAGTATGCGTGCCGAATATTACGTTAACACGTCCGTCGAGATAACGCCCGAGCGCAATTTTTTCGCTTGTTGCTTCTGCGTGGAAGTCGAGCACCGCAAAATCAAAGCGTCCTGCTTCACGGTCGAGTATCCGGTCAGCCGTCGCAAAGGGACAGTTGAGCGAATCGAGATATATCGTTCCGAGCATATTTATGACCATAATACGGTAGCCGTCAATGTTTGCGAATGTGTAACCGTTTCCGGCTGTTCCGTAAGGATAGTTTGCCGGACGTACTACGGTTCGGCTCATTTCGAGATAACGCCGTATCTCACGCCGTCTGAATATGTGGTTTCCACCGGTCAGAACGTCGCATCCCGACGAAAGCAGTGTGTCTGCGCTTTCAATGTCAAGTCCGTTTCCGAGTGCCGCATTTTCCGCATTGCAAACAACCATATTAATGCTGTGCTCTTTGCGGAAATTCCATAAATTTTCGTTTATATATTTAACCGTTTCCGGACCTACAACGTCACCGATGGCTAAAATTTTAAATGTGCTCATTCTCGTTTCTCCTATGTAAATTGCTATTTCTTCTTTATATTTTCCCAATACGCCCGTGCCGTCTGCTCGGTCTTGTTGTCACCGTATTCATAGTAGTGCGCATTTTTAAGCTCATCCGGCAGATATTGCTGTTCGGTATAATGATTCGGAAAATCATGCGGATATTTATATCCAACGAAATTCGGACTGCGCAGATGTGTCGGTACATTCTGTCCCCGTCCTGACGCAATATCATTATTCGCCTTCGCAAGCGCCGTGTATGCGCTGTTCGATTTTGGTGCAGTTGCGAGCATTACTGCCGCATTTACAAGCGGAATCCGTCCCTCGGGCAGTCCAAGCTCTCTGGCGCTCTCAACGCAGGCACGGGTTATAACCGCCGCCATCGGATAAGCAAGTCCGATATCCTCGCTCGCAATTACCTGAAGCCGTCTGCAAGCCGAAACAAGGTCGCCTCCCTCGAGCAGCTTTGCGAGGTAAAACACCGCCGCATCCGGGTCTGAACCCCGGATTGATTTTTGCAGACAGGAAAGCAAGTCGTAATGAACGTCCCCGGCTCGGTCAAAGCTGCCAAGCACCTTCGGAGTGAAGCTGCGAATAAGCTCCACTGTGAGATTCCCGTCGCCTGCTGCCGCAAGGTAAAAGGCGTTTTCAAGCAGTCCGATGCTTCGCCTTACATCCCCTGCTCCTGCTCCGGCAAGCGCATCAAATGCTTCATCCGAGCAGGTAACACTCGTATTTTCCGATGTATTAAGTGTGGCAAGAGTACGCTCAAGTGCGCGTTTTATTTCCCCTTGCGAAACCGGACGGAACTCAAACACCGCCGAGCGCGAGATTATTGCGTTATAAACATAAAAATACGGATTTTCCGTAGTTGAAGCGATGAGCGTAATCCGCCCGTCCTCCATATACTCAAGCAGCGATTGCTGCTGTTTTTTATTAAAATACTGTATCTCGTCAAGATAGAGTAATATCCCGTCGCCGCCAAGAAGTGTTCCCGTTTCTTCGATAACCTCCTTAACGTCGGCAAGACTCGCCGTTGTTGCGTTAAGCCGGCGAAGTGTCATTCCGGAACGCTCGGCAATTATATTCGCCGCTGTTGTTTTTCCCGTACCCGGCGGGCCGAAAAATATCATATTCGTAATATGCCCCGAATCCACCATCCGGCGCAGTACTCCCTTTTCTCCGACAAGATGCTCCTGCCCGACCATCTCGTCAAAGCTCATCGGTCTTACTTTATCCGCAAGCGGTTGTATCATATGGATTCATCTCCTTTCGTTCGCAGGTGGATTTTATGGGACAACAATATTCTTCCCTGCATTAAAATATTGCACTTATACCTTAAAATTTACGCTGAACTCTTGCAATTTAGCGCGATTCAAGGTATAATATTATTATCGGTAAAAACCTATACTATTATTATAATATATAATTACGGTTTTGCAAAGACCTTTAGCAAAATTTTTCCGAAAAAAATTTGCCGACCATTTTGGATTTTTAAAATTTAAGGAGCTTTTATCATGAAAAAACTTTCCCTTTTACTCGCTTTCTTTATGACACTCACACTCTGTTTTGCTTCGTGCGGCGCCAGCAAAGAAGGCTCTTTATTTACGCCGGGTACTATCAGCGAAAATGTTTACACCAGTGAGTGGCTCGGTCTTTCGTTCAAGCCCACAGACAAAATGGAGCTTGCAGACGCGGTTGAGCTTGAATATCTCATGAGTCCCTCCGAAAGTGCTTATTACACCGATGAGGCGACCGGTGAGGAGAAAATTGATTATTCAAAGGTTGGCACAGTTTACGATATGCTGGCAACCCACACCGAAACAAACTGCAGTGCTCTCGTTATGGCACAGTACACAGATGAAGAAACAACTGTCGAAGACTATCTCGAAACGCTCCGAGAGGAAATTGACGGCCAGCTTGCAGGTGAAAGCGAGCTTGGTAATGTAATTTTCGCCGACACAAAAACCGCAAAGCTTGCAGGTGCAAAATATACGGTGTTTGAATATTCGGTCAATGCCGGCGAAATGACGCTCAAGCAATCTATGTATATAAGAAAAGTGGGCGACCGAATTGCCAATATCTGCTTTACTTACAGCGATGCGGCAGAGCTTAATGAATTTGTAAGCTGTTTCAAAGCGAACTGAAAGGACAAATACAATAATCATGAGTATACTTAAAAATAAGGCGCGAATCGTCGTCAAAATCGGTTCGAACACATTAACTCACGCAAGCGGCGCACTTGACCTTCGTCGAATGGAGCTTTTAGTGAGAATTCTTTCCGATTTCAAAAATTACGGACATGAGGTCATTCTTGTAAGCTCGGGTGCGGTTGCTGCAGGAATCGCAAGACTCGGACTCGGCAGACGTCCCGAATCAACAGAGGAAAAGCAGGCTCTTGCCGCAATCGGTCAGGCAGAGCTGATGCAGGTTTACGAAAAATTCTTCGCAACCTACGGTCACACAGTCGGTCAGCTTCTTATGACAAAGGATATTATCGACAATGATATCCGCCGCGGTCATGCCGAGGATACCTTCCGTGAGCTTCTGAAGCTCGGATGTGTTCCGATTGTAAACGAAAATGACCCGATATCGACCGAGGAGCTTAAATTCGGCGGTAACGACACACTGTCGGCATATGTCGCACTTGTTTGCGGTGCGGACATTCTGATAAACCTTTCGGACATCGACGGTCTTTACGACTGCGACCCGAGAAAAAATCCCGAGGCAAAGCTGATTGACCGCGTTGACGAAATAACAGACACTGTCATCTCCTATGCCGGCGGCGCCGGAAGCGACCGCGGTACGGGCGGTATGATAACAAAAATCAAGGCGGCACAGATTGTCACCGAAGCAGGAATCCCGATGCTTATCGTAAACGGTAAAAACCCTGAGGTGCTCTATAAAATCAGCGACGGCGAGCATATCGGTACATATTTCGCTGCGAAAAAGAAATGAAAAAAATAATCAAAGAATATCTTCTCTGCTTTGTCGGCGCGTTGTTTGTTGCGCTCGGCGTATATTTTTTCAAGTTCCCGAACAATTTTTCAACGGGCGGAGTCAGCGGTATTTCAGTTGTACTCGGTAATTATTTCGGACTTTCCTCGGCAAGTACGGTCGCAACAGTTATAAATATCGCCATGCTGCTTATCGGAATTGTTTTCCTCGGACGCGGATGTACAGCAAAAACCATACTCGGTTCACTGACTCTTTCGGTGGTACTGATGCTCTTTGAGTGGCTTATCCCCATGAGTGCACCGCTCACCGACCAGCCGCTTCTCGAGCTTATATTCGCAATAGGCCTCCCGGCAGTTGGCTCGGCGATACTTTTCAGCTGTGACGGTTCAACCGGCGGCACGGATATTATTGCAATGATTCTGCGGAAGTATACACGCATGAATATAGGAACCGCACTTCTTATCAGCGACATCGGAATTACGGGACTTGCATTTCTGTTCGGACCTGAAACGGGACTTTTTTCACTGCTCGGACTTATTTCAAAGACCGTACTCATCGACTCGGTAATCGAGAGCTTTAATACAAGTAAATGCTTCCAGATAATAACTGATACCCCCGAGGAGATAACAAACTTTATTACGGATGAGCTCAAAAGAAGCTGCACCGTCATCGAGGGTGTCGGTGGGTTCACCCATGCTCGAAAATATATGATAAGTACAGCGATGAACCGCCATCAGGCGGCTCTTTTGCAGAAATATCTGAAGCGTGAATACCCGAAAACCTTTATGATGATACTTAATTCAAGCGAGGTTATCGGAAAAGGCTTCCGCGGACTTTAATTTTTATATACGGTATCCCTTCTCATAAAATCTCTCACGAAAGGATAAAACGATGCTGACATTCAACACGGAAATACAATATATGCGCGGCGTTGGAGAAACCAGAGCAAAAGCACTTTTGCGGCTCGGAATCCGAACGGTGGGCGATTTATTGTATCATTTTCCGAGAGCATATGAGTTTCGTGGGAACGTAAAGCTGCTTGAACACGCGGCAACCGGAGAGATAGCATCGTTTGTTTTAACGGCGGCAACCGACGTACAGAACGCAAAGCTAAACCGCGGAATGATTATCAGTAAGCTGCGTGCATTTGACGAATCGGACAGCTGTGAGATAGCGTTTTTCAACCAGCCGTATATCAAGGATACAATAGTTAAAGGCGGCGAATACCGTTTTTACGGCAAGCTTACACGTGAGGGACGAAAGAATATCCTCTCTTCCCCGGTGGTCGAACCTATAATTGAGGGCAGAGCGCTTGCGCCGCTTGTCGCAGTATATCCGCTTACATCAGGTATATCACAGAAATTACTCGCAAAGCTGATTTCGGAAGCGCTTTCACAGCTCGGAGAAGAAAAAATCCCTGAGATACTGTCTGACGAAATCCGCGAAAAATATGGGCTATGCCCGCTAATGAAAGCACTGCGTGGCATACATATGCCGCCTGATTTTACGGTGCTCGAAACAGCTAAACGGCGGCTTATTTTTGAGGAATTATACCGTTTTGCGCTCGGTGCAAGCGAGAAAAAGCCAAGAGAAATCACCGCACCGAAATTTACCGACGGCGATATATCCCCCCTTACGGAAAAACTGCCGTATAAGCTCACGGGCGCACAAATCCGCTCAATATCGGAAATTTCATCCGACCTTGCAGCCGGCATACCCATGCGCAGACTTGTTTCGGGCGATGTCGGAAGCGGCAAGACAGTTGTTGCGGCGGCGGCGGCTTATATTGCAATCAAAAACGGCTGTCAGTGTGCCCTCATGGCACCGACGGAAATTCTTGCGGTACAGCATTACAGTGAGCTTTCAGTCCTGCTCGGCGAGCTTGGAATAAAAGTCGGACTGCTCACCGGTTCGGTTAAGGGTAAAGCCCGAAAGGAACTGCTCACATCCCTTAACGACGGTTCGCTCTCCTTCCTCATCGGCACACACGCGCTTATCACAGATGAGGTCAATTTCGCAAATTTAGGGCTCGTAATCTGTGATGAACAGCACCGTTTCGGTGTGGGTCAGCGTGAAGCATTACTTGCCAAAGGCGGCGGAGATAGCTGCCATCAGTTAACGATGAGCGCAACGCCTATTCCCCGAACGCTCGCACTCTTCTTTTACGGTGACCTCGATATGTCAAAGCTCGATGAAATGCCGCCCGGCAGACAAAAGGTCGAAACCTTTGTCGTGGGCGAGAGCTACCGCGAACGTCTAAATAATTTTATAAGAAAACAAAAAGCCGAGGGGCATCAAACCTACATCGTCTGCCCCTCTGTCGAAGAAAAAGAGGACGGTTCTCTTACTCAAGAGGATATCCGTCTGTTCGATTTTGGATATGATATAAACGAAATAATCCGTCCTGCCGCAGCCCTCAAAGCGGCTGTCAGCTGGGCAGAAACCCTCCGTGAGGCACTCCCCGACCTCAAAATCGGCTGTGTTCACGGAAAAATGAAGCCTGCCGAAAAGGATGACGTCATGCGTTCTTTCGCCGGCGGTGAAATTGATGTTCTCGTTTCAACAACGGTAATTGAAGTTGGCGTAAATGTTCCGAATGCCACCCTCATGATAGTTGAAAATGCCGAACGCTTCGGCCTTTCACAGCTTCATCAGCTGCGCGGCAGAGTCGGTCGCGGTGCCGCAAAATCTTACTGCGTCCTCGTTTCCGACACTAAAAACGGAAGCTCTGCCAAAGACCGCCTCGAAGTGATGAAATCCACATTCGACGGATTCCGTATTGCCGAATTTGACCTCGGCGAACGTGGTCCCGGCGATTTCTTCGCCTCTATAGATGACGAAATACGTCAGCACGGTGAGCTTCGTTTCCGTCTTGCAAATCTTTGCGAGGATATGGAATTGTTTGAAGCCGCTGTGTTTGAGGCAAGAGGAAGTATCGCATAGGAAATGCTTATTTTCCCCTCATTACGCACACCAACACATGAAAGGAGCACACAAATGCCTGAATTACTGTCGCCGGCAGGGTCGCCGGAAGCACTTGATGCCGCAATAGCCGGCGGAGCTGACGCCGTATATTTTGGCGGTGGGCTTTTCAATGCGCGCATGAATGCGAAAAATTTTACGGGTGATACACTTCGTGAGGCTATTGATAAATGCCGTCTTTACGGCGTAAAAACGAATATCACGTTAAATACGCTTATACATGACCGCGAGATGGACGACGTTCTGCGCTATGTGGAACAGTTATATACGCTCGGCGCAGATGCGCTGATTGTTGCTGACCTCGGTGCGGCAAAGCTGATTCATAAATATTTCCCCGATTTTGAGCTGCACGCTTCAACGCAGGCACTCGGACATAATCTTGAAGCGGCAAAAACTCTTGCCGGACTTGGATTTTCGCGAATGGTTGCGGCACGTGAGCTTTCACTTGAAAACTTAAAAAAGCTCTGTCTTGAATCACCGATTGAAACTGAAATGTTCATCCACGGAGCGATATGCGTTTCACAGTCGGGCGGATGTCTGGCAAGCTCGCTTATAGGTGGCAGAAGCGGTAACCGCGGCGAATGTGCACAGCCTTGCCGACTGCCTTACAGAAAGTGTCAAAGCGGCGCTAAGGACTGTTATGCCCTCAGCCTAAAGGATATCTGCCTTGCCGAGCATATTACTGAAATTCTTTCGCTTGGAGCGGCGTCGCTTAAAATTGAGGGCAGAATGAAAAGCCCCGATTATGTCTACGGCGTTACGAAAATCTACCGAACACTGCTCGATGAAAAACGCAATGCCACCGAAAAAGAGATAAACGAGCTTCGTGCTCTATTTTCGAGAAGCGGCTTCACCGACGGATATTTCAAAGGAAAAACCGGACGTGAAATGCTCGGAATCCGTACCGATGCGGATAAAACCAATACCGCAAAGGCAACGGAAAATATCAATTTTACCGAGCTTATAAAAAAGCGTCGCCGACCTATCAATATGCGTGTCTGCATCGAAGAAAGAAAGCCTATCACGCTTGAAGCAAGTGTTGATGATATCAAAGTTACTGTGCAGGGACAAATCCCAGACAAGGCGATAAACCGTCCGCTGACATATGAGTCGGTGCTCAAAAATCTGGAAAAGCTCGGCAATACTCCGTTTATCATGGGAAGCGGTAGTCTGCACCTTGATGACGGCTTGATTCTGCCGCTTTCGGCACTGAATGCGCTGCGCCGCGAGGCGGTGGAAGAAATTACCGAAAAGCTCTTGCTTCGCCGTGAGTCTTCCCTGCCGAAAAAGCTTGACACTCCAAATTATCAGCCGCAAAAAGCGACCAAAACCGCACGCTTTCTTTCATACGAAAGCATCCCGGATAACGTCGGTGACACTGATATTATTTATATTCCGCTTGAGAAATTCTCCCCAAAAATGTGCGGCAGGGTAAACGGAATTATCATTCCTCCGGTAATTTTCGATTCCGAAGCAGACGAAATAAAAAATATGCTTAACCTCGCAAAAAATTCGGGAATTACCCATGCGCTCATTTCGAACCTCGGACATATTTCGTTCGCCAAAGATGCAGGAATGCAGCTCCACGGCGATTTCAGACTTAATATTTTCAACCGCTGGACGGCAGAAGTTCTTAACTCCCTCGGCTTCGATGACCTTATTGCCTCCCCGGAGCTAACCCTTCCACAGCTTCGCGATATCTCGGTAACGCCGATAATTTACGGCAAAGTACCGCTTATGACACTTGAAAAATGCGTAATTCGCGACCTATATTCCTGCGAGGAATGTGAAAAGCGCGAAGTCCTTTATCTGGGCGACCGCAAAAACATCGAATTCCCCCTTGTACGCGCATATAATCACCGCAACATCATGTATAACAGCGTACCTATCTTCATGGCTGACCGTAAAGACGAGCTTATTAAATACCGTATCCGCGGCGGTCATTACATCTTCACAACCGAAAAGAAAAACGAGGTATCATCCCTTCTCTGCGATGATAATATTACACCGCCAAGCGGTATCAGGAGAATTTCAAAATGAACCAAATCAACGTAAAAATAAAACTGCTTCGCGAGGGTGTACAGCTCCCCGAATATGCAACCGATGGCTCTGCGGCTGTTGACCTTCGCTCTGCCGCCGACACCGATATTACAATTGAGCCCGGAAAGCGAGCGCTGATACCCACCGGTATTGCGATAGCCCCTGAAACGAGCGGAGTCGTCGCAATTCTGGCGGCTCGAAGCGGTCTTTCCGTCAAGCACGGAATAACCACAACCAACGGAATCGGAGTTATCGACAGCGATTACCGCGGCGAAATCTGCGCTTCCCTCATTAATGTTTCCGACGTCCCATATACAATAGCCCCCGGCGAACGTATAGCTCAGCTCATGTTCATGCCCGTTCTCCAGGCGAATTTTATCCTCGCCGACGAGCTTAATGACACCTCACGCGGCACCGGCGGCTTCGGCTCAACCGGAAAAAGGTAAGTATTTTGGGAGAGCTATTGCGTAATGCGGAGAACGGTTGGATACCACGCATACGCAAAAATCCAGAAAGGATAATAAAAAAATGACAAAAATTCCGGAATACTACGCAGGATACGCAGACGTGTGTGTAATCGGTGCAGGACACGCCGGCGTTGAAGCCGCACTGGCGGCGGCGAGGCTTGGTTTTTCCACAGTTCTGTTTACAATAAATCTTGATGCCGTGGCAAATATGCCGTGCAATCCGTCAATTGGCGGCACGGGCAAGGGGCATCTGGTGTATGAGATAGATGCACTTGGCGGCGAGATGGGCAGAGCGGCAGATAAGGTAATGCTGCAGAGTCGGATTTTAAATCTCGGAAAGGGTGCGGCTGTGCATTCAAAACGAATACAAGCCGACCGCGCCGAATATAAGCGCATCATGAAAAAAACTATAGAGGAAACTGAAAATCTGCGTCTTATACAGGCAGAGGTTACTGATATTCACTGCGAAGAAACGCCTGACGGCAAGCGGATTTCCTCAGTTGTAACACAGCTTGGCGCACGCTGGGACTGTAAGGCGGCGATAATCTGCTCAGGCACTTATCTGCGCGGAAAAATCATCGTCGGCGAGGTGTCATATTCATCCGGACCGGACGGAATGCTTCCGGCTAACGAGCTCACCGCAAATCTTGAGCGCGAGGGCATTGCGATGATGCGTTTCAAAACGGGAACACCTGCGAGAGTCCATCGGGATTCGATTGACTATACAAAGCTGGAAATTCAGCCGGGCGACGATTTTGTCGAGCCATTTTCGGTTGATTCCGACCGCGAGGAGCTTAATTCACGTGAGCAGATACCCTGCCATATCGTCTATACAAATGCAAAAACGCACGAAATAATACGTGAAAATATGTCACGTTCACCGCTTTATTCCGGAATGATTGAGGGCATCGGTCCACGGTATTGCCCAAGTATTGAGGATAAAGTCATGCGTTTTGCCGACAAGGAACGTCATCAATTATTTGTTGAGCCGATGGGCGCGGACACGAAAGAAATGTATATTCAGGGCTTTTCTTCGTCGCTTCCCGAAGAAGTGCAGATGAAAATGCTCCATTCCCTGCCCGGCTTTGAAAATGCCGAGGTGATGCGCACCGCATATGCAATCGAATATGACTGCGTTGACCCGACACAGCTTTACGCAACACTCGAATTCAAGAATATATCGGGACTTTACGGTGCGGGACAGTTCAA
>JAZQXA010000010.1:0-16822 GCA_045632605.1 Candidatus Flemingiibacterium sp. | reverse complement strand
TCGAAAAAGAGAATGGTTCGTATTTTCAACCGCCCTGAAATTTGCTTGGTACGGTTTATCGGTAAAAAGGAGTATTTTTCATGAAAAAGAGGGCATTGTCTTTAATTATTGCAATTGTTTTATCGCTTTCATTTTCATCGTGCGGATATATGACTCCGGCGAATTCATATGCGGAAAACGGAACAGCCGATGACGGTAAAACAGACACAGAAGTTATCGACATCCCATTGCCGGAGATAGATATTATTCCTGAATCGACGCTCGATCTGCCGACTGCAGAGGAATGGGAAGCACTTATAAATGATGACAGCGTATGGTGGAATGGCGTATACGATGCTGTCAATGCGCTTCTTTCGGGCGATATTGACGAGTTTGAACGTTGTATGGGTGTTACGGCAGGAGTTTACGATAGCTTTCGCGGTATGGTAATTACCGATTATAAAATCGGTGTCGAGGATATCCCTTATTACTTCGACCCGAGCATATCGAGAATGCTTCCGACACTTACGATTGACGTTGCAGAAAGCAACAGCGACTATTTAACTCCGGGAACGCACGAGCTTGTCTTTGACGAAGGATTATGGATTACCTTCTCAAAACGTGAGGAGATTAATTCACCAACCGAATATCTTGCCGCAACATCCTATATATCCTATCTCGGAAGCGACAGAGATTTTTATTCCGTTTTGGGCGAAGATCGCCGACAGTTCGGGCTTACGGATTTCATTGTCGGCAGACTCGACAGACTCGCGGGCGATAATGAGCCGCGAACGGCTGATGAGATATGCGCTTATGCCGAAAAGTATCTCGGTGTTGACGGTGATACGCTTCGGTTTGGAGAGTATTCTCTCGCAGAGGTTGACGGCGGTTATCGGCGAATTGGGCGAGGCGGAGGCTCTTATGAGTTTGAGGTTCTGTCGGAGGAAATCGTTGATGGCGTAAATGTCGTTACGGTTCAGTTTTATGCTGACTACTCAGGTATAATTCCGTCGAGAAAAGTCGAGTTTCACATGGAACTTCTTGATGGGGAATACCGTCCGATAAAATCTGCCATACTTTCGGACAGCGATTTCGAAACAGCCTATTGGTCAACCTGAAAAAGTCCTTTATTTGTTGGAACTTACTATTGACAAATGGGGAATATGGGTGTATAATATAATTTAGGTATGTCAATACACGCATATCGCGTAAAATATAATTCCAAGGAGGAAAATTAACAATGGTTGAATCCCGCAAACGTGAGCTTTCGCGCATAGCATATCAGATTCGCCGCGGTGCGCTTGATGCAGTATATTCTGCAGCCAGCGGACATCCGGGTGGATCACTTTCTATCGCGGAAATCCTTACTTATCTTTATTTTGAGGAAATGAATATCGATCCGAAGGATCCTAAGAAGGCAGACCGCGACCGCTTCGTTCTTTCGAAGGGACACGCTTCGCCCGGTATTTATTCAACCCTCGCACACCGCGGATTTTTCCCGGTTGAAGACCTTAAAACATTCCGTCAGCATGATAGCATTCTTCAGGGACATCCCGACATGAAGCATATCCCCGGCGTTGATATGACCACCGGTTCGCTCGGTCTTGGTATCTCCGCTGCTTGCGGTATGGCTCTCGGCGCAAAGCTTAATGGCTATAACAACCGCGTATGGACAATTCTCGGCGACGGTGAGTCTGAAGAAGGTCAGGTTTGGGAGGCTGCAATGTTTGCGGCTCACTATAAGCTCGACAATCTCTGTGCTTTTATCGACTGGAACGGTCTTCAGATTGACGGCTCTATCGATGAAGTTATCAGCCCGGCTCCGTTCGAGTCCAAGTTTGAAGCATTCGGCTGGAATGTTATCAGCATCGATGCTCACAACCTCGACGAGATTGAAGCAGCTGTTAATGCAGCAAAGGCTTGCAAGGGTAAGCCCACCGCTGTTATTGCAAAGTCTACCAAGGGTAAGGGCGTTTCTTACATGGAAAACAACGTGTCCTGGCACGGTGCTGCGCCCAAGCAGGAACAGTATGAGCAGGCTGTCGCAGAGCTTGATGCTGTGATTGCATCCTTGAACTAATGGAGGTAGATTAAAATGGCAGATAAAATCGCTACTCGTGAAGCATACGGCGCTGCTCTTGCAGAGTTCGGCGCAAAATACGATAAGCTGGTAGTTCTCGACGCAGACCTTGCAGCGGCAACAAAGACCGGCGTATTTAAGAAAGCATTCCCGGACCGCTTCTTTGATTGCGGTATCGCAGAGGGAAATATGATGGTTGTTGCGGCAGGTCTTGCCACAACCGGATTCATTCCGTTCGCAAGCACATTCGCAATGTTTGCGGCAGGCAGAGCATTTGAGCAGGTTCGCAATTCTATCGGTTATCCTCACCTTAACGTAAAAATCGGCGCAACTCACGGCGGTATCTCCGTTGGTGAAGACGGTGCAACTCACCAGTGCCTTGAGGATTTCGGTACAATGCGTACTATCCCCGGCATGGTAGTTATGCAGCCGGCTGATGCTGTTGAAGCACGTGCTATGGTTGAAGCGGCTATCAAGCATGACGGTCCTTGCTACATGAGATTCGGACGCTACGCTGTTCCGACTCTGTTTGGCGATGATTATAAGTTCGAGCTCGGTAAGGGCGTTACCATGGCTGACGGCAGCGACGTAACTCTCGTTGCAACAGGTCTTATGGTTGAGCAGGCACTTGCTGCTCGTGAGCTTCTTGCTGCTGACGGCATTAAGGCTCGTGTAATCAACATTCACACCATCAAGCCGCTCGACGCTGACCTTATTCTTAAGGCTGCGGCTGACACCGGTGCTATTGTTACTGCTGAAGAGCATAATATCATCGGCGGTCTTGGTTCGGCTGTTTGTGAGTGCGTTGCAGGCGCAAAGCCCGTTCCCGTACTCCGTGTCGGTGTTGAAGATCAGTTCGGACGTTCCGGCAAGGTTCCTCCGCTGCTTGAAATGTACGGTCTTACTGCAGCAAACATCGCAGCAAAGGCTAAAGAGGCTATCAAGTTAAAGTAATTTTTGCATTGGCACGTCATTTCAAACGAAATGGCGTGCTTTTTGATTTTTTCGGAACTAAACAACACTTTCAGCGTCTAATCAATACATATAAATTAACAAGGACGTTTCTGATGAAAAAATTACTTATACCTATTCTTTTTCTCGTGTTTTTACTTAATTCATGCTCTGATAGCGCAGATATTCCTGCATTCAACCATATTGAGAATTTCGATGAAACTGCAGAAGGTGCAACTACCGATTTGCCGGATGAATCGACTGTGTGGGATACGACTGCCGATACAGAAGATGCATACTCTGAAAGTGAGTCGATATACGTTGAGCCGCAAACAACAGCGGCGAACGAGGAAACTTTACAGATACAGCGAACATCGGAAATCCCAGACAGTAAGGGAAATGTTTATCTCACTTTTGATGACGGGCCCGGAAAATATACCGGGCGCATACTTGAGATACTCGATGAATACGATGTGCCGGCGACATTTTTTATGGTTGGACGGTATATGAATATTCATCCCGATAGTGTTAAGGCCGTGTACGGTGCTGGGCATATTATCGGATGTCACAGTGTATCGCACGATTACCGAGGAATTTATAAGGATTCGCAGACAATTACCGCTGATATTGAAGAATGGGAAAATATATTTTTAGGGATAACCGGCTGTGAAGCAGAGAACCGCGTTTACCGTTTTCCCGGTGGAAGCACATGCTCAGCGATTGAAAAAGGGCAGTTTGCAGAGCTTCATGAGGCGGTGAAATCGCTTGGATACAGTTCATTCGACTGGACTTGTGCGAACAATGACCTTTACCGAGTGGATAAGCGTGATGATGAGGAGCTGACAGATTTTTTAAAGCGTTCGCTTGAAGAATCTCTCAAAAGATGCGGTCAGCCGAAGATTGTTCTTGTTCACGAAACCGTTGCCGAAACCGTAGAAATGCTGCCGTGGATTATTGAATATATCCACGGTGAGGGATATGAATTTGCACCTCTTTCGGACTATGATGGCGAATATATTTTTGCATACTGATTTATAAATGTTTTTACATTTTAATAAGCGGTGTAACAGAATCTTTAAAAGCGAGGTACTCAATATGGAAGATAAAAAATTACCGGGAACAGGAGAACCGAAATTTTCCGATATAAAAAAGGAAGCCGAAAACTCCAAGCTTGGCAAATGGTTCGATAATTTTTGGTATCACTATAAAATTCATACAATAATTGGTGCGGTTGCAGTGATTACGCTTTTTATCTGCATTACGCAGATGATTACACGCGACGAGTATGATTATCAGCTTATGTATGCCGGACCACAGGTTATTGCACTTCAGGACCGAACATATATGGAGGATGCAGTGGAGGCGATTGCCGATGACTATAACGGTGACGGAAAAATTGTCGTTGTGTATGACGACATAGTCATGCTTTCTCCCGAAGAACAAAAAAAAGCGATGGAGAACGGTGCTGTATTTAATGGGGAATTCAATATGAATTCCATGACTGAATATTATCAGCAGATATTTGGCGGAGATGCGGTTATTTGTCTGCTGTCGCCGTATATGTACGGTGTTGTACGCGAGGGTGACGGATTTTTGCCACTTTCCGAGGTGTTTGAAACAGTCCCCGACAGTGCATATGACGACTATGGAATATCGCTGCTGAAAACTGAATTCGGTCAGTATTTCAACGGTATAAATGACCTGCCGGATGACACTATTCTTTGTGTGCGCCGTCTTTCGACAATGGCAACATTCAAGGGACAGGAAAAAACAAAAAAAGCCCATGAGGCAAATCTTGACCTTTTCAGAAAAATGGTGGAGTTTAGGGCGCCGGTTGATGATATCACAAACGAAGATACAACAGAGCTTGCTGCCTCTCCAGATGTTGTTACGGTTACAGGAATTGTTGACCGGACACAGACGGAATCTATCCCAACAGATCAGGCTCTTGAATGGTTCTGGTCGGATGATAAAAATGAGTATTTCTTTCCAAGCATCAGAAGTCAGTATATAACAGTCTTTTACAGTGACGGTACTTCTGAAAATGTTGTGGTTGCGCTTGAAATGGGAAATATTACTCTTGCTGACCTTGACCTATTCGGCATACAGTATTATCCCGAGCCGATAATCGAAATAACACAAATTATTGACAGCTCTGATAAAAACCAAAAAAATGAGCTTGATGTTGAAGAGTATTTCTGGGAAGATACTGAATACAAATACTATTTTCCAAACCCCATGAGTGACTATATAATCGTTGAATACAGTGACGGTTCAACAGAAAATATCAAGCAAGCACTTGAGGAAAAACGCGCCCATATCTCCGACCTTGACAGATTTGAGATTCAGTATTACGCCGAGCCGAAGATAAAAGACATAGAATATAATTCGACGTTCATTCGTGCTGACAGTATGTCCGATGGCGGAGCATTTACGGCATTTATGAAATACTGTGAAAACCCATCGATGCTGGCAATAAGCTCGGTTCAGCATATATTGGTTGCACATTTTGGCGATATGAATGAATTTTCCGGCTTCACAGCTGATATTTCCGAATATTATCAGACGGATATTTTATTTGCCGGAGAAGAATCGTTCCTCGAAAAAGCGGCTGAATATGACGAAGCATTTTTTAAAGAAAACGATTTGCTGATTCTGCATCTTCCTGAATCAAGCGGCTCGATACGCCATGAGATTGAATTTGTTCGCGGAAGAAAATCTCCGCTCGTTTATGTTTGTATTGAACGCATCGTGCCGGAAGTTATGACTGCGGATATGGCGTGTTGGTTTGCCTTTATTGAAGTCCCGAAATCTGATATTGAAACCGCTCTCGATTTTGATGCGTGGTATAAATAACAAAAAAATCAGCTCCGCTGCTATATGCAGCGGAGCATTTTGATTTAGGTGTAATAATCGAATTTGCCGAGAGCTTTTTTGGAAAATGCACTTGGCGTTTGTCCCGTGTATTGACGGAAAGCCTGAATGAAATAGGAAAGACTCTCGAAGCCGCATTCCTCTGCGGTACGCTTAACTCCCTCGCCGCCGGCTAACATTGCCTGGGCATATTTCATACGGAGTGCGATTAGATACTGCTTTATCGTTGAGCCGGTGTAGCGCTTGAAGTCACGGTTGAGCTTATTAACGCTGACGAAAAACATTTGTGCAAGGTCGGGTGTGGTGATATCTTCTTTATAGTGCAAGCCGATATATTCGACAACATCTTTTATGTATGTCCTTATCGGGCTTAACGTGCGTGTGTTATGCGGATTGGAATATTCCTTTAATTCACAAAGAATGAGTGCGGTTAAGAGGCGTTTTTTATCGTCGGAAATTCCTTCGCGTGTGAGGTCGCTTAAATATCTCTCAAGCCGCTGAAGAATCTGGTTGTCGAGCTGTATCACGAATGAACCCTCTCCGGCGAGCTTGCCCAGCCCTGCCATACCGCCGCCAATCATCGACAGCGCAGCTTCGCCGCAGTAGAGAACTACTCGGTCATAAAAGACATCTCCGGGAACATTGTTTCTGTGGAGAACGTGAGAATTATGGAAGCAGACGCATTTTCCGTCGCTTTCGATGCTGCCGCCGGTGTTTGAAAAGACAATTCTGCCTTCGCTCATGACGAAGATGAATTCATAATATGTATGCGAGTGATAAAGCGGCATATAGTGCCCGCGCTGAGTGAGCCGATATGCCGTTATCTCGCATCCGCCACGTGAATTATTCATGCGCTCACGCTCTGTAAGCTCGCTTCCGCAGTTAGTGTCGTCGACACGTTCGCTCACGCCGCAAAGATTGTCCTGATCATATTGTATATCAAAATCAAACGGTTCAAACGGTTGGTTTTTCATTCCAGCCTCCAAAAAGGTTGAATTTTATAGTGATTTGGTTGAAATTCTACACTATACCACTATAATATCATATTTTCGACCGTTTGTAAAGGGTTTTTTCTAAATATTTAAAAAATGCGGCGCGAAAGCACCGCATTTTTGCGTTGATTATTTCATAAGACCGTATATATTTCGGTCTTCAGAGAAGTTTTCCGCATTGTAGAGGATGACGATATCATCGACCTTTTGATTTTCAGCTTCGAGCGATGTGAGATACGGATAAATACCTCTTGTGTATGAGCGCATATCAAGAAGAACAATTTTCTCATAGTGTGCGGTCAGCATGGGAACCATGCAGTGTGAATATGAGTCCTTGATGAGTAAAAGTGTCTTGCCGTTTTTAACGCTCGTGGTTATTTCAACCATCGGCTGATTTCCGTCGAGGAAGGTGGAATATTTGTCCGACCCGGTGAGATACTTTTCCTCATAGAGGGTGTCTGTAACTCTGTTGCTTAGCGGATAGCTTACGCTCAAAGTTGTATTTGAGTCAAGGGTATATAATTCATCATAGGATGTTTTCATATTAACCTTTGACGAAAGTGTACCGAGAAATTTATCCGAAAGAACTCGTTTGTCAAAATATTCATAGTCGTAAGGCTCTATGCCGAGAGAAGCGCACAGCTCTGTATATGCATAATACGCTCCGAGAGTTGTCCAGTGGTGATCGGTGCGGTAATAGATATACTCGTCGCTGTGTTCTTTTAAAACATCGCGGCAGTCAACGAAATTGCCGAGCTCGGCAACACGGTCGAGCATTGCATCCTGATCCCAAATCGGAGCAAAAAGCGGAAGCTTGTCAGACAGTGCAAGAGATGCTGTCGGAGCGATGAGCACTCTGACATTGTAGTTGTCGGAATATCTATTAAGGAAATTCTTTAAAAATCCGAGATTTTTGTCGAGCTGTTCGTTATTTAGCGTATGCTTTTCGATAAGATATCCGTCTTTTGCGAAGTAAATGCCCTTTATCGTGTTGCCCTTATCATCCTTTTTGTCGGCAGAATCGGTTTTTCCGAGTGTTCGCTCTGCGTAATTCTTGATTGTTATCCAGGAATCACGGAAAACAAACTGGTCGGTTATAAATTCCTCATAATCGGCGGTGTATGAGCCGTTAAAAAGCGCATCAAACGTAAATTCCGGTTTTTGTGCAAGCTCACGTTTTTCACTTGCAGAATAAGTTTTTACAGGGTTAACCATACTTGCCACGGTGAGTCCTGCAATCAGTACACAGAATACTGCGGTGGTTGTGAAATTATTTTTGTTCGATTCTTTTACATCGGCAAACAATTCTTTGATTTTTTTCATTTTCATAACCTCCTATCAGAATCTGAAGTAAAGGAACGGATTGTATGACGCATCAACTATATATGCTGTCGAAAGCAAAAGTATTACAGCGAAAAATGCATTTTTTACAATCGCATTTGACGGGCGTTCTCCAAGCTTTGTAATGAGTTTGTCAGCTATAGCCTTAGGTGCCGGTGTCGATGCAAAGGCAAGGATGATAAAGAGTATTGCATTTGAAATAAGGAGATATAACGAATTCGTATCTGCGAGAGAACCTCCGGCGCCGAACATTGCACCGAGATATTTTCCGAGCTTTGACATATCCTCAATAGCGAATATTGCCCAGCTTATAACAACGAGGAAGAGCGTATAAATATGCGATACCGCTGTCGGAAGCTTATTGAGTATCTTCGCGAGAAAGAATTTTTCAATCAGAAGCAGTATACCGAAATAAACGCCCCAAATGATAAAATTCCAGTTTGCACCGTGCCATATGCCCGTAAGCAGCCATACTATGCAGATATTACGTATATGCTTTGCCGGACCTTTACGGTTACCTCCGAGGGGAATATAGACATAATCGCGGAACCATGTACCGAGTGAAATATGCCAGCGGCGCCAGAATTCGGTGATACTCTTTGAAATATAAGGATAATTAAAGTTTTCAAGGAATTTGAATCCGAGCATACGTCCAAGACCGATTGCCATATCGGAGTAGCCGGAGAAGTCGAAATAAATCTGGAACGAATAGGCTAAAATTCCAATCCACGCGGTGAGCACCGGGAGTGTGTCAAGGTCATATGCTAAAACTGTGTCCCAAATAATACCGGCGTTGTTTGCAAGCAGAACTTTTTTTCCAAGACCGGTCATAAAGCGGCTTACACCCGAGGCAAAATCGTCAAAGTTTTCCCGACGGTGGTCGAGCTGCTCGGCGATGGTTTTAAACTGCACTATAGGACCTGCAATAAGCTGGGGGAAAAGTGCAACATATGCGCCAAAGCTTATGATGTTTTTCTGTACATCCGCATCTCCGCGGTATACGTCGATGGTATAAGACATCGTTTGGAAGGTATAGAACGATATACCGATAGGCAAAGCTAAATTGAGAAGTCCGATTTCTGTGCCGAATATTGTGTTAACATTTGTTATAAGAAAGTCCGAATACTTAAAGAAACCGAGCAGTGACAAATTAATTATCATCGATGATGCGACAGCGATTCTTGCCGCACGCATATTGTTTTTCTTCTTATAGTAATCGACGAGCATTCCATGCGTATAGTCAACGATTGTTGAAAAAAGCATGAGTGTTACATATATCGGCTCGCCCCATGCATAGAAAATCAGGCTGGCAATAAAGAGAAGTGCATTCCTGAATTTTTTCGGTATGATGAAATATAACAGCAACACCATCGGCAAAAAGCGGAACAAAAACAGCAGGCTGCTGAATACCATTTGGGTTTCCTCCGTGTGGATAGATAATTATGGCGACTCACCAAAAACGGAGAGTCGCCGGATATTTCTTAAAAGTGTTAATTATTCGCCGAGAAGTGTAGAGATAGCGTCGATAGCCTTCTGGGTGTTGCCGGCAGCATATTCATCCTGCGCAGCGTCAATCTTTGCCTGCTCTGCAGCAATCTCATCCTCGGTGAGGTTTTCGTAATCGATTTCAACATAAACGAGCTCATCCGGAAGAGTGCCGAGCATTACAAAGAATACATAGTCACCCTGTGCAAACGCCTTTGCGTTGCGAATCTTGGGGAGATTAATCGGATACTGGAAAGCATCGTTAGCGAGGAATTCATGGTAAGCAGTGAGCGCATTAAGAACATTCTCTTCATTGCCCTCGGTAGGCTTAACAATAAGAAGGGTGTCAACATTGGTCATAGAAGCGGCCTTCTTCATAACAAACTCATCAACCCATGCGCCCTGAATGCCGTAAAGGTTTTCGAGCTCCATTGTGATATATTCGGAAACGGGCATCCCGAGGTCTTCTTCTGTGGGATTCTCAAGACCGGGGATGTTAAGCTCATAGGTTCCCTCGGTGAAGTTTGCACGGTAGCCGGAAAGAGGCATACCCATTTCGTTGTTTGCATCGTAGAGATCGCCGTACTGGCTTGTAATAGCGTCAGCAAGCTCGTCGATGCTTACGGTTTTCTCTTCAGCGACAGTGGTATCTTCAACAGTAGTATCTTCACCGTTGTTTGCGTTGTTGCCGCCGCAGGAAGCGAGAGCGGCGCTCATGAGAGAAGCTGCGAGGAGAAGTGCAAGAATTTTCTTAGACATTTTTTGTTACCTAACCTTTCAATATTTATCGGTATTATTTTTTTACATCCGGGTGTTTTTTATTCCCGTGTGCATATATAGACGCATACTTATTTTAAAAGTTCCATGCGAAGATATATCTAAAAAGAATAGAGAAATTGCTCGAAAGCTATAATAGTTATACCGCGTTAATTTGATGTTTCAATTAATTGCGGCACTCGCGAACTATCCGTTTCATTTCCGGAAGCTTTGCTTCCATATCGCGAAGAAGTGCTATCTGTGCACGTGCGCGGATGAGATTGTGTTTTTCACGGGCAACTCTGAAATATGTATCGCCGTTCAGATAGTCACCGAGGAAACGCAGACAAAGCTCATATGTCATGAGAAGTGCGCCGTCAGCGAGAAGATCATATTCTTCGTCGGTGAGTGCGCCGCCGAGCCCTGCAATGAAACCACGGGTGAATGTTTCGAAGAGATTAAGGTCACAGGATATCTTTGATGTATCAGGCTCATCCTCGGGCGCTGTGCAGGCACCGAAGCGTATTGCATCACCGAAATCATAAAGCACCGAGCCCGGCATTACAGTGTCAAGATCGATAACACAAACGCCCTTATCCGTTGTTGGGTCGATAAGCACATTGTTGAGCTTTGTATCGTTGTGAGTTACACGCAGCGGCATTTTTCCTGCCTTGATTGCATCAACTGCAATATGTGCGAGCGGTTCACGCGATTCAAGGAACAGACATTCCTCTTTTGCCTCTTCAAGGCGTTCGGGATACTTGCATCCCAAGACTGCTGCCTGAAAATCTTTATAGCGCGAAACGGTGTTATGGAAGTTTACGATTGTTTCGCTGAGAGTTTCAGCCGGATAGTCGGCAAGGAGCGACTGGAAGTTTCCGAATGCTTCGCCGGCACTGTAGAAAAGCTCGGGACGGGATATAGACTGATATGAGATTCCGTCTATGAATAAGTACATACGGTAGTGCTTTCCCTCATCACTTACATAGAGCAGAGAGCCGTTATCCGATTTTACGAAATTCATTACCTCGCGTTTTGCATCACCGCCGGCTGCGATAATTTTGTTTGTCAAATGTGAACATACACCGGCAACATTGTTCATAAGGCCGACCGGATTTTTAAAAACATTTACATTAATGTTCTGGAGTACGTATTCAGTGCCGTTTTCGAGAGTAACTTTGAAAGTGGAATTGATATTGCCGCAGATGATAGGTTCAATTTTAACCGGAGATGCATCGAGTTTAAAATGAGAAACTGCTTCAAGTTCTTTCTCGTACATGATTTTTTTCCTTTCAATAAAAATTATTTATTTTGGGGATAAATTAAAACGCAAAATTAAATGAGCATAAACAAAAGCTCACAAAGGAGTGCCCAAGTGCAGGCTGTAAGCGCAACTGTCAGTAATGAACGCCCGAATAGTGCGGCGACGACTGCTGCGGTGAGCCCGATAACTGAAGGGATAACATCCGACGTGGAATAAAATATAGCCGGAATGGTCATGGCTGACAAAACAGCGTATGGTACATAATAAATAAAACTCTGAAAGAGCTGGGATTTTATTCTCCCCTTAATGAGAGTCATCGGCAGCATTCTTATCAGATATGTAACGCCTGCCATAACGAGGATATATATAAGGTAATTATTCATCTTCGGGATCCTCTGTTGGCAAAGGGAAGAATACAGCGCCGATAAGCGATGCAACAATTGTACTTATTATAATGGAGAAACCTGATGAAATAAAACTGAAAACAGGAAGATAATAGAAAAGACATGATATTAAAATTGCCGGCAGAACAACCGCAAGCAACCTGGAATTTTTCTTTATCGGCGGAACAACGATAGCAATGAACATTCCGTAAAGAGCAATGCCGAGTGCATCAGAAATTATATCAGGGAGCAGATTGCCGGCTGCCGCACCGAGAAATGTACCGAGTGACCATCCGACATATGGGACAGCAATAAGTCCGTACATATATTTTGGCGCAAGCCTGTGCGGCTTTGACGAAGCGACAGCGAATATTTCATCGGTTATACCGAATGATGCCGCAAGTCTGTGGGGCAGATTGAAAGACGGTTCAACCTTTTGCGAGAGGGAAAGGCTCATAAGAAAATAACGCGAGTTTATGATGAGCTGCGTCAGTGCCATTTCAACGAGAGAGCCTCCGGCGGCGATTATACCGATTCCGGATGCTTGTCCGGCACTGGTGAGATTTGTCATTGATATGAGTAATGCCCAAAGAATCGGGATTCCCATAGCGTGAGCCTGAATGCCAATAGAAAAAGACACGGAAAGATAACCGAGTCCAATGGGGATGCCGTCGAAAAAACCTGCTGAAAAGGAGTTCTGTTTAGGCTTCATATTAACCGTTTTTTACCTTTAAAATCAATATGTGCCGCAATCATTCACAAGCACAAAGTATATTATATCACATATTTCGGTAAAATGCAAGAGATTTTTAAAATCATTTGAAAAATATTGAAAAACCTATTTACAAATCCAAAATCTTGTGGTATAATACTAACGTATGGTTACCGAAGACGGAGTTTTTGGATCTCACCGACCTTTTGCACCGTTTCTCGGGATGTACAAAAATTTTTATATTTGAAAGGTGAAAAAACCATGATCGCAAAAGAAGTTAAGCAGCAGATTATCGCAGAGTACAAGCTCTCTGAGGCAGACACCGGTTCGCCTGAGGTTCAGATCGCTATCCTCACCAACCGCATCAACTCCCTCAACGCTCATCTCAAGAACAACCCCAAGGATCACCACTCTCACAGAGGTCTTCTTAAGATGGTTGGTCAGAGAAGAAATCTTCTCGGTTACCTCCAGAAGAAGGATATCGAGCGTTACAGAGCTATCATTGAAAAGCTCGGTCTGCGTAAATAAGACTTCAAAATGCCGTTCTTCCGACCGTTTTTCAGCGGTCGGAAGCGGTAACAACCCTTCTCGAAGTGCTTGGCGTTTTGAGATGGGTAAACTTTTATCTGGGGATAGTTTCAGGGCTGAGCATTTTAAAATGCGCCCGAAAATTTCGGATGTGTTTTTAAGTGCTGAACCGATGAAATTCTCCCCGAAAATATCTTTAACAAAAGGAGAAATTAAAATGTTTGAGAATTACAAAGTATTTAACTATGAGCTCGCAGGCAGACCGCTCGTTGTTGAAACCGGTAAGCTTGCAGGTCTTGCAAACGGTTCTTGCCTTATCCGTTACGGTGAAACCGTTCTTCTTTGCTGTGCAACCGCATCTGCAAAGCCTCGCGACGGCATTGACTTCCTCCCTCTGTCTGTTGACTTTGAGGAGAAGATGTATGCAGTCGGAAGAATCCCCGGCGGTTATCTGAAGCGCGAAGGCAAGCCCTCCGAAAAGGCTGTTCTTACCTCCCGTGTAATTGACCGTCCTGTACGTCCGCTTTTCCCGAAGGATCTTCGCAACGACGTAAACCTTTCGCTCACAGTTATGAGCGTTGACCCTGACTGCTCGCCTGAAATCACCGCTATGATCGGTGCTTCCATTGCGCTTTCCATCTCTGATATTCCGTGGAACGGCCCTATCGGCGGCGTATTCATGGGTATGGTTGACGGTAGGTTTGTTGTTAACCCGACACTCGAACAGAGAGCGGTTTCCGACCTCCAGCTTACTGTTGCGGCTTCCAGAGAAAAGGTCGTTATGATTGAAGCAGGTGCAAACGAAGTTTCCGATTCCGATATGTACGATGCAATCATGCTCGCTCATAAGGAAATCAAGGAGCTTATCAAGTTCATCGACTCTATCGTTGCAGAAATCGGCAAGCCGAAGTTCGCATATGAATCCGGCGAGCTTGATCACGATATGTTCGACAAGATTTTCGCTTTCGTTGAAAAGGATGTTATGTTCGCTCTTGATACAGACGACAAGAATGTTCGTGATGAGCGTATGAATCCCATTCAGGATGCAGTTATGGAAAAGTTCGGTGAGGAATATCCCGAGCTTGAAATTCAGTATCCCGAGCTTATCTATAAGATTCAGAAGAAGATCGTTCGCCGTTGGCTCCTCGAGGATCATAAGCGTGTTGACGGTCGCCGCATGGATCAGATTCGTCCTCTTGCTTCTGAAGTAGGCATTCTTCCCAGAACACACGGTTCGGGACTTTTCACCAGAGGTCAGACTCAGGTTCTTACCATTGCAACTCTTGGTCCGATATCCGATGCACAGCTTCTTGACGGTATCGACGAAGAAACCGAAAAGAGATATATGCATCACTATAATATGCCCGGCTATTCTACCGGTGAAGCAAAGGCTTCCCGCGGTGCCGGCAGACGTGAAATCGGTCACGGTGCTCTCGCAGAACGTTCGCTCGTTCCGGTGCTTCCGTCCGTTGAAGAGTTCCCTTATGCAATCCGCCTTGTTTCTGAGGTCGTTTCCTCTAACGGTTCAACTTCGCAGGGTTCTGTCTGCGGTTCAACTCTCGCACTTATGGATGCAGGTGTTCCGATTAAGGCTCCTGTTGCAGGTATTTCCTGCGGTCTTATCACAGCTGAAGACGGCACATGGACAACCATGATTGATATTCAGGGTCTTGAAGACTTCTACGGCGATATGGACTTCAAGGTTGCAGGTACAAAGAAGGGTATCACATCAATTCAGATGGACCTCAAGATTGTCGGTCTTACACCCGAAATCATCGCTGAAGCATTCGCTGTTACTCACAAGGGACGCGATTACATCATCGACGAGGTTATCCTCAAGGCTATCGACAAACCGCGCGCTGAAGTTTCGAAGTATGCTCCCAAGATGATCAGCATGAAGATTAACCCTGACAAGATTCGTGAAGTTATCGGTTCCGGCGGAAAGGTTATTCAGAAGATCACCGCTGACACCGGTGCGAAGATTGACATTGAAGATACCGGCGATATCTTCATTTCTGCAATCAATGCAGACGCTGCATATGAGGCAAAGGCAATTATCGAAGCAATCGTATTTGAACCCGTTCCCGGCGAAATTTACGAAGGTAAGGTAACAAGAATCATTCCGATCGGTGCGTTTGTTGAAATCGCTCCCGGCAAGGAAGGGCTTGTTCATATCTCCAAGCTTGAAAACCGCCGTGTTGAAAAGGTTGAGGATGTTTGTGCAGAAGGCGACACAATGCGTGTTAAGTTCCTCGGCATCGACGAAAAGGGCAGATGGAATCTCTCCCGCAAGGACGCACTTTAATCTAACAAAAATGGGGGAGACGCTTTATGCGTTTCCCCTTTTTGATTTGATATAAGTAAAATGATGGATGGGTTTTATGAATAATAATAACAGTAATAACCGAAACAGAAATAATCAGCTTCCAAATACCGGACGGGCTCCGTATTCCTCGCAGCGTCAGCCAAACGGGCAGTATCAGTACCGCCAGGCACCGCAGGGATATCCTCCGGTAAGGCACCGTTCGAGAAAGCAGGCGCAGAAAGCGGCAGGACTTGTGGTTCTGTCGGCAGTGATTCTTGTTATGCTGCTTATTTCGGTGATAATTTTTGCGGCGCGCTGTGCAAGCGGAAGCTTCGGCGGCGGTGAAGATACCACCACAGAGGCACTGAACGGAGAAATGACAAACGATATTACGTTGAATAGCGGCGAGAACACAGGATATCAAACCTCCGAAATTTTGCCGCCGGACACGACTGAACCTGAAACCGAAGCACTTGATCCTACATATGAGTATATTGTAAAGAGTGCAGAGGATGTTCATAAAGGATATCAGATACTTGTTAATTATCAGAATGAATATACCTTTAACGGAGATTTCGATATAAAACCGTTCTATGGCAACAAGAATAAATCGTATAAAGTTTCCGACACACTTGTATCTTTTGATATGTACGCTATGAGCTGGTGCAACAAGATGATGGAAGCATTGGCGGCTGATATGGGCAACGGCGATGCACTCGTTAACAGCTCATACCGGACAATTGAGCAGCAGGAAGATATATATGCATATTATCTCGACAAGTACGGCGAGGAATATGCACAGCTTTATGTTGCGATTCCCGGCTACAGCGAGCATCACACGGGACTTGCAGTCGATTTTACAGTGTATACCAACAATGGAGAATCGTACACATTTGACGATAAGCCTGAATATCCCGAGTGGCTTAAGACAAACGGTTATAAATACGGATTTATTCAGCGATATCCGAGCGACAAAACCGACCTCACAAAGATTGCATACGAAAATTGGCACTACCGCTATGTCGGAAAGCCGCACGCATTCTATATGGTGAAAAATAATCTCTGCTTCGAGGAATATATAGATTTTCTCCGAAAGTTTGAGTTTGGTGAAACGCATCTGGCAATAACCGACGATGAGGGAACGGCATGGGAAATATACTTTGTTCCGGCGG
>JAZQXA010000009.1:0-4488 GCA_045632605.1 Candidatus Flemingiibacterium sp. | reverse complement strand
GGTATTCTCTATATCGCATATGAGGGACAGCTTGCGGCGAAGGTTTATGTTCAGTATACAATAGACCGTGAGTTTGAGTCGATACTTTCTCAGCTTTATAAGACCGGAATGTGCGTCGGAATCAAGTCGTTTGACCCGAATATCGACGATTTGCTCCTTGCAAAGAAGATAAAGGCGATGAAATATCCCGTCAAGGTTATCCGTTCGAAGACTATCGAGGATATTCCTCATACATTTGAACGCTGTGAAAGCGGTATTGTTTCAAAGCGTTCGGTTAAAACTCTGCTTCGGACAGTTGCTCTTTGCGAGAGAGTCAGCAGTGTTGTCAAGACCAACATGATAGTGAAAATTCTCTCGATGCTGATTGGCGTTGTTGTTATGGTGTTCATCCATGCGTTCGGCGGTGCGGCGGCACTCTCGTCGCTCTATCTTATGCTGTATCAGCTTTTCTGGATAATTCCCGTTGTGATTATTTCAAGATTTTTGGTTTAACAATATGGGGTGCCGCACTTTGCGACATCCCATTATTTTAATGTATATTAAGGTTGGAAATAATATGAATAATCTTACTCCAAAAGCTGCGGCTGAGCGTGTACTTAAAAGGGTGCTTAAACCCGGACGCTATACCGGCGGCGAATACGGTCAGATAATTAAAGACAAAAAAGATGTACGCGCAAGATTTGCATTTTGCTTCCCGGATACTTATGAGATTGGAATGTCAAACCTCGGTATACGCATACTTTACGGTGCGATAAATTCTCATCCCGACCTCTGGTGTGAGCGTGCATACACTCCGTGGGTTGATATGGAAGAACAGCTTCGCAAATATAATATTCCGCTGTATGCTCACGAAAGCGGCGATGCTCTGCGTGATTTTGATTTTGTCGGATTCACGCTTCAGTATGAGCTTTGCTATACAAATGTGCTTAATACGCTCGACCTTGCCGGAATTCCGCTTTTAGCAAGCGAACGTGACGATACAATGCCGATAATTATAGGCGGCGGTCCATGCTCATACAATGCCGAGCCGATTGCCGATTTCTTTGATATATTTTCAATCGGAGAGGGCGAGGAAGCTCTGCCGGAGATAATGCATCTTTATGCCGACATGAAAGAATCGGGCCAATATACCCGTGAGGCGTTTTTGCACGCAGCGGCAAAGCTCGACGGATTTTATGTTCCGTCGCTCTATGATGTTAGCTACAACGAGGATGGCACGATTAAAGCCTATACCCCGAAATATGACGACATTCCTGTGAAGATAACCAAACGCATAATCGCCGACATGGACAAGGCATATTTCCCGGACAAATTTGTTATGCCGTATATTGAAACAGTACATGACCGAATTATGCTCGAGGTTTACCGCGGATGTATACGCGGATGCCGTTTCTGTCAGGCGGGAATGGTTTACCGGCCCATACGCGAAAAATCGGTTGAAGTGCTCGACCGTCAGGCGCGTGCGCTTCGTGAGTCAACCGGTTACGATGAAATTTCACTTTCATCGCTGTCGATAAGCGACTATTCAGAGGTTGAGGGACTTTGCGATACGCTTCTTAAATGGACTGATGCGGCGAAGGTTAATATTTCCTTGCCGTCGATGCGACTTGATATGTTTACCAAAGAGCTGATGGATAAGATTTCGTCTGTTCGCGCATCAGGACTTACATTTGCGCCCGAAGCCGGAACACAGCGTCTTCGCGATGCTATTAATAAGAATGTAACCGAAGAGGATTTACTTCGTGCCTGCCGAGTGGCGTTTGAAGCCGGCAAAACGCAGGTTAAGCTCTATTTCATGTTAGGCTTGCCCACTGAAACGGACGAGGATATCGAGGGTATTGCGACTCTTGCAAAGCACGTTGTTGATGCTTATTACGACCTTTATCGCGGTGTAAAGGGCAGAAAAGCTCCGACTGTAACGATAAGTGTGGCTTGCTTTATACCTAAACCGTTTACCGCGTTCGAATGGGAAGCACAGGATACACTTGAAGAACTCGAGCGTAAACAGAAATTACTTCGCTCGAAGATTAATGACCCGAAGATAAAATACAATTATCACGATGCCGAGGTGTCGTTCATTGAAGCGGTGTTTGCACGCGGTGACAGACGTCTTGCCCCGGCGATTTTGGAAGCGCACAAGCGCGGTGTTAAGTTTGACGCATGGGAAGAATTTTTCAATTATAATAATTGGATGAAAATTTTCGATGACTGCGGTATTGCGCCTGCATATTATGCCAACCGTGAAATTGGCGAGGATGAAGTGCTGCCGTGGGATATTATCGACTGCGGTGTTGATAAAAAATTCCTGCTGCGTGAGCGTCACAATGCCTATGAATCTGTAACAAACCGCAACTGCGCGGAGAAGTGTACCGGATGCGGTGCAAATAAGCTTGGAGGTGAGCGTACATGGTGCAGCCGATGCCGATAAGAGCAAAATTTTATAAGATTGGAAGCTTACAGTATATATCTCACCTCGACCTCGTTCGAACAATGACTCGCAATATTACACGCGCAGGCATACCGGCGTGGTTTTCGCAGGGGTTCAATCCGAGGCTGAAGCTGACATTCTCGCTTCCGCTTTCGATTGGTACACAGAGCGAATGCGAATTTTTCGACATCCGCCTTACCGAGCCGATGGCACTCGATGAGGTCAAAGAGAGAATAAACGAAACTTTGACGGATGAGATGAAAATTACCGAAGTTTACGAAAGTACAACCAAATTCACCGACATTGCGTGGTCGGAGTATGAGATACGCATGACCTCGCCGAAGTTTAACGCCGACACGGCGGCTTCGCTGACTGAAATCTACACAAATCCTCTTGTGCTCGTAAAACGTTCAAAATCAGGTGATAAGGAGGTTGACATCTCTCCTTTTATCGACCTTAGTGAGTGCGTATACGAAAATGGCGAAATTGTTATTCGAGCAATGCTTTCGGCTGATAGCGCAGATTATCTCAATCCGGAATATCTGATAAAGGGTGCAGAGCGGAAAATGGGCATAACTTTTGATGACCCGTTTTCTGAATATTACACGATAATGCGTCGGGGAGTATATCTTGCTGACAAGAAGACGGCGTTCCGTTAAAAAATATTTTCAAGAGAGAAACTTTGACTCTCATGAATGTGTTCGAGTGCACTTATAAGTGTGTCGAGCTGTGAGTTGAAATCCTCGCTCCCACGTTCGAAGTTTATGATGACGTACAGTGCGTTTTCGGCACGTTCAATGTCGTTTCTGTGAGTTGACAGTGAAATAATATCCTGGCAGTCCTGCCATATGCCCATGATATCGTTTGTATCATGAGCAGGGCTGCCGTTTTTTATTTCTTCGCATATATATAGCATTTTCTCGGTCTTTGACGTGACGTAAACGGTGTTGACGGCGGTTAGTATAAATATAGAAGATAAAATAATGGCGGCGATTATGAACGAGCGCATTGCTTTTTTATGAGATTCTCCTTTCCGGCGTCGTTAACAGTGAAGAGAAATACGTTATCGACGGTTACATGATAATGCTTCATGCGTGATTTGAGCCATTTGCGGTCACGCCCGAGCAGCTTTAGCGAATGGTCGCTTATCTTTGAATCAACGATTACAGCGTGAGCGATGCCCGATTCGGTAACTTGGGTTTTCGTATCGGTGGCGGTAGGCGGAGAATCCGCACGTTTAGTGATGACGGAAAGCTGACCGTTTTGCTCAAGGATGGCATAGTCAACCTCGGAAATATCAGCAACTCCTGCAACACGTAGCTGGCTTAATAATTCTTCAAGACTGATACGTACACGTCCGATTTCCTTTTCATCAAGCTTGCCTCTCCGAATCAGGACGCTGGGCTTGCCGTCAAATATCGGTTTCAGGGCGGGGATTTTTGTAACAGCGAATGAAATTATTACTTCAAGCGAGAGAAGGACAGAAATTGGTATGATTGCAAAGGCGAGCGGAATTTGGTCATCTGTAATTGGAGCGGCGGCAAGCTCGGAAAGCAGGAATGTGGTTACAAGCTCGGAAAGCTGTAATTCACCTATTTGCCGTTTGCCCATCAGCCGCATCGTGCCGATGAGGAGAACATAAATTATGATAATTCGTATAAGAATGGTAAGCATACTGACACCTCTGACAACAGTATTTACTTGAATGAGATGTTTATGCACATTTGTGCCAAACATGAAGAAAAATCAAAAAAAGTGTTGACAAATAAAAATAGGTGTGATATAATATTAAAGCTGTCACAGAACAGGTTCCCACAAGATTGTGGATTAGTCAAAAAAATTTTTTGAAGAAATTTTCAAAAAGGTATTGACAAGACTCGAAAGTTATGATATAATAATCGAGTCGCTTGCGAAAGAGACGGCGAAAGCAATGGTCTTTGAAAATTGAACAACAAGAGATGTAGAAGTGAGTACGAAGAAGATGAGGCACGAAAGTGCGAAATTGGAAAGTATGAAACGATAACAAAGAAATCTCGACAATTCTTTTGAAACACGAACAA
>JAZQXA010000008.1:0-12296 GCA_045632605.1 Candidatus Flemingiibacterium sp. | reverse complement strand
AGGTTTTAACTGTTCTTCAGTATACATAATTAATCACCTCTTTCATACTGATAAGATTATATCATAAAATAGCAAAAACCGCAATCCTTTTTCAAGAACTGCGGCCTTTTCTGGCGGAGACGGTGAGATTCGAACTCACGCGCGATTTCTCGCAAACTGATTTCGAGTCAGCCCCGTTATGACCACTTCGATACGTCTCCGTATTCAGTTGTGTTTGAATTTTGCAAGGCAAATGCAAGGCCGGTGGAAAAATGCTCGCATCCAAAATTCAAGAAAAATGGAGCATTTGCGAGATAATCGACGAAAACGCGAGCTTTCGCACATTCGCGAGTGACGAGGTCGTTTACATTTCGAGTCAGCCCCGTTATGACCACTTCGATATCTCTCCGTATGAAGTTATACGTCACATCATATGACCAATATATTATATCATAGTTACACACGCTTGTCAAGTGGTATGAGAAAATATTTTGAAAAAATGAGCCGAGATGCGTTTTATCTCGGCTCATTAATTTGTTTAGTGTTTATGCTTTTGTAATTTCAGCATCGGGAGCGTTCTTTCTAACGCTTTCGATACCGTTTTCACAGCCAGCCTTCGCGGTGTAACCCTCGGAGGTAGCGATGATTTCGCCGTTGCGCGCTTTAAGACGGAAACGGAATTCGCCCGCCTTATCTGTGTACATTTCAAATTTCGGATTGGTTGCAGCTACAACCGGGTCTGCGGTCTGGTCTTCAACATTTGCAATAGGTGCGTTCTTCTTTACACTCTCAATACCCTTGATGCAGGATGCTTCAGAAGAGTATACCTCAGATGTTGCGATAACTTGACCGTTACCTGCAACGAGGTTAAATTTTACGCCGGATGCTGTTTCTTTAATAACAAATTTTCCCATGATAGTATCCTCCGTTATTTCGCATAATGCGATAATTATTTACAAATATATTATACGACATAAAGTGCTAATTGTCAATATAAATGTATAAATTTGTCAAAAAGCTATACAAATTAATCAAAATTCCTGCTTCTGTGAACGGTCAAACAGCTTCATTAAAGCCTCTTCCGGCTTTACATCACGATACAGAATATCATAAACTGCACGACATATCGGAAGTTCGACGTTATATTCATCCGCCATTTTTATAAGAGCCGGTACTGTGTGATATCCTTCGGCGAGCTTGTTGAACGCTTCGCCCTTTACAAAGCTTTCGCCGAACGCACGGTTGTGGCTATACTCTGAAAATACAGTCGCCTGATAGTCGCCAAGATGGCAAAGACCGTATGCCGACAACTCGTTTCCGCCGCATGCTGTAATAAGTCGTGCTATCTCTCTTGCTCCGCGTGACATTAACGCACCTTTTAATGATGTCAACCCAAAACCGTCGAGCATTCCGGCAGCAACGCCGATGACATTCTTTGATGCAGCACCGATTTCATTTCCGATAAGGTCTGTACCGTAATAAAAGCGTATAGTTCCGCCCGAAAATGCATCAATAAGTAAGGATTTTACTCCGTCATCCGCACTGTCGATTACCATGCAGTTTTGTATACCTCGGCTAAACTCTTCAACATGGCCGGGACCGAGCCAGACTGCACATTTGTTGCTTTTGTGAAGCTCTTCCGCAATTACCTCGGAAAGGCGTTTGCAGCTTGTGTTTTCGATGCCTTTCATGCAGAGAACGATTATTTTATCTCTGATTTCGAGTTCGTTTAATTCTCTGCAGAGGGCGCGAAGTCCCTGAGAGTCGATGGAAATTATTATTGTGTCCGAATGTTTTACCGCTTCGATATCTGTCGTCAGCGACATTGTTTCGGGAAATGTCATATACTCATTTTTTCGCTCGGAAATAAGCCGCTGCATATTTTTCGATTCTTTTCTTCCGTAAAGGGAAATATTATGCCCAAGTTTATCGAGATACCATGCGATACAGCTTCCCCAGCGTCCGCATCCGATTACTGTTATATTTATTGTGCTCGCCTCCCTTGATAGTGTACAACATATATATTATACCTTTTTTTTCCCAATATGTCAATCATATTTTTTAAAGCCAAAGCAAGTATTATAAGATGATTTCGGGACAGAATAATAACCGATATAATTCTTTTTGGAGGAAAAACTGTGAGAAGATATATTGCAATTTTGCTTGCTCTGATGCTGACAATCAGCCTTTTTGCCGGATGCGGAGAAAAGGGGGACAGCACGGAGAGCTATACCTATAACGATTATGTTTCCACGATGGCGACAAACTGGAATCCGCATACCTATGAAACGGTAAGCGACAACTATCCGTCCGAATTTTTGCGAACGGGATTTTATTCGCTGGTCTTTAATGATGAACTTCATCCCGTCGATGGAAAAGCGCCGTTTACAAGCTACAAGGTCATTCCCGAGATGGCGGCAAGTATGCCGGTTGACGTAACCCAAACGGTTCGTGACGAGCATCCCGAGTTTAATATTCCGTCTTCTGCCGTCAGCGGATATGCTTACACAATTGCTTTGAATCCAAGTGCAAAATGGGAGGACGGCACACCGATTAATGCTGACACTTATGTTTATTCAATGAAGCGTCTGCTTGCCCCCGAGCTTCTCAACTACCGTGCATCCGATTATTATGCAGGAAATTTCAGCATAGCCGGGGCAGAGAAATATGCAACAGGCAAAAACGGTGACTATACAAATGTCGGCTTATACAAATCCGGCGAACACGAAATAACACTCGTTCTGTCAAAGGCACTTGGTGGATTTGATTTGCTTTATGCTCTGACAACTAATTTTATTGTATATGAGGATTTATACGAAAAATGTTTGACGAAGCAGGGAGATGCATGGTTTTCGAGCTACAATACGAGCGTTGACACAACAATGTCATACGGACCGTATAAGCTCGTTTCATATCAGAAAGACAAATCCATGCGTTTTGAGAAAAACGGGGAATGGTACGGTTATACCGACGGTCAGCACAGCTTTATCGACCCGATAAGCGGAAATGAACGGCAGATGTATCAAACGACTGCAATTGACACGCAGGTCGTTAGTGAGTCGGCGACAGCGAAGATGATGTTTCTGCGAGGTGAACTCGTCAGATACACGCTACAGGCGGAGGATTTTGACACCTACAGAAACAGTGCATACGCATATGAAGCTCCCGGTGAAACAGTATTTTTTCTGATACTCAACGGCTATGCCGATGCTATATCAAGACGTGAATCAAGCTCCGGATTCGACAGTGCGAAAAATGACCTGCAGACAATGACGCTTACGCCGTTCAGAAGGGCGATTGCTTTAAGCTATGACAAGGCGCTTTTTGCTGCGACGATTTCGCCGGCACGTTCCGGTGGACTTGGACTCATCGGCGACGCATATCTTTATGACCCCGAAAATATGCGCTCTTACCGCAGTACAGATGCGGCAAAATCCGTTCTGTGCGACTTCTATAGTGTCGACCGGAGTGAATTTCCCGACATTGACAGTGCGGTTGCTTCAATTACGGGATATGACCCGTATACGGCACGGGAATATTACAGAGCGGCATTTGACGAAGCTCTCGCAGCAGGGTATATTACCGATTCGGATTCGGACGGGATATCCGACCAGACGGTTATTATTGAATACTGTGTTTCTGCAGACAGCGATTTTATGACAAAAACGGTTGATTATCTGAATCGAAAAATTTCCGAAGCCACAGCCGGCACTCCGTTTGAAAACAGAGTATCTTTTGTAAAGTCTGCACCTTACGGAAACGACTGGGTAAACAAGTTAAAGGCAGGACTTTCGGATACTGTACTCGGTGGCTGGAGCGGTTCCATGCTCGATCCGTTTTCGCTGACGAATCTTTATGTAGACCCGACGTATCAGTACGATGCAAATTGGTTTGATTCAGATTCGGTGACTTTATCGTTAGACGTTAATGTTTCTCCTGTCGGAAGCGAAGCGGTGCCACAAAATGTAACGATGACGTTGAAACAGTGGTCAGATGCGCTTAACGGTGAAACGGTGAATATTGGCGGTCAAGATTACAACTTCGGTTCGGGTATAGCAGACGTTGAAACAAGACTCCGGATTCTCGCCGCAATAGAGGGAAGTGTGCTTTCGACCTACAACTATATTCCGATGCTTCAGGATGCATCGGTCACACTGCTGTCGAAAAAATTATACTACGTCTTAGACGAATATAATCCCGTTATGGGACGCGGCGGTATAGCGTATCTCGGCTACAATTACAGCGACACAGAGTGGCGTGATTTCTTAAAAGAAAACGGCGGCGAGTTAAAATACTGATATGATAAAATATATTTTACAGCGCATATTTCTTATGCTGTTGACGCTCTTCATTATAACCGGTATATGCTTTGTTCTCGTCAGAATGCTTCCGCCGGCGGAGCTTCCGGCAGGTGACATTCATGCACCCATTGTCGAAGCACGCCGTGAAGCGCAGGGCTACAACAAGCCGTACCTTGTGCAGTTTGGAATATTCCTTAAAAATGTTCTGACAAAATGGGATTTCGGAGTCAGCGACAAGCTTTATATCGGTCAGGAGGTTTCGCAGATTTTCGCTGATAAGCTTCCTGTTACTATTATTGTGAATTTATATTCGATTCTTTTCAGTATTCCGATTGGAATAGGACTCGGAATACTTGCAGCTGTGCGAAAAAACAGCCTTACCGACCATGCAGTTTCCACACTGACGATGGTAGGAATTTCGGTTCCGGCATTTGTTTATGCGTTTCTCGTTCAGTATTTTCTCTCATATAGGCTCGGACTCTTGCCGTTTTTGATGAAATCGGGAACAGATTATTTTTCACCGGAGATGTTTGTTTCGATGCTTCCGGCGATACTGTCACTTTCGCTTGGTGTAATTGCAAATTTCACCCGTATCACACGTGCCGAGCTTTCCGAGGTACTGACAAGTGACTTTATGCTTTTAGCTCGCGCAAAGGGGCTTACAAGAACTCAGGCGGCGATACGTCATGCACTGAAAAATTCTATGGTCGTTGTACTGCCGGCTATACTCGGAAATTTCGTTGCGATTTTGAGCGGCTCATTGATTATTGAACGTATTTTCGCAATTCCCGGCGTGGGAAATCTTTATATAAATTCGATAAACGGACTTGACCTGCCTATGTTCATGATGCTGACGGTATTTTATACTGCAGTCGGACTTATCGCGAGTATTATCGTTGATATAAGCTATGGCTTTATTGACCCGAGAATCAGAGTCGGCTCGAAGAAATAGGAGAATTAAAAAGGGGGATTTTATGGAAGATTACGGCAATATTCCAAAAGAAAAATTATGCTTTGCAAAGCGTACAGACAGCAGCTCACAAAGCGAAAAGAAGAGAACCTCACGAGGATATTTTGCCGATGCTCTTGTCCGTTTCGGAAAAAACAAATCATCTGTTGCGGCAGCACTTATTATATCTCTGCTGATAATTTATGCCATAGCAGCCCCGATAGTATCTCCCTATAAAATTTCTGATAAGGATTCGGTTTATGTGAATTTTCCGCCGTATGCCGAATTTATGGTAAAGCTTCTTGACGGGGGTGTTTCCCGTGAAAGCCAGAATGAAACACAGCTTGCATATCTTCACGCTATCGGCAAGGAAACCGGGATGGACCCCGTTGTGCGCATAATTGACGAGGATATAACTGTGACAAATTTCCGCGGAGAGGAAATAAAAAATGTCACATATAAAGTGCGAGTAAACCGATATTTTGAAGTCGGAACTGTAATTCGTGTCATTACACCGGAGGAGTTTAGGCGCATTATGGAATATCAGAACTCTACGGGCATTCAGGTTATATATCCTTATGTTAAACGCGAAGATACGGGGGCGAATGTCAGCTCATCAAATATATGGTACCGGGTTTCCGATTCAAAGGGGACACCTGTGTATGACGGTCACGGCGAGCTTATTCCGGCGTATTCGTCAGACAAGAGCTTAGAGGCAATGGAATATAAAAGCACTCGTATCGACGGTGATGACGGAAGTTATATATACAGCGTAAAAAAGGGCGGTGCGCTTGAGTGCCGTGTCTGCTACTATAACTATTACCGCTATTTAAACGACAGAGCACCAATGTATATCTTAGGAACGAATTCGCTCGGACAAGACCTTTTTTCGGCGATAGGACTCGGTGCGAGATTTTCACTTCTCTTTGCGCTTGTTGTGTCGGCGATAAATCTGACAGTCGGTGCGATTTACGGTGCAATTCAGGGATATTACGGCGGTGCGGTTGACCTTTTGCTTGACCGAATTGCGGACATTTTGTCGGGTGTGCCGTTTATTGTTGTGGCGACGTTGTTTTCGCTTCATTTAGCAAGCCGCGTTGGAACGGTCGTTTCGTTTCTGTTTGCGTTCGTTCTGACGGGATGGATATCTATGGCAGCACTGACGAGAAAACAGTTCTACCGCTATAAGGGACGGGAATTTGTTCTTGCGGCAAGAACTCTCGGCGCATCTGACAGACGGCTTATGCTTGCGCATATTTTGCCGAGCTCGCTCGGTACGCTCGTTACGGGATGTGCGCTGGTTATTCCGAGTGTTATAATTTCCGAAACAACACTGACATATCTCGGAATCATAAATCTTGCAGATTTCGTTGGAACAAGTCTCGGTACGCTCATGTCGCAGGGGCAGACCTCGATGACAACTTCACCGCACGCAATGCTGTTTCCTGCGCTATATTTTTCGCTGCTGCTTATTTCATTCAATCTTTTCGGAAATGGCCTGCGCGATGCATTCAATCCGCAGTCAAAAGGGGATGGCGAATGATGGAAAATATACTTTCAGTAAAGGAGCTTGCGGTATCGTTTAAGTCGCAGGGGGGGAAGGTTCATGCGGTAAGAGGCATAAATTTTGACCTTTCACGCGGAGAAACTCTTGCCATTGTCGGCGAATCCGGTTCGGGAAAGTCTGTCACAAGCAAGGCGATACTCGGCATACTTGCTGGAAATGCCATGATAGAGAGCGGAGAGATACTGTATGCAGGACGAAATATTTTAAAACTGTCGGAAAAGGAAATGTGTCGGCTTCGTGGAGATAGGATTGCTATGATTTTTCAGGACCCCATGTCAAGTCTTAACCCGATTGTCAAGGTTGGAAAGCAGATAACCGAGGCGATGATTTTAAAAAACAAGCTGACAAAAGCAGAGGCGAGGGAGCGTGCGCTAAGACTCATGGAGGAGGTCGGCATATCCGAAGCGGAGAAGAGGTATAATCAGTATCCGTTTGAGTTCTCGGGCGGTATGCGTCAGCGTATTGTAATTGCCATAGCGCTTGCGGCTGCCCCGGAAATACTCATCTGCGACGAGCCGACGACGGCACTTGATGTTACGATTCAGGCACAGATACTCGAGCTGCTTGAAAGACTCAAGCGTGAAAGGCATCTTTCTGTGATTTTCATAACGCATGACCTCGGCGTTGTCGCAAAAGTTGCTGACAGAATCGCTGTAATGTATGCCGGAAAGATTGTTGAAATCGGAAGCGCGGAGGATATTTTTTACCGTGCGGCACATCCTTACACATGGGCACTGCTTGCTTCAACGCCGGATTTGTCAACAAGTGATACGCTTGAAGCGATTCCGGGAATCCCCCCGGATATGACATCGCCGCCGAAGGGTGATGCATTTGCGCCCAGAAACAAATATGCACTTGAAATTGATTTTGAACGAATGCCGCCGATGTTTAAAATATCGGATACCCACAGTGCGGCGACATGGCTTCTGCATCCGGATGCGCCGAAGATAGAAATGCCACATATTATCACCGAGGGCAGGCGAAGAACAAAGAAGCGAGGTGACGAGAATGGAAAATAGTGAAATACTTTTGCGTACATCGCATCTTTGTAAATATTTCAAGCTTGATGGCAAGGAATTTCGTGCTGTTGACGATGTAAGCTTTGAAATAAAACGCGGAGAGGTTTTTGGACTTGTTGGTGAATCGGGATGTGGAAAAACGACTTTGGGACGGACGTTAATAAAGCTTTACGGGGCAACATCGGGCGAAATCTGGCTTGACGGTGAGCGAATTTCCGCAGGAACAGAAGGATACGGTGAGACGATAAAAACGGCGAGAAAATATTACCGAGAAAGGTTGGCTGCGGCAAAAAACGACAACGAGCGAAGAAGGCTGAAATATGAGCTTGAGCATACAATTCTGGAAAACCGTACTGCAGAGAAAGCGGCGATCCGTGACAATCGCAGAAATGCGAATGTTTCATCGCGGATACAGATGATATTTCAGGATCCAACAGCTTCGCTTAATCCACGCATGACTGTTCGGGAAATTGTTTCTGAAGGGCTTATAATCAAAGGCGAAAAGAACAGAGAAGTTATTGATAAAAAGGTATATGAAACGCTTGAAACGGTCGGGCTTCTTCCCGAATACGCCGGACGTTATCCGCACGAATTTTCGGGAGGACAGCGACAGCGAATCGGAATTGCACGGGCGATTATTATGGAACCAGAAATGATAATTGCGGACGAACCGGTTTCGGCACTTGACGTTTCGATTCAGGCGCAGGTGATAAATCTGCTTAATGACTTAAGGAGAAAGCTTGGACTGACGATACTTTTTATAGCGCATGACCTTTCGGTCGTGAAATATTTTTCTGAGCGCATCGGGGTTATGTATCTCGGAAAGATTGTTGAAATGGCATCTGCTGATGAGTTATTTGAAAATCCGCTTCATCCATATACAAAAGCACTTTTATCGGCAATTCCGCGTCCTGACCCACTATATGAAAAGAGCAGAAAGCGCATCATTTACGAGCTGGAAAAACCGCACGCTTACACAGTTGAAAAGCCGATACTACGCGAGGTTAGCGACGGGCATTACGTCATGTGTGACAGCGCAGAATATGAAAAATACCGCGAGGCGTCAAAAAAATAAAAGTGAAAAAAAGAGTTGTTTTTGATGCTGTAATCGGCACGGCGCTGTTTATCCTGACGGCAATACGGCGTGGATTGTTCAATGTGGGCGAAAAACAGGATGCTTTTGGTATACTTTCGGATTGCTTTGTTATTCCGGGAATAGTTTTGCTTGGGTTCGGACTTCTTTCATTTGCGGCAGGAGAGGGGATTTTTGATATGCTGGCATATTCGGCATATTACCTTGTGAAACCTCGATGCGGTGAAGACTATTATCAGTACAAATGCCGCCGAAGGGAAAAATATACACGGTATAAGGGGAGCTTTTTTATCGGAATTGCTTTTCTTGCGATGGGTGTGATATTCTTAACTGTGTATTTTATGGCATAAAAAAACCTCCCGAAACCGGGAGGTTTAATGCTTTAATATCTGGTTGACGTCAGCGTGAGGCTGATGATGAAATCTGCTTCAACAATTGCCGAAACTCTGACGGCAGAGAGCGTATAGGTTCTGATTCCGAACTCCTCGGTGTAATTTGTGCCGAACTGTGTATCAAGCTCGGCGGCATTGCTTCCGATTGATAAGCCGGTTCCGATGAGTACGGTGTCAGAAAGAAGCGACAACTCTGAAATGTATTCGTTTCCGTCTGCATCGGGTGAGGTTGAAATGCTGTAGCCATCGAATACATAAACCTTGTCATAGCCCTCGTTTACACAGCTTGGTGCTTCCATATAGTCAATAGGCTCTCCGGCTTCCCTGATGAACGCCGCCGCATTTCCGCCGATGCTTACTGTAAGTCCGTTGCTGAGAAGAATGTCATATGTATTACCGGACTGTACGGTTGTTCCTGAGGCTGTTGTGTCTTCATTTACCGCTGTGTCATTTGCCGCATCGAGTGTTGTTTCGCTGGTGCTGTCTTTTGTAACATCACCGTTATCTGTGGTGTCGTTACAAGCAGTGAGAGTAAAGAATAGGCCGAGCGAGAGAAGTAATGTAATGAACTTTTTCATTTTTTTAAATCCTTTCGTTTATGGTGTGGCAGGATAATTATTTGCATCAAAATCGTAGTAATAACTGAGTGGGAATGCACGAACTTCGCTGTCCGTTAAGAGGAACACTCTGAGCCTATGGGGCGCGGGCTGTGGACAGGTATCGAAGTGGTACCATGCACCATCCATTTTAACGAGATTCCAGTAATGCGGACGGTTCGGATCGTTTCGGTGAATTTCAATGTTTTCGATTCCGACACGGGAAAGAAGCGCGCTTGCAACGGCATAATATGTATAACAGTTTCCGTAGTGCTTGGTAAGCCCCGTATATGCCGCCTGATTGAAGTTGCCCATCAGATGTGCTGTCAGGCTCGAATATCTGATGTTGGCGGCACACCACTTATATATCGCCTCGGCTTTTTCTCGCTGTGTCATAGATGATGTGATAATTTTTGCGATAATTCTGTCGGCGAGGTCGTCAACGTGCTTGCGGCTGACTGCACCGATTGTAACAGTGGTTGAAGCTGTAGCGGTGTTTCCCGATGAATCGGAGGCTGAATATACGATATAATATACGCCTGCGATGCTTGTGTTTACTCTCGACGAGTCAATATTTACCGTTACGTCGCCGTCGCAGTCATCGACAGCGTAAACTCCGTTTCGGTATGATACGGTTTCGCCCTCACTGAAAGCCAGCGGTTTTACACCGTATATTACCGGCTTGGTCGTATCCTTTATAACCTTCATGGTGGTTCCGACGCTTGTAAAGTTGCCGGCGGCATCTGTTGCAATAATTGTTACAGTATGTTCGCCGAGCAGAGAAGTGTCGGCTTTACCGGAAAAGCTGAATGTAACCTCTGAGGCATCCTCAAAGCTCTCAACAAAAGCGGAGGCATCCGGTTCTGTCCCAAGAAAGACCTCGGTTGGCTTAAGAGTCATTAGTGGCGCGATTGTATCAACAATGTTAAGCTCAATCGGAATCATAGAGAATTCACCAAGCAGCTTGATTTCATGTGTGCCGATGAGGAGCTTATCAACAGAAACATCCTTTGGCAGGCAGGGAATATACGAGCCGATGTTGTTCTTCGGAACAAGCTCGCCGCTGAAGGCTTCATTTGTGGTTCCTGCTTCAACCGTATATGAATAAGGAATGTCGTGTATGCTGAGAACTGCATTAACACGTGAGGTATTGCCGAATGTATCCTCTAAAATTACGGTTATCGGCTGTTTACCGATCTTTTCGAAATCGGGGTCTTCCTCAAAATACTTTTTGGTTTGTGAACGGTCGAATTCATTGCTGACAAAATCGTCAACGGTGAGTGATGAACCGAGAAGAATGTCGTGCGAAACCGCATCTGCGCTTGGTGCTGTGGTATCGACTATCGTAACATAGAATAAGCACCGTGTGCCGTCGAGATTTCCCCTGACGGGATATGTACCGCATTCCGAGAAGTTTACATCCGAATAGTCGAGTTCGCTGAGGTGTCCGTCTTTAAGGAGCTCAAATGACAAATCAAATCGCTTTGTTCCAAGCTCAATCTCACGGTGTGTCAGCAAATCGCTTATCACAAGTTCTGCCGTGAGCTTTGTCTTGTTTCCGCATTCGTCTGCTGCGCGAAGCTTGACAGTACCTCCGTTTTCGGTGTCAGCCTTGCCTCTTATGGAATATGTGAGCTTGGTGCGGTCATCGGCGCTGCTTATAAATTCCTTGGCGGCAATCTCTGCTCCTCTCGGTATACATAATGTGTGTGTTGTAACCGTCGGTGCTGTGCTATCGCGTACGATAAGCTTTGATTTTATCGGAATAAATCCGAAAAATTCAAGCTCAAGCGGATATTTTCCGAGCTTGTCTGTATCAATCGAATCGAGGCCCGTCTTTACTTCGCAGGTTGAGGCGAAAAACGGCAATTCTTTTAATGGAAGGCGAATATCTTCTCCGATTTCAGTCCTATGCGGAAGTGCTCCGTATGTGAGGATTCCAACAAACGGAATAACGATAATTGCAACTAAAACCAAGAGAGCTATAAGTGCGGCACGAGTTTTTTTACCTGGCTTATTTCCCGTAGAGTCGCCTGACGGTTTATCGTCCGTCTTGTTCTCCGGATTATCCTCGGTTTCGTCGCCTGTTTCACCGTCGCCTGAATCTTCGGCATCGGATTCGTTTTCTGAATCTATTTTGTTTTCATTCTCGGGTTCATCAGAGGATACCGCTTTAGTTTCAGTAAGAACTGTGGCAACGGCTTCCGTTTCACATTCTGCTGTTGGCGAGGTTACGCCGTCGGTTACTGATTTTTCGAGTTCATCAAGAAGCTCTGCTGTAGCCTTTTCAACTGCATTTGATGATGTTTCCGAAGCTTTTTTTACAGCCTGCTTAACCGGTGGCTTGGAAACTTGCTTTGATGATTTTTTCTTTTTCTTTTTTGATGAAGATTTCTTACT
>JAZQXA010000007.1:0-31019 GCA_045632605.1 Candidatus Flemingiibacterium sp. | reverse complement strand
TATGACTCCGATGATGCAGCAATATTTTGAAATAAAAAATCAATATCCTGACACCCTGCTTTTCTACCGCCTCGGTGACTTTTACGAAATGTTTTTCGAAGATGCAAAAATCGCTTCGAAGGAACTTGAGCTCACTCTCACAGGACGCGACTGCGGTGAGGCAGAACGTGCACCGATGTGCGGTGTACCCTTTCATTCGGCGGATTCTTATATCGGCAAGCTTATTGAAAAAGGATACCGTGTTGCAATATGCGAGCAGGTTGAAGACCCCGCACTTGCAAAAGGGCTTGTTAAACGCGAAGTAATCCGTGTTATAACCCCCGGAACAGTTACCGATGCCGGTCAGCTTTCCGAGCAGAAAAACAATTACATAGCCGCCATTTCAGCCATAGATGAGCGAATCGGCGTCTGCTTTGCCGATGTTTCAACGGGACAGCTTTATGCAACAGAGTTTGACGGCAAGCGCAGATATGAACGCCTGACAAGCGAGCTTTCTGTTTATATGCCGAGGGAAGTCATTCTTCCCTGCACGCTTTCCGAGCTTGGCGAAGCCGGAGTTTTTATCGAAAAAAAGCTTTGTGCAATGCCGGTGCCGCGCCTTGCTTCAAGATACGATGAAAGAATCTGTACCGAATCGGTCAAAGAACGCTACGGAAGCATATATCTTCCGGGCGAAGCAAATCTTCCGATAACTCTTGCAATAGGTGCACTTCTTTCTTATCTCACCGAAACACAGAAGATTGACCTTTCGTACCTTTCCGACCTCAAAATATATACTGACGGTCAGTATCTCGAAATGGACGTTTCAACAAGACGCAATCTTGAGCTTGTCGAAACAATGCGTAATAAAGAAAAACGCGGTTCTCTTCTTTGGGTTCTCGACAAAACAAAAACTTCAATGGGCGCACGTATGCTCCGCAAATGGGTTGAGCTTCCGCTTGTAAGCTTATTTGATATAGAGCGCCGACTTGATGCAGTGGACGAGCTTTATGACGACTTTATGCTTCGTGAGGAGCTTTCCATCGCACTGAAAGGTGTGCTTGACCTTGAGCGTCTTTCGACAAAGGTAATTTACGGTTCAGCAAACGGAAAAGACCTTGTTGCCATGCGTTCAACATTTGCAATACTCCCTGAGCTCAAGCGACTCCTTGACGGTGTTCATTCAGCAGAGCTTTCAAGCCTTAATAAAGACCTTGATCCCCTCGCCGACATATATGAACTGCTTGATACAATGATTGTTGACGATCCTCCGTTCTCGATAAGAGAGGGCGGAATGATACGCAACGGCGCTTCGGAGGAAATTGACTATTTGCGCCGAATTGTAACCGATTCTTCGGCAGTTATAAAAGAACTTGAGGAACGTGAACGCGCTGCAACGGGAATTGCAAAGCTAAAGGTTGGTTATAACCGTGTTTTCGGCTACTACATAGAGGTGACACGCTCACAGCTCTCTCTTGTTCCCGAAAATTACATCAGAAAACAGACTACAGCCAATTCTGAACGCTATATTACACAGGAGCTCAAAGATACAGAATCAACACTCCTCGGCGCAGCAGACCGTGTAAATACTCTCGAATACGAGCTTTTCCGTGCAGTATGCCAGAAGCTGGCAGAAAACATCGGAAGAATAAAAATCGCCGCTGAAATCATTGCAAAGATTGATGCATATGTTTCCCTCGCAGAGGTTGCCGTAAGAAACGGATATGTCCGCCCAACACTTGACACATCCGACAGAATTGCGATAACTGACGGACGTCATCCCGTCGTTGAAAAATTTGTCGATGACAGCTATTTCGTCCCGAACGATACGCTGCTTGACACCGCTGATAATCGCCTGATGCTGATTACCGGTCCCAATATGGCCGGTAAATCCACATATATGCGCCAGGTTGCGCTTATAACCGTTATGGCACAAATCGGCTCGTTTGTTCCGGCAAGAACTGCGCAAATCGGACTATGCGACCGTGTATTCACCCGTGTCGGTGCATCCGATGACCTTGCAAGCGGTCAGTCCACGTTCATGCTCGAAATGAACGAGGTTGCCAATATCCTAAAAAATGCTACAAAGAAATCGCTTATCATTTACGATGAAATCGGACGAGGTACATCAACATATGACGGAATGTCAATTGCACGTGCGATTGTCGAATACACCGCTTCGCCGAAGCTCGGCGCAAAAACGCTTTTTGCAACTCACTATCATGAGCTTACTGCGCTTGAAACAACACTGCGCGGTGTTGTAAACTATAACATCGCCGCAAAGAAAAAAGGCGATGATATAACATTTCTTCGCAAAATTGTACGCGGAGCGGCTGATGACAGCTACGGAATCGAGGTTGCAAAGCTCGCCGGTGTCCCGAACGAAGTTATAAAGCGTGCAAAAGAGGTACTTGCTGAAATTGAAGCCGGTGAAATGCAAGTCATTCGTGAAGTGGAAAAAGCGCCGGAGATTCAGGATGAAATGACTGTTGAAACGATGCTTGCAATGAACGCCGCTGATATGATTCGCGAAATCAGTATAGAAACGCTAACCCCTATTGAAGCGATGAATGAGCTATACAAATTAAAGAAAATGCTGTCATAATCATTGATAGCTCACTTTTCACGGAAAGGAGAATTTCATGGGAATAATCCGTCAGCTCGATTACGAAACCGCCGTGCTTGTTGCGGCAGGTGAAATGATTGAACGCCCATTGTCAGTTGTAAAAGAGCTTGTAGAAAACTCCATAGACGCCGGTGCTAAAAAGATAACCGTTGAAATACAAAAAGGCGGAAGCGCACTTATTCGGTGCAGTGATGACGGGTGCGGAATGGCTAAAGAAGACTTGCCCATTTCAATTATGAGAAACGCCACGAGCAAAATCAGAACATCGGAAGACATTCTTTCAATCATGACACTTGGATTCCGCGGCGAAGCACTTGCGTCAATAGCCGCTGTATCTGATTTGCGTATCCGTTCAAAACGGCCCGAGGATGAAGTTGGTCATGAGCTTGAGATACATCCCGGAATGGATACTCCACTTATTTCCGAAGCTCCTATGACAAACGGAACGACGATAATCGTTGAAAATCTTTTTGCAAACATCCCGGCAAGACGTAAATTTTTAAAGAAAGACCAGGTTGAAGCCTCACACGTATCTGACCTTTTCGAGAGACTTGCACTGTCAAATCCCGAAGTGGCAATGACCCTTATCATCGACGGTAAGATGCGATACAATACCCCCGGCGACGGAGATTTACGTCATGCGATATACAGCGTGTGCGGTGCTGAATTTGCCGGAAAGCTTGTGGAGCTCTCTTATAAGAGCAATGTACAGATTTTCGGCGGCGGAAGCGTTAATGCTTCAATCAGCGGATACATCGGAACGCCCGAAAACAATTACGGAAACCGCCAGAATCAGATATTTTATGTGAATGGCAGAAATGTTCGAAGCCGCTGTCTGCAGGCGGCGCTTGAAGAAGGATATACTTCATATATCGATTCTTCACGTTTCCCTGCCTGTGTGCTGTTTCTTAATATACCGCCCGAATTCGTCGATGTAAATATACACCCGACAAAGCTTGAGGTTAAGTTTGTAAACGAAAAACCGATTTTTGAAGCCGTATTCTATGCGGTCAGAGGTGCTCTTGAACGGCATATTCCCCGTCCGCAGATGAATCTCGGAAACAAAAGCGTTAACGATGTTTCGTATGAGCTTTCAAAACAGCTCGGAGCATTTGTTCCGATTGAAGAAAGGGACACCGAACCTGCACCAAAGCCGGTTTATAATAATCAGCGAAATGTAAAACGCGGACAGCTTTCCATAACTGATATGGCACCGCCGCCTGCATATGATGATACCGCAGAGTTTCCAAAAACTCCGAAAATCGTTTCCGATTTGCTAAAATCGCAAGCCGAGGACTCTGGAAAAGAACTTAATGACGCTCTGCTCCCAAAATCGCTTCCATCGGCGATTGCTTCAAGCGAAAAAGCTGATATCGGTAGTTCAATCAAGACACATGATTCTCTGCCGGAGGCAGTTGAAAAACAGCTATCCGCCCCTCGCATACATCAGCCACCGGCTGAAAAAACGCCTTCTAAAATGAGCGACGAGGAGTTTAGCGAGCTTCGCAAAAGCACCCTGGAATCCGGTATAAATTTGAATCTGAACGAAAATCTTCCGGATGTTCCAAGAAAAGAGGATTTTACCGCACAGCCGCACACCGCAGATGCACCGCAAAAGATTCCACCATCATTTAAACCGGTTCCTGAATATAAAATTCTCGGCGAGGCGTTTCTCTCATATCTGTTTATCGAGGTTGGCGACCGCGTAATGGTTATCGACAAGCACGCGGCACACGAGCGTATAATATTCGAGGAGCTTAAAGCAAACGTAATGGCACGCCTCAATTCGGATGAAATACCGATGCAGATGCTTTTAATGCCGCTCGATATTCCGCTGACACCGATGCTTTTGTCAACAGTAACTGAATTTCAGGCGGATATCCGTGCTGTAGGATACGAGTTTGATATTGGCGATAAATCTGCGTCTGTTACTGCAATTCCGGTGAGTCTTGATATAAACTCGGCGCGTGACGTTTTTGAAACAATCGCCGATAAACTCTCAAGCGGAACCGGAAGCGCCGAAATAACACGTGATACACTCTTTGAAAAGGCGCTGTATCAGGCATCGTGCAAGGCGGCGATTAAGGTCGGACGCGAATATGACATCGGACATCTTAAATGGATATGCGACAAGCTGCTGACTCTCGACGACATAAAAGTCTGTCCGCACGGCAGACCCGTTGCGTTTGAGATGACCAAATCGCAAATCGAGCATCAGTTTAAACGATTATAAAAATATACTCTCCGAAAGGAAATTTCAATGTTTACATTATTAAAGCAAGAAGGAAATGCACGCCGCGGACAGTTTGAAACTGTTCACGGAACAATTCAGACTCCGGTTTTCATGAATGTCGGAACCTGCGCCGCAATCAAAGGCGGTATTTCAACGATGGATCTCCGAGAGGTCAACTGCCAGGTCGAGCTCTCAAACACATATCATCTCCATCTCCGTCCGGGCGATAAGCTTATAGCTGATATGGGCGGTATCCATAAGTTTTTCAATTGGGATAAGCCCGTTCTTACCGACTCCGGCGGATTCCAGGTGTTCTCGCTCGCACAGCTCAGAAAGATTGCCGAGGAAGGTGTTCGCTTTGCTTCGCATATAGACGGTGCACGCATTTTCATGGGGCCCGAGGAATCAATGCAGATTCAGTCAAATCTCGCTTCCACAATTGCAATGGCGTTTGATGAATGTATCGAGAACCCGGCTCCGTACAAATACGTCAAGGACAGCATTGCTCGTACAACTCGCTGGCTTGGACGCTGCCGCACAGAGATGGACAGACTTAATTCGCTTGAAACCACCATTAATAAAAATCAGATGCTTTTCGGCATCAACCAGGGTTCAACCTATGAAGATCTTCGTATAGAGCATATGAAGCAGATAAGCGAAATAAAATGTGACGGTTATGCAATCGGAGGACTTGCTGTCGGCGAATCGGCGGAGGAAATGTACGCGACTATCGACGTTGTTGAGCCTTATATGCCAAAAGATAAGCCGCGCTACCTCATGGGCGTTGGTACTCCGTGTAATATTCTCGAGGCGGTACACCGGGGAGTCGATTTCTTCGACTGTGTAATGCCGAGCCGCAACGCACGTCACGGCAACATTTTCACATGGCACGGAAAAATGAATCTGCTTAACGAAAAATATGCGCGTGATCCCCGCCCGATTGATGAAAACTGCGGATGTCCTGCCTGCAGAGCATACAGCCGCTCGTATATCCGTCATCTTTTCAAGGCAAAAGAAACACTTGGTATGCGTCTTGCGGTGCTGCATAACCTTTACTTCTACAATGAGCTTATGCAAAAAATACGCGATGCGCTCGATGCCGGTGAATATGAGAATTTCTATCGCTACTACCGCGATATTCTCGGCGAACGAAGCGAAAGCTGATGAATTCATGAATATAAAAATACGAGAACATTTTTACCGGTTCTCGTATTTTTTTTTAAATTCTGGAAATACTGTTTTTGAATAAAATTTTTGGAGGTTTAATATGTTCAAACACGAAAAACAGTTATTCCACCCGGTTGAGGTAGAGAGAGCTAACCCACAGTATGCCGTTCTTCTTCAGGAACAGCTTGGCGGCGGCAACGGCGAGCTTAAAGCGGCAATGCAGTATATGTCGCAGAGCTTCAGAATCAAAGACCCCGAAATAAAGGATCTTTTCCTCGATATCGCCGCCGAGGAGCTCGGACACATGGAGATGGTTGCACAGACTATCAATCTCCTTAATGGACACGACGTAGATGCCGCAAAGATACACGCCGGCGAGGTGCAGACTCACGTACTGCTCGGCCTTAACCCAGGACTCATCAATTCTTCGGGTTACTCCTGGACTGCGGATTATGTTACTGTAACCGGCGACCTTTGCGCCGACCTGCTCTCTAATATTGCATCGGAGCAACGTGCGAAGGTGGTATATGAATATCTTTACCGACAGATTGAGGATAAAAAGGTCAGAGAAACAATTGACTTCCTTCTTAACCGAGAGGAAGCGCACAATCAAATGTTCCGTGATGCGTTCAACAAGGTGCAGGAAACCGGCTCCAACCGTGATTTCGGTACAACAAAGGCGGCAAAAATGTATTTTTCCATGTCAAATCCCGGCCCGAACACTTTTGCAACCGGCGAAACACACGCACCAAAGTTTGAGTGATATAACAAAAAATCACCGCCTGATCTTTTAGGCGGTGATTTCATATATATGTGAATTTACCTCAAACGCCGATAACGTCAATTTCTCCGAACTTGTTTTGCCCTTCAATAATGAGCCTTGGACCATACTGTGCTGTCGGTATAGAGTTTGACAAATCTCCGAAAATATTTTTAACGTCAAACGATACAGACCAATCGCTCGGAACGAATATTCTCGTTTCACCAAAAACATTATCAACGGTGAGCACAGCATTTCCGACATATTCTTCGGTGTTTTCGAAATGTATTTCCGTTTCACCAAAACGGTTGTGAATATGTTTTTCGGTGAATTCAGAGCAGTCAATATATGCCATATGTCCACCAAAAGTGTTGGATTCCGAAACTGAACCGCTTTTGGAAGTTCCCGTGATTCTGATTATTTTTGAATAGTTACTTGGAATTATCATGTTTATACCGATACATATAACCGTGACAAATAAAAGCAGCAGCCAATTGTTGATTATATTGGTTTTGTTTAACTCAAAAAATTGAGCAATGTTTCTTTCAAAAATCATAAATAAGAATGCAAGCAAATACAGTGAGGTATAAAACCGCTTTTTAAATATAGAACATATCAAAAGTATTGCGAGAATTAAACCTCCAACAATCTGAGGATACGCTACACTCGAATCTATGAGATGAATACCGGATGCTTCGAGTATACCGAATACTCCAAATAAAATTACCAGAATACCTATTATAACATTTTTTATTTTCATTTTACAAACCTCACTTCTCTGATTTTATCTTTAAACTGCTTATAATATGACCTTGAAAAATATGTACACTTGTTTGATTTTTTAAAAGTGATGCTTCCGTTGCCGGTAAGTTCTCTTGAAACAGATTCAATTAGTTTTATATTGACGATAACTGATTTTGACACGCGGACAAAATAAGAAGGCATTAAATCCTCAAGCTCAAACAGCTTATATTCTGTGCGGTACATTCGTTCAACTGTGTGAGCACATATTTTATTGTCCTGCGTTTCAAAAAATAAAATATCATCCTTGCGTACATAATACTCTGTCGCTCCTATATACAAAGTCATCTCGACTTGCTCTTTATTAATTATTTCATTTACCTTTTGAGCAATTTTCGTGCCAATGTCCATAGATCTGCATTTTATGAGTATTTCTTCTTCGCCGTCTGTTTCTTCAATACGTATCTTCACAGTATCACCTGCCTTTTGCAAAACTATGATACCACAATTTCTTTATTTTGTAAATAACTTTTGTGTAAGTGGCAGATATTTGTAATTAAGAGGCAGTATTTTCGATATATAAAAACGAGCAGTATGAACTGCTCGTTTCGATGTACGTAAAAGGTAATATTTTTTAAAGATTAAATGCAATCTCGATGTCCTTAACCTCATCCGGTGTGATATTGACAATCGGCTTTCCGATTACCGCAGTATCGATTACAGACTTTGCGCTGTACTCCATGACCTCAAGACGGTCAAAGGCATTGAGTAAAGAGTTACCGCCGCAAATTACACAGTCATTTTCGATTATGCATACAGGGTTCTTTATCGAAATTTCATTTGCGAGAAGTGCAGGCTGCATAAATGAACAGCCAAACGGGAATTTTCTTACATTTTTCAGCGCAATATAGCTTTCGGGAATTAACCTTGCATCAAAATCTGTGTCAGTAATAGCAAAGGCCATGATGTGCGGAGGATGTGCAATGATGATGCTGTTGATATCTGGATGCTTTTCGTAGATAGTAGCATGGAGATTTACCGAACGTGACGGATTCTTACCGTATTCCTTGAGTCCTTTGTCGATACGAACAAGGTCGCCCGGCTCAAGATACTTTCTGTCTACATCGTATGGAGTTATTATAAAAGATCCGTCAGAAAGCTTCTTCGAAAATGTGCCCTGCGAGCTTGTGAAGAGCTGATTATCATATGCTCTGTGAATCAGGTCGCACATTTCACGGCGTGCATCAAGCTCCTCGCTGGTATGTACTCTCGGAATAAATTCATCCATCTTGGGGGCGGTTTTGAGCATATAAGTTGCGAAGTGTTTTTCTGTAAGGGAAACCGGGTTCTTACCGAGTGTACGGGCGTTGATTTCAAGTCGCGCACAGTAGTCGAGCGTTTCAAATTTCATAAATGCATTGAAGAGATCATCTGCTCCGATAACGACGCCGTGATTCTCGAGCATTACAGTATTGAATCCCTTTTCGAATTCAGCAGCAATTCGTTCGCCTAGAAGCTGACTTCCCGGAAGTGCATACGCTGCCATGCTGATATCACCGCAAATAAACTTTGCATTTGGAATTATCGCCGTGTTGGGAATCTCGCGTACAAGGCTAAAACCGACAAGTGCCGGAGGATGAGCATGAAGTACGGCTTTGAGATCGGGACGTGCTTTGTAGATAGCAAGATGGAATGGATATTCAACAGATGGCTTGTGAGGTCCAACGATAGTTCCGTCAGGATATATCTGCATGATATCCTCGCGTCGCAGAGCCCCCTTATCCACGCCGGACGGACTTATCCATACGATACCGTCAGGGTCACATATTGACAGGTTACCGCCGGATGTTGTAGTCATACCGTATTTATATATACGGTTCATAATTGTAACAATTCTGTCTGCTGGGTGCATCATTTCAAAATTCATAATTATTTCCTAAATATTATTTCCTGAATTTAATAGGTGTCTTAAAATCAAAAAATTATAATCCACTCTGTACAGAGTAGTTGGGTGCTTCCTTGGTGATGTTGATGTCGTGCGGATGTGATTCACGAAGACCTGCACCGGTGATACGAACAAACTGTCCGCGCTCCTGAAGCTCGGCAATTGTGGGAGTTCCGCAGTATCCCATACCTGCGCGCAGACCGCCGATAAGCTGGAATACAGTGTCAGAAAGCGGTCCCTTGTAAGGTACACGTCCCTCAACTCCTTCGGGAACAAGCTTGCGGGAATTTTCCTGGAAGTAACGGTCCTTCGAGCCCTTTTCCATGGCTGCGAGCGAACCCATACCGCGGTATACCTTGAACTGACGTCCCTGATAGATTTCGGTTGTTCCGGGAGATTCTTCACATCCAGCAAAGAGCGAACCTATCATAATTACCGATGCACCTGCGGCGATAGCCTTAACGAGGTCGCCGGAATACTTGATACCGCCGTCTGCGATAACGGGAATGCCTGCTTCTGCAGCAGCACAAGCGGCGTCGTAAATTGCAGTAACCTGCGGAACACCGATACCTGCGACAACACGGGTTGTACAAATCGAACCCGGGCCGATACCAACCTTAATTGCGTCAGCGCCTGCCATAACGAGGTCACGTGCAGCAGAACTGGTTGCAATATTACCTGCAATAATCTGTGCTTCAGGGAATGCAGACTTAACCTTATCAACACAAGCGATAATGTTCTTCGAATGACCGTGAGCCGAATCGAGAACGAGGAAGTCGGCACCGACAGAAAGGAGAGCCTTTGCTCTGTCGAGTACGTCCGCAGTTACTCCGATAGCGGCACCGCAAAGGAGTCTGCCGTTTGCATCCTTTGTGGAGTTCGGATATTTGGATGCCTTTTCGATATCCTTAATTGTAATAAGTCCGCGCAGAGTGAAGTTATCATCAACGAGCGGAAGCTTTTCAATCTTGTTTGCACGAAGAATTTCCTGCGCCTCGGAAAGCGTTGTGCCAACGGGCGCTGTTATGAGGTTTTCCTTGGTCATAACATCTTTAATAAGCATCTGGTGATTATCGAGGAAACGCATATCGCGGTTGGTGATGATACCGATAAGACGCTTGTTTTCGTCGCAGATCGGCACACCGGATATCTTATATTTGCCCATTAATTCATCTGCTTCGTATACATAATTATCGGGCGAGAGATAGAAAGGATTAACAATGACACCGTTTTCGGAACGCTTAACACGTTCAACCTCGTCAACCTGCTTTTCGATGGGCATATTTTTATGAATAACACCGACACCGCCCTCACGAGCCATAGCGATGGCAAGACGGGATTCGGTTACGGTATCCATAGCCGCACTCATCATAGGAATATTTAACTTTATCTTTTTGGTGAGCTGAGTTTCGAGCGAAACCATGTTTGGAGTAACATCGCTCTTTGCGGGGATCAGCAGCACGTCATCGAAGGTAAGACCTTCTTTAAGGAATTTTTCGGCGGGATTACAATTCACCATAGTGATCACCTTGCCTTCATGCGATAGCAAAAAAGGCATCCTTTCTGTAATTTTAAAAAGAAATTCTATTTAAAATATTATACCCGATTTTTGCAACTTTGTCAAGTACATTTTTAAGTAGCGTACGCGAAAATAATTAGTTATTTTGTCAATTACCGAACAATAGCGAAATTGAATCAAAAAATGAAAATGTAAAAGAAATTGAATCAAAAAACGCAAAGTACTTGAAAAAAAAGTCTGTATGTGATATACTTACATTGTAAATAAATTTTACTAATAAAGGAGAAAATAACAATGAAATTCTGTGCTTGTGTTCCGCTTACAACCGAGCGCCTTCCCATTCTCAAAAAGCTCGGCTTCGAATATGTTGAGCCTGCATTCAGTTCAATGTACACTGCTACAGAGGAAGAATTTAATACATTCCTCGCAGCTAAAGACGAATACGGTCTCACCTGTGCTTCCGCTAACGGTATGTTTATTGAAGAGATAAAGCTTCTCGAGGGAAAAGACAGCTACTCAAAGATCGGTGAATATCTTGATTTCGTATTTGCACGTGCAAATAAGCTTGGTGTTCCCGTAGGTATCCTCGGAAGTGGTACTGCGAGAGCGATTCCCGATGGAATGAGCAAAGAAGAAGCAACTGAACGTTTCTGTGCGCTGCTTACTGATGTCGTTTCACCTTATGCAAAGAAATATAATATTGTAATCGGTATCGAAGAACTTCGCGCAAAGGAATGCAACTTTATCAATAACTGTCGTGAGGCAATGGAGATCATCCGTGCTGTAAACCTTCCTAACATCAAGCTCCTTCTCGACTATTTCCATGCAATTCTCGGCGGCGATACACTTGAACAGCTTGCTACATATGGTGATGATATTGTACACGTTCACCTTGCAAGCCCGATAAATGAGCGCAGTGTTCCGAGAGAAAACGACCTCGAAGACTGCCGTACATTCTTCGCTATGTTAAACAGCATCGGCTATAAGGGCGCAGTTTCCCTCGAGGGCAGATATTATAATGACTTTGAGTCTGACATAACCCTTGCTATCGACGTTATGAAGCGTGCTCTTTGATTCATAATAAAATTCATAAAAACACCGTTCCGATTTAACTTTCGGAACGGTGTTTCGTTATATTTCCATTTTCCCGAGTAGTTTTTCGCCTGCACTCTCAAGACGTTCAAAATCCATTGCGCTTATATAAATTCTCTCAACATCCCCGTGAACTTTACGCACAGATGAAAGTTTATCAAGACCGTAATTCTTCAGCTCACGTATATTCTTTTTAATTATACGCATATATACCCGATCATGTCTGGCAAGAAGATCTCGGTTAACAAAACGTGCCATATTTATTATGCGGACGTCGCTTCTTTCAGTACGACTTACAACCGCTAAAGATAGCTGCGGAAAACGTACTGCCTCGGTAAGATGCGGCAAAAGCGGCAGCGGTGCTCTATCATAGTCAAGTCCAGCTTTTTCTGCTGCAGAAATAAGTGCGGTAAAAAGGTGCGGGGCTGTTTCTGCGGTGTCTGAAACAAGATAAACGGTATCACAGTCGCCAAAACTGTCGAAATGATATTCACCGAGAGTTGACAATGCCGAAATTATACGAACTCTCGAATTCGATTTGCCGCCCTTAACATGTCGTTCACGCATCCGTTGTAAAAGCAGTCGCTCGAGTGCCGCATAAAGCTTATCTTTAAGGAGATACGTTTCCGACTCGGAAAGTTGAAGCTCCATAAGCGTTCCTGCTGCGGAAAAGCCCGAATAAGCATCGGCGAAAAGCTGGGATTTTTTATCTGACAGTGATATGATTTTTTCTCGCTGCTTTTTTAAAATCCCGTCATCCCAGTATTCACCGAGATTTACAATTTCTTCGGCAGCGCCGGGAAATTTTGGGTCATGAATATGAGGCGCAGTGCCGTCGAGCATTGCAATATTCCGGCCGTCCGGAAACGTCATAATTACACCGTCAAGGGATGTCGGATCGGATGAACAGTAGTAATATTCACACTCACCGCCCTTTTCTATGGCACGTGCGGCAGCTCTTTTCATAAGCGTACTCTTCCCCGTTCCGCTCCCCCCTTTAATTATGTAGGTGCGCTCGAGTGTACGCGGATCAAATATATCATTAAACCGGCTGACAAACCCATTTGCGGTGTTGGCGGCGGCAAAATAGTTATGCATACATATCCTCCGTTTCTGAGGTTTCCCTCAATATAAAGGATATGCCAAAAGTAAATATATGTGAAAAATCCGCACGGCAACGTACGGATTTTTATAATATCAAGGCTGTGAAATCGAATATAACCTTTTCGACAGACGCTCGCCGAGAATATCATCACGGTCAATAACATCAATTCCCATGTCAAGTGCACGCTGTAGAAGATGCTTGTCGGCAACACGGACATTTGACATCGTAACAAGAACCGGCCGTGCAAGAACACCGCCGAACTGCATTGCAAGAGTTTTGATTTCGTTGAGCGTTGTAGTGTTAACCGAACCTGACTTGCATGAAATAAACACCGGAACCGCACCGCGAGTCAGCATTACGTCAATTTCGTTTATTGTATTGATTTTGGCATCAAGATTACCGTCCCAGTCGATAACAACGCTGATTTGTACATCGTCATAAATTCCCGCGCTCTTTGCCGCCGCATAGACGTAAAGCTCAAGGCAGATTCCGATATCGCAAAGACAGCTTCGTATGAGCTTATTTTTATAGTCAAAACTGATGCACTTGCCATCATTAGAATAGTTTTGAATGAGGCCCGATTCGCAGAGCTCATTCATTATCATCTTGTCAACAGTGGAAATTTTTTCTCCGCTGTAAATTACCGCCGGTGAATCAATATGAAGTTCATCTCCCTCAAGATGCTTCGATATCTGCTGAAGATAGCTGACAGTTCGTGACCATGCACGGTGATATTTTTTGTATATCGTCCATGTACGGAAAATGTCGTCGGATGTATCCTTGTCAAGCGAATCAACTGAAACATGACCGTGCGATTTCATAACTCCGCCGGCGAGAGCCAATACAGCATTTATATTAAACTTCGGATTGGAAACAACATCCGATGCCGGTTCGCATTCATAAATATTTCTGTAAACGTGAGAATATCTGTCATACCGAAAAAGCGGTATACCGCGCTCTTTTGCAAGCATTCCGACCGCAACGAGCGCAACCTCATTTCCGCCGGTGAGGTCAATTGCACATTCTCCGAAAATAGAAAGAATATTTTCAAGCTCGGCTATGACAGAATCGAGTGAATGCATATCGGTCGAATAGAAAAAGCATTTTGTTGTAAGCCCGAGAGCACGAAGGCAGGATATAATATTGTTTTTTATGCGTTTGTTTTTAAGCTTTCGTGTGCCTATGTATACAACATTTTTCGGCTTAAATTCGGTTACGGCAAGCACGTTGTATATCTGCTCATCGTCGTAAATTTCAATTATTGTATCCTGCAAAACCTGCATATTATCTTCCTTCCCGATGAAGTTGATTTATTGTAACTAATTGTATCACAAAAAAATGAACATATCAATATATAAGTAATAATTTTATTGAAAATTTGCCTACTTGCTTGAAAAATCGAATAAAATGTGGTATAATAAATATTGTCAGAACATCAAAAAATATCTTAATCACACGCTAACGGAGGAAGATATGACCACAGATTTGAAACGCCGTTTTGTCAGTGCCAAAAAAGCTCTGTTCGATAAACTTTACGGCGGACTTAACGAAAAACAGCGAGAGGCAATATACAGTGTTGACGGCCCCCTGCTCGTTCTTGCAGGCGCAGGAAGCGGAAAAACAACCGTCCTTGTCAACCGTATTGCCCATATCATAAAATACGGCAAAGCATATGAATCAGACATTCTCCCCGAGGGATTTACTGAAAATGACGTAAAAATGCTTGAGGATGCAATAAATCTTGAAGTGGAAGAAATCCCGGCTGTATTGTCTACATATGCCGTTGAGTCCTGTGCGCCGTGGCAGATACTTTCAATCACGTTCACCAACAAGGCGGCAAACGAAATGAAAGAGCGTATAGCTAAGGTGCTCGGCGACGAGGAAATGGCAAAGGAAGTTTGGGCAGGTACATTCCATTCAATTTGCGTCAGACTTCTCCGCCGATTCGGCGAAAACATCGGTTACGCACGCGATTTTTCTATTTACGATACAGATGACCAGAAAAAGCTGATTACAACTATTCAGAAAGAATTAAATATTGACGATAAGACGTTCCCCGTGCGCTCAACTATGAATATAATTTCACGTGCAAAGGACCGCCTTATGTTCCCTGACGATTTTGATGCCGAGGCAGGCTCGGATTTCCGTCTGCAGAAAATTTCAGAAATATATTATAGCTATGCCGCAAAGCTTAAGGCGGCAAATGCACTCGATTTTGATGACATAATAATGCAGACCGTCAGACTGCTCCGCGAATGTAAGGAAGCACGCGAATACTGTCAGAATCGCTTCCGCTATGTCAGTGTTGATGAATATCAGGACACAAACCGTGCACAGCTTGAACTGACACGCCTTCTTACGGGACGCTACCATAATATCATGGTTGTCGGTGATGACGACCAGTCAATTTACCGTTTCCGCGGCGCTACTATTGAAAATATTCTCGAATTTGATAAGTCGTTCGAATCGGCACGAATAATAAAGCTCGAGCAGAATTACCGCTCCACACAAAATATTCTCGCCGCCGCAAATGCAGTTATCAAGCATAATTTCGGCAGACGGGGCAAGGAGCTTTGGTGCGACAATGGTGACGGCGATAAGATTCGTGTCAAGAAGCTTCAGAATCAGAACGAGGAATCGAAATACATCATCAATAAAATCATTGACGGCGTAACTCGCGAAAAACGTAAATACAGTGATTTTGCCGTGCTTTACCGCATGAACGCACAGTCGAATAATCTTGAAAATTTCTTTGCGAAAAGCGGCATTCCCTACCGTATGCTCGGCGGAGTGCGTTTCTACGAAAGAAAAGAAATCAAGGATATCATTGCATATCTGTGCATATTAAAAAATCCTAATGACAGCGTTCGTCTGCGCCGTATTATAAATGAACCGAAGCGAAAAATCGGCGAAACAACAATTGATGCTGTTTTCGGAATTGCCGCGGCACAAGGTATAAGCCCGTTTGAGGTTATGGAAAATGCCGGTGGATATACTGCTCTGGCAAAGAGTGCACCTCGACTTGACGATTTTGTAAAAATGATACGTGACCTTCGCGCCGCCTCTGAAACTGTAGGTGTGCCGGAGCTTATTAAGCTAACCTGCGCAAGAACCGGATATAACGATATGCTTCTCTCGCTCGGCGAAGAAGGAATCGAACGTCTTGCAAACATCGGTGAACTTGTCAATAACGCCGTGGCTTATGAAACAGATAATCCCGAAGCCACACTTGAAGGATTTCTCGAGGATGTTGCACTCGTCAGCGATATCGACAACTATGACGAAGAGGCAGATGCTGTGGTGCTTATGACTATACACAGTGCTAAGGGGCTTGAGTTCCCAATTGTATTCATTCCTGGCTTTGAGGATGGAATCTTTCCGAGTATGCAGTCTGCCATGGATCCGGAAGAGCTCGAAGAAGAACGCAGACTGGCATATGTTGCCATTACACGTGCAAAAGAACGTCTTTACTGCGTACACGTTCGCGAGAGAATGATATTCGGAAAAACGCAGTTTAATCCCCGTTCACGTTTTATTGATGAGATTCCCGAAGAGCTTGTTGACCTCGGATATATCCCAAAAACCGAAGCAGACCAAGCTCCAAAATCAAAAAAGCCGGTCATTTCGCCTGAATTTTTCAAAAAGGCTGACCTTGCGAGTGATATCGGACGAAGCGCAACAAGCGAACATTTTGAAATCGGTGACCGCGTAAGCCACTATAATTTCGGTGAGGGCGAGGTTATCTCAGCAAAGCAGATGGGTGCTGACATTATGTATGAAATAATGTTTGATAAAACCGGAATAAAAAAACTAATGGCAACATACGCAAAGCTCAAAAAAATATAAGCAAAAAACGGCGCAGACTTTACCGTCTGCGCCGTTTTTTTATATGTTTTTAAGAGTAACTTCTCCGCTCGAGAGCGTTTCGAGTGTTCCGTCACTGTAGCGCACAACAAGCTTACATTCATCATCAATCCCAATGGCTTCGGCTGTGACTGATTCGCCGTCTACGATGTGCATAACATTAACGGTTTTGCCTATCACGCATGAACGCAAGCGGTATTCGCCGAGAAAATCCGCCACATTGAGTCCACTGCGATATAACATCATAAACTCATTTATAACTTCGGCAACAAGTCTATTGTCAGCATCGTGAGGCATGGTTTTGAAAATAGCTCCGGCACGGTTCACAATGTCCACCGGGAAACCGTTGTGTGGCTCGACAAGATTTATGCCTATGCCGAGAATTGCATACTCAAAACCGCCGTTGTGGCTAACCTGTCCCTCTGTAAGTATGCCGCAAATTTTTTTGCCGTCAAGATAAACGTCATTTACCCACTTTATCTGACATCTGACATTGGCAATACGGTCAATTGCTCGTGAAACGGCAACTGCGGCGGCTGATGTAATTAAAGATGCATCCTTGATTTCCGGCGGTGGGAAAAGTAAAAGTGACATATAAAGTCCGCCGTTCGGTGAGAAGAAGCTTCTTCCGAGCCGTCCGCGACCGCCGGTTTGCGAGCGAGCAACGATCAGCTGTTCTTTGCCGCTCCGAGCCATGTATTTTGCGGTTTTGTTGGTTGATTCGAGCGTTTCAAAAACCGAAACATCGATTGGTTCAACGAGATGCTTTAAAATGTCTTCGTTAGTTAGCATAAAACCCCTTGTGAAGCTTATTTATCATCTTTATAATCTCACGCAGATAGACGTTAACCTCGTCACCGCCCATTTCAAGATCGGAGAACACGGCAAGTACATACGGCTTATCACCGGCTTCAACAATCGCCGCATCATGATACGAGCCTTCATCCCAACCGTATTTATGGAGTACGGTGGTTGGCGATACTCCAAGCGGTATAAGCACACTGTGATTAGATTTCAGCATCGACTCACGCATAAGAGGACCGTATGTTTCGTCCTCATCAATGAATTTGTGTATCGCCTTGAAAAGTTTTCCTGCATCTGCGGCAGACATATTGCTTGCGCGCTTTGATGCAACCGTCGCACCGACCGATCGTGCGAGCGCATAATAATTCTCAATACCAAAACGCGCCTTAAGCTGCTGATAGGCAATATTGTCGCTGTATTCAAGCGCATATTTTATAAAATCAATATATGTAAATTCCGTGCCGTCTTCCATCTCGCGAATTTTTCCGGACCCAGACTCCATCATAGTTGCCTTGTTGAGAACAATAATTTCGGAAAGGTCATAAATCGGATTCGAGTACTCAATCTTAACCTTGTCCGGTGTTCCGTCCTCGTCAGTATCAATCATTTCGGGCTCTTTGTCTTCTGCTTCAAGCTTTTCAAAATATGCCTTTTCGTCGGCAGAAACCTGCATCAGCGCTGAAAGAATAAACGGCGCTTTTATAACACTTGCGGCAGGATATACAGTGTTTTCATTGTGCTCAAAATGATATCCCGTTGTGAGATCTTCGTAATAAACACTCACATTTGGATACAAAACATCTTCTCTCGAAAGCACAAGCTCACGAAGCTTCATTTTTGTAAATTCCGCTTCAGACATACTGCTTGCGGCAAGCTCTTCAGGAGTAAACAACGGCTCTGCTTCATCACCGAGCGCGGCACGGGCGGCAATTTCTTCCTCGATAAGATCAGAAACTTTAACCCATGTGTATTCAGGTTCACTTGCCTGCGAATCGGCAGACTCCGTTGCTGTTGTGTCAGGCGTGCTTTGAGTATCGCTTACGGTGGCAACACGTACATAAGGTGACATTGTTTCGATGTATTCAAGCAGTTCATCAATAAGACGAGCCTGCGCAAGTACATCTATTTCGTAAACCGTTTCATATCTGGCAATGTCAGCTTCGAGTGCAGCAATTGCACCGTTTTTTTCGTCGATTTGTTTCTTGAGTGCTTCAATTTCATCCGCATAATATTTTCCGGAATCAGCAAGATTGGCTTCGAGCTCGGAAAGATTCTGTTTGAGAACCGAAACCTCATTTAGGAGGCGGTTTCTTTCGGATTCAAGGTTAGCAACTGAAGATTCGAGATTTTCTATATTTTCCTTATCATCATTATTGAAAATCTCGTCACCGAAGAAAATTGCTGCTGCGGCAATTATCATTGCACCAAGCACGCCGAGCAAAATAAATATGGTGATTTTTGTTTTTTTTGACATCATTGGACCCTCTTTCCGTCAATGAATACAGCTTCAACTGTATGTTCAAGAGAAAGTACATCTCCGCGTACGAGCAAGATATCTGCATCCTTTCCCTTTTCGAGTGAACCAACACGTTCATCTATGCCGAGAATACGCGCAGGATTTATAGTCAGCGCTTCAAGCGCGGCAGAGGGTGGAAGTCCTTCTTTTTTTGCCATTGCGGCGCAAAGCGGCAGATAATTAAGCGGTGAAACCGGGTGGTCGGTCGTAAGCGCCACAAGCGCACCGCCTGACAAAAGCTCAGCGGGATTTTTAAATGTCTGCTCACGAAGCTCCGGCTTTGAGCGGTCACACAAATTCGGACCTGCAATCACAGCAACGCCTTCAAGCTCATCGGCTATCAGATGCCCCTCTGTGCCATGAACAATGGCATATTTGATTCCGAATTCCTCTGCAATACGAATGGCTGTAAAAATGTCATCAGCTCTGTGGGCATGAAAATGCGCACATATTTCGCCTCTCAAAAGCGGAAGAAGCGATTCAAGCTTAATATCGTATTCAGGTGCATCAAGCTCCTCGTCTGCTTCGGAACGGTTTAAGTCGTCAAGATATTTTTTTGCTTTCGCCAAATTCTCACGCATCAAAGCAGCCGTCGCCATGCGCGTAACGGGAGCGGAATTTTTTGCATGATATGTGTTCTTCGGATTCTCGCCGAGCGCAAATTTTATTGCTGCAGGAGCTTTTACAAGCATCTTGTCAACGCGCTTTCCGATTGTCTTTATAATGCAAACCTGGCCACCAATCGGATTTGCACTTCCTGGAGCAACAGCGACGCAGGTTACACCGGCTTCTCTTGCCTCGGTAAAACATCTGTCAAACGGATTGATTCCGTCAAGCGCACGAACATGAGGTGTTATCGGGTCGCTGTCCTCGTTGCAGTCATCCCCCTCAAAATCGAGGGAATCCTCAACGATTCCAAGATGCGTATGTGCATCAATAAAACCGGGGTAAGCCGTAAGACCTTCCCCGTCGTAAATTTCGCCGTCATATTCTGGTGCATTACCGTTTCCGATGTCGGAAATTTTACCGTTTTCGATTAAAATCCAACCGCCGCGTACTAAACCCGCGGCGGACATTGTTTCAATTGTAAGATTTTTAATAAGCATTTTTCACTACCGTAATTTTATATTTATAGGCATATTATTCCCATGTCGGAAACAAATATCCGTAATTTTCAATTTATAAGATCATTGTAAAAAATGATTTCCTCGGGCAAGCAATAGCCGAGCTTTTCCTTTGCCAGAGCAATGATGTATTCCTCGTCAAAAGGAGTATTCAGCTTGCTGTTAAGCTCATCAATGCTTCCCTGAACTTCTTCAATACGCTCTTCGATTTTTGCGCGTTCTTCTTCGAGCCGGTTAAATTCGATCTGAACGCTGACAAGCGTAATTATCATAAAAAGGAACGCGAAAAATATTGCGAGCTTTACCGGTATGGACATCCGTACCTGTTTCATCACGTAATCAATTCCTTTATTTTATAAACTGGCGTGAACAGAATCTGTTAAGCTCACGCGACGATTTTTCAGTGTAAATATGATAAAGACAGCCGGAAACAAAAATCACGGCACGTCCGATAGTTTTCGTGTATAATCCTGCCGCAAGACGGCCCAAAAGAACCGCAATGGGCGAAAGAATTCGTCTGAGAACAAAGGTAAGCAGACGGTAAATGAGTTTTGACAGTGCTTCGGAAACGAGCTTTGTCAGCCGCCCCAAGGTGAGCAGATAGAGCGAAAAACCGCCGAGCATACCTAGAAGAATGAATCCTCTGGCGCTTCCGCCGTTTGCCTGAAAGCAGAACAAAACAGTCACTGCCGCAGAAACTGCAAAAAAGATAATGTCTTCAAAGAAAGAAACAACAGTCATCACCGTTTTGGAAACGGCGCATCCTGCTTTTTCAGAAAAAATTATAGAAAGAAAAACGCGTGATATCCGCATTATATCAAAGAACGCTCCGAGAAAGGCTCCGAGTATCAAAGAATATAAGAGCAGATTGAGCTGGAGCGCCATGTCGAAACCGAGCTTTACAGTTTCCATGACGTCACCTGAAAATTCCGCGTTTCTTTTTGGGTTCGGTCGGCTCAAAGAAAAGTACGCCGCCGATTGTCCCCTCAATATGAAGCTCCCCGGTTTCGCGTGACAGATGGGAAATATGGAGTCCCTCACCGTCAATCGCCATCATTCCGTGGTTGCTTTTTAAAATAATACTGCGTTCATCGAAGCTTTGAACGTCTTCGACTCCGGTAATAGTAAGCCGCGAACGGTTGGAAAGGGTTATTTCCTGATGCGGCACTGAAGTAATCTCGTTATTCATCCGTATCTCCTCTGCCTAATGGTTTGCCGACAAAACGGCTTTATACCATTATATGGCAGAGGCAGGTCGGATATACATCAAGAAATAACTTCGTACATAGAAGCCGCATCTGCCTTTGCGGTAAACTCGCGAACATCGATGACCTTAATCTTCGTTGTGCGCTGACCGAAAGTGATTTCGATAACATCGCCCTCCTTGACATCATATGATGCTTTTGCCGGGCGGCTGTTTACAGAAACGTGCTGTGTATCGCAGGCTTCGTTTGCAACGGTACGTCTCTTGATGAGACGGGACACTTTAAGAAATTTGTCCAGGCGCATTAATTACTTGTTGAGCTTTGCCTTAAGGGTCTTGCCGGAGGTGAAAGCGAGGCGCTTGGAAGCAGGGATAGTGATAGCCTTGCGAGTTGCGGGATTGATACCGGATCTTGCAGGACGATCCTTAACCTCAAATGTACCGAAGCCGACGATCTGAACCTTTTCGCCCTCGAGGATAGCGTCCTCGATACCAGCGAATGCAGCGTTAACTACTGCTTCAACGTCCTTCTTCTTGAGACCGGTTTCCTTGGTAACTTTTTCAATAAGGGTAGTCTTGTTCATGATGTTTAATCCTTTCATATAAAAAGTTTTTACCGTTAAATAATCGGTATTTTAATTATAACATTTTTTTTGAAATTAATCAATACCTAATGGCAAATTTTTTTCAAAAAAGTCGCATAAAATCGGGATTTTTTCGATTTTTCTTCATTCAATTGCCATTAAATGTAAAATTTTTACAGTTTTTTCTCATCCGAAGCACTCATAACAAGCGCATCGCAAGCATCAGCAAGAGCTTTTTCTCCGTCAACACCGATACTTTTTGCGAGTGAAACAACAGAAAACAGCAGTTCTCCTATGAATTTTTCTTTATTTTCACAGCCATTTGCAAGTGCATCGACGGCGGGATTTTGCGAAACTGCAAGCCCTAACTTACCGGCTTTTGAAACAAGCTTGTCCGCACGGATTAAAGCTGGAAGCGAATGTGAAACGGAGTCAAGAACTTCCCTGTCGGATTTCTGCTTTTTTTCAACAACCTTGATTTTATCCCAATTTTTAAGAACCTCTTCGGAGGTATCCGCCTTAACGTCTGCAAAAATGTGAGGATGGCGAAGTATCAGCTTTTTGCAGATACCGTCAGTGACATCATCGAGCGAAAAATCCCCTGCCTCTTCAGAGATGCGCGAATGGAACATCACTTGCAGCATAAGATCGCCAAGCTCCTCACACATAAGCGTTTTGTCGTCCTTGTCAATTGCCTCGATCACCTCATATGTTTCCTCAATAAGATCACGGCGTATTGATTTGTGGTTCTGCTCTCTGTCCCACGGACATCCATCCGGTGAGCGAAGAATTTCCATGATTTCTCTCAAGTCATTTGTATCATAGCGAGATTTAGCTTTTATAGCTTTGATGCGTTCTTTCATGTTGTACGTCCTTTCAATAAAAATTAATTTATATACCGGTTGGCTTTTTTCTGAAAAGTGCCGTTATTGCAAAATAGCTGACTGCCGCCGCACCAACAGCGATAACGGTACCGACAATCGGATATATAAGCGCGGCAAAAACAACAGAAATTCCGGATACGATAAGAGGTCTTATGAAATCGTTAAAGCCTATTGCATCACCAAGAGGTGTGAAATTTGAAATTGCAATCATAGATATGATTATTACGGTGAAATAACAAATAAATGTCGATATCGGCGTTGCATATTTACCGAAATGCGGAGTCAAAATCCATGTTGCAGCAAACTTTGCCCCGGCACCGCACAGCATCGCATAAAGCGGTACACGTTCGTGTCCGCTTGCCTGCAGGATTGTATTTGTAACACCGAGCAAGCAAAGCAGCATTGAAGACGGAGCGAGTAATGTCAGCAGCATAGCCCCTCTCGCGGCAACATCATCGGCAAAAAGCAAAGATAGTATCGGTTCGGCAAACACAGACATTCCTACTGCACACGGAAATGCAATAACAGCAGTGGAACGCAGTGCATCCGTAGTCAGGCGTATAGCTTCTTCGTGCTTTTTTGCAGACAGAGCTGAAGACAGTGCCGGCAGGAGTGCATAAGCGATTGGCATCGTCAAAACCGGCGGAAGATTGAACATCGGAACCGCAAGCGAGGAATAATTTCCCCATATTGAAGCAACCTCCGCCTGCGACATCCCCACAGCGTGAAGGCTTCGTGTCATTATGAGTGAATCAATAAGATTTGCGAGGCTCATTACACTTGAAGAAAGTGTTATCGGCAGTGCAGCCTTTATAAGATTTCCGGCAAGTGTACGTGAGGGCGTTAATTCCCTCTCGCCACCGTTTTTCTTTTTAAAGATGAAAGCAATATACAGAACGACCATTCCAGCGGCAACACCGACTGTTATACCAACCGCGGCATACGCGGCGGCTTCGGGAATGCTTTTTCCGCTTTTGACTGCATGATACGCAAGAGCAACTCCGAGTCCGACCTTTCCGAGCGCTTCAACGACCTGTGACACGGAATGCCATTTTAAATTTCCAAAGCCCTGAAAATACCCTCTTAAAGCCGCTGACTGACAAACGAAAAAGAGCGTCGGTGCAACGGCAATTATAGCAAGTCTGGAATTTTCAACTCGCATCAGATTGGAAATTGGACCTGAACAGAAAATCAGTATAAGACAGCCGCAGAGTCCCACAAAAGTGAAAAGTGACAGCGAAATTTTAAATATCCTTACTGCGCCGCTTCGTCTGCTTTTTTCGGGTAATTTTGCAATAAGCATCGATGCTGCAGTGGGCAACCCGGCGGCAGATAACATATAGAACCATGTAAACAGCGTATAGGCGCCGTTGAAATATCCCATGCCCTCCTCACCTATGAGCGCAGTCATCGGAATCTTGAACATAAGTCCTGCCGCCTTGACGATGAGGTTTGAAACGGTCATGAGAATCACGCCGGCTGATAAATCAGATAAAAAACTGGCTTTTTTCATTAAAGACGCTCCGTCGGCGCACTCGACCGAGCATCATTTAATCAGTCGAAATAGTGCGCTATAGTATGCTTCGCCGTGTGGCGGAGTTTTTCAACGTCTATAGTTTTATATTCCCCGTTTTCAAAAAGTATCTTTCCGTCGCACATCGTGAGATATACGTCGCTTTCGTGAGCCGAAAACGCAACGGTAGAATATGGATCATACATAGGTATGTTGTTTATCGAATCAAGGTCGATAAGAATTATATCTGCACGTGCACCTGCTTCGATTTTTCCGCAGTCGGGTCTTCCCTGCGCGCGTGCACCGGCATTCCACGCCATACCGCAGATATCGCTTGTCTTTATGATATCCGCTTTGCGGTTTACACCCTTGTGTATAAGTGCGGCAGACTGAAGCTCACGGAGAACGGAAAGCGCATTGTTCGATGCGGCACCGTCTGTACCGAGTCCGACATTTACGCCGGCGGCAAGCATTTTGGCAACAGGAGCAACTCCGCTTGCAAGCTTTAAGTTGCTTATCGGATTGTGAGCAACATTTACGCGATTCTCTGCAAGGATTTCAATATCTTTGTCCGTTACCCAAACGCAATGCGCGGCTGTGGCGGTCGCTGTTGCGGACGGTACAAGTATTCCGCAATCGGCGAGGAATTCAACCGGAGTCATGCCGTTGTGACGTTCTTTACATTCCTCGTGTTCCTTTTCTGTTTCGGAAACATGAACCTGGAGTCCGAGGTCGTGGGAATGAACATATTCTGCAACCTCGCGCAGATAGCGTTCTCTGTTGGTATATTCTGCGTGCACGGACATATCAATAAGAACACGTCCGTCGCCGGCACCATTGTAGTCGTTAATAAGCTGTACAGCTTCATCGAAGCGCGAATCGTTTTTGATAGTCGCATCATCGGCAAAGGAAACAAGGCAGCGCGAAATATTCGCCTTAACGCCTGTGTCGATAACAGCCTTTGCAGTCTCGTCGCAGAAAAAGTACATATCCGAGAATGAAACAACGCCGCCGCGAATCATTTCGGCAATTGCCAGCTCACTTCCGACTCTTACCGATTCAGGAGTAAGTCTGTCCTCTGCCGGATAAATTTTTTCCTCAAGCCAACGCTGAAGCGGCAAATCTTCACCGATTCCGCGGAATAATGTCATCGCCGCATGGCAATGAATATTATAAAATGCCGGTGTCAGCAGCTTGTTTTCACAGTTAATAACACGGTCGAAGTCTTTGTCCTCGATATCGCCTACAGCGGTAATTTTAACGCCGTCCACGGCAACACTTCCGTTTATATATCCTCCGTCGGGAGTGAGTATAAGTGCATTTTTAAATAAAGCTTTCATTTGTTGCTCCTTTTATTTTATGATTCGGAATAGCTGTCAATCAAATCCTCGACAACCCCTACGAAATCTTCTTCGGCACCGTATGAAAAATTGAAAATAGTACCTGTTCCGCCTCCTGCTGAAATTGCAGTTACGGTTGCTTTATCATCGTTGCCAACAATCTGTACGGTGAGCGCAGCACGGCTTGAGTTTCGCATATAATATTTATCGTAGACATATAGCCAAACAGTAACGTCACCTACACGCTGCACCGACGAATCAACAAGCTCAATCGAAAAGGCACTGTCCATTATATTCGATTCAAGATAACTCGCAAGCTGCGGTGCGCTTGTATGTAATTCTATTTCATATTTTGCCATTTTTCCGTCCTTTCGGTATTAATACTTATTCAAAGACAGATTGTTTTATTCGCTGTCTTTTTTCTTGTCGTCATCTTCTTGCTGCTTGAACAGCTCATTCATAAGAAGATTATATAAGTCGAATCGCTGTGCATCCTCTATTGATAAAGCCCCGGTAAATTCACCCGAGCCGGCGTAAAACTGCTTTGTCGGCATTAACATATGATCGGCATACATCGGAAACGGCTTTGAAAATGCCGCACATTCGGGAGTGTAGCCGTTGGTGCAGAATGTTGCACCCGGAGCGTGAGGGTCAGACGATTCATCGCGGATATATTCGTCATACCAATCTTCGATGCTGATTGACGTGCGAAGCATATCGCGGAAGGATTCAACATCATCGTGTGAATCTGAAACCATAGCAAAACGGTAAACTTCGTCTTTAATATACACTTCAGCTTCGGCACGGTACTGCTCTTTCACCGCTCCTCCGTCTATAAAACGTACAACAGAGCTGCCGCCAATATCAAAAGTTTCAATCTCGTCTTCACTGCCAATCGCAAAATTTTTCCCAAGAGGAGATTCCGTTCCGTCGCCGCTATAGGCATAGCTTATCTGACATTCAATTCGAAAACCGTTCTTTGTATCTCCGAAAAAGAATACATCTTCGCCGTGTGAAATCTCATTTCGTGACATATATCCGGGCAGCTTGAAGCGGCGCAGATAATGCCCGAAGCCGTAAAAAATATCGTCACGCAGATACCCGGGCTCAAAGTGAAGCTCAAAATCACGTACATTATCGGAATGAATCGGCTCGCGCTTTATAATGCGGCACATACGCTTGTATACTTCACGAGGAAAACGCGCTTTTGAATCAACCTTGAGTGCGGTTTCAAAATCCTCGATGCACTGCATTATCGCAATCTGCTCCTGCATTGTGAAGCTTGTTTTATGTGCACCGACTGTACTGTTGCAGATTATATTAAGCGCTTCCTTTATATAATAGTCAGCACCGTCACGGGGGGTATTGCGTATCAGAAAGCGGCTGTCACAGACATATGAGAAGCCGAATTTCTTAATTTCGCCGAGCAAACGCTCGATATCGTAACGCCCGAACGGTGTTACAAGCGAGCCTCGAATCGGTTTGGGTTCAAAGGCATCTGTGCCCCAGCCAAGATAAGCCTGCAATCCGTCACGGTCATCGTTAACTGCGAAAGCAAGGAGCTGTTTCAGCGGCTGATAAAATGCGCGGCGCAGCTTGTCGAAATCCTTGTCCGCAGTGTATGTAACACGCGGGTCTTCCACAAACGAAATGTGTTCTCCGAGAAACGCGGCAAAAAGCTCCGCAATCTCGACTGCTTCGGCATAGACACCTGCACCGGAAAAGCTGCAATCAATTTCAGCACCAATGTGTGAATCGCCCGGAATGTAAAAAATATCAAGATATGAATTTGATGCGAGAAATACAGAAAAGCCGTCTGGCTCTTGTGTTATTTCATAATCATTCTGTGTAAAAAACTTTGTAATAAGTTGAGTACGGTCGCCCATGTCAAGACCGTCTATAGTCCAGAACAGTCGAAGCGGCGGATATTCGTCGTCGGGCGGCGGAAGCGTATCGACAAAGGATATATCATTATCTTCAGAGCCATCAAATATCGCTTCGCCGTCGGAATTTAAAATATCAACGCCCAAATACCCGGCAAGCGTGCGTAAAAACCATTCGGTTTCCGATTCGCTGGCATTTTTCGGATCGAGGAGCAATATAACCTGTCCGACAACGCTTGGTGAAGGTAAATACATACACGAGCCTTTATAAACAAGTGTTTTTATCACCTGATCAACCGCATGGGCACAAAGACCGATCCCGAGCTTGGCGCTCGGGTCGGACAGAATAAAATATTCGTTCATTTTAACCTAACTTACGCATGATGTATGCGGCAATTACTTTTGTATATTCGAGCAGCGCATCACATTCTATAAATTCATTTGGCTGATGAGCACCGCCCTTTTGACTGAAATCGCGTCCGATTCCGTATGCATAAGCGCGGCTGCTTCCGTATTTGGAAATTACGGAAAGGTCGGAAAGACAAGAGCCGCAAACAAGAGGTTCTGCACCGCCGGCATCCTTTGCCGCGGCAACCATCTCGGTTACATCCTCGCTGTTGGGTGGACACCATACATAGTGGAAGAAACGCACTTCGGGCAAAAATCCGTCGCCGATTATACCGAGAGGCGCAAGACGCGATTTGATTATACGGTCAACCTCGTCGAACTCTGCATAGATATCTTCTCTCGGCTTATCGGTGTAGAAAGTAAAGTAAACAGAACCGCTTCCAAGGTCAGAGCCGTGATTTCCGGCACGTGCCCCCATATAACGAAGCGCTGTTTCGGGAATGATCGTTCCTGCGTAAAAAGGATTTTCAGCAAGCTCTTTCTTGCGTCTTGCCGCGAATTTGTCAATTTCTTCGATTACAATAGGAAGCGCACTTGCGGTAAGTCCTGCGCTGTCAACAGTTTCAGCAGTATGGAAATTATACACGAACTCCGAGCCGCCCGAGCCACAGTGCCAAATTTGATTTGAAACACCGTCCATACTTACAATGCTCGGGCAAGGATATTTCAGTACAGCGGCAAGTGCACCGTGTGAACCGCCGTGTTCTTCGTCGGAATAAGCGGCAAAAAGAAGATTCTTTTTCGGAACGAAACCTTCTTCTTTGAAAAGCTTCATAATGAACATAACGGTTGCAAGCGCATATTTGTCGTCACACGCACCGCGTCCGAAAATTTTTCCGTCATCAATGTCGCCGGAAAGCGGATCACGCTCCCAATTTGCAATATCACCGATTTCAACGGTGTCAGTATGTCCCATGAGCATCAGCTCATCAACATTTTCAGCTCCCTTGTAGCGTGCAACAACGTTGTATCTTTCCTCTAAACTGTGTCCTGGCAGATAGTCGGGATGCTTTTCAAAGCCGTCGATTGAAAGCGGCGAATAAAGGTCGCTTTCAAGCCCCATATCAAGGCACATTTTATGTATCAGCTCGGCGAGTTCCTTTTCGTTTCCGCCGATACGGTAGTTTTCTGTATTGATTTTTATAAAGGTAGAAAGAAGCTCAAAAAGCTCATTTTTTCTGGCTTCAATAAGTTCGAGAATGCGTTTGGTGTCCATATCGTTTTCTCTCCTGAAAATTAAATTTAGATATTGTGAATAACGTCTGACAAAAGCATCTTAAAGCGTTCGGAAATCGTTGCGGCAGTGTCGAGAACCTCCTGCTCGGTAAGCGGATTACCGGTGATTCCGGCGGCCATATTCGAAACACATGAAATGCAAAGCACCTTTATTCCAACCTGAGCCGCAAAAATCACCTCTGCAACAGTAGACATACCGACAAGGTTTGCACCCATTATTTTGAGCGCACGAATTTCAGCCGGGGTTTCATACTGCGGTCCGGTCATATAAGCGTAAACGCCCTCTTTCAAGGTATAACCGCGCTTACTTGCACAGTCTTTTGCAAGCTCACGAAGCTCCTTGTCAAATACGCTCTGCATATCGAAGAAGCGTTCACCGAATTCGGGAATATTTGCGCCGCGCATCGGTGACATCGGCGAGAGCTTTATCTGGTCGGTGACGCAAACAAGGTCACCGGGAACAATTTCACGTTCATCGTTATAGCCAATACCGCCTGCGGCATTTGTGATTATCATTTTGTCGATTCCAAGCAACTTAAAAACGCCGATGGGATAAGCAGTCTGCCACATTTCCCAGCCCTCGTAATAGTGAAAACGTCCGTTCATTGCAAGAACCGTCTTTTCGCTGCCGTCCTCATATTTGAGTTTGCCGAAAACAAGTTCGCCTTTTTGATATGAAACGGTTGAAGTCGGGAAATGGGGGATCTCACGGTATGGAATTACAATACTCTCTGCAAGTCTGTCGGCAAATTCTCCGAGTCCGGAGCCGAGAATAACGGCTATATCTGGAGTTGTGCCTGTTCTTTCAGAAATATATGCGGCAGATTCACGGTAATCGTTATATACAGCTTTTGTCATTTTTAATTCTCCTTAAATGTTTTATATTTTAACCGATAAATTCTCTTAAAAGCGAATCACTCGGAACAAGCTCGGGGACTATCATATCGAGCCCTTCAAGCTTTCTGCAAATGTCATACGCCTTTGCAAAATACGGATTTGTATCAGGAACAAGCGCAAGAATTTCCGGCAGAACGCTTTTCATGAGATATATTTCATACGCCATAAACGAATTTATCTTGATGTCAGCGGTATCAGCATACGGAAGTATAGATTTATCCTCGTTTGCCGCAACAGAACGCCAGAGGAAAAATGTAAATTCAGGAGCTGCACCGCGGAATTTATAGTCACGAACAAGTCGGCGAAGCAATCGAAGCTCACGCTTTACGAAATAATAATCACCGATTTCAAGGTCATCCTCAACGCAGATATAAATCGACTTGTAATTGTCCCCGAAAAGCGCTGTCACCTCGGGATAAATCGCCTGTATGCCCTCGAAAATGAAAACGCTGTGTTCATCGGGGTCAACGGTTTCGGATTTGGTTGCCTTTCCGAGCTTGAAATCATAAATCGGAAGCTCGGTCGGCTCACCGGCAATTATCGAAGCTGTACGCTCCGCAAGAAGCGGCAGGTCAATGGCACTGACAGAATCATA
>JAZQXA010000006.1:0-1903 GCA_045632605.1 Candidatus Flemingiibacterium sp. | reverse complement strand
TGCAATTGCAGTAGTTTTTTCAGCACCCTCCGGCAAGTAATTTCCGGCGTGCACGAATATTTCCGTACCGCCCCAATACGGAGCGTTGTCCAAAGCGTTCATGTGAAGTGAAATCATAAGGTCGGCATTTATTTCGCCTGCAAAAAATCCGCGAGTCTGCAAGGAAGGTTTTGTTTCGTTATCGTTATAATGGCGGGTTAGGTAAACTTTTACGCCGTCATATTCCAAAAGCGCGTTGCAAAGATGCTCCGTAACTATATTATTGAGCGTTCTTTCGTAAATGGTTGTGCCGTTAAGAACGCCCTTGCTTCCGTTGTCACTGCCGCCGTGGCCGGGGTCGAGAAGAATAACCATTCCTTCGTCAGCATAAGTCGGTATTGCGGAAAGTACAAGAATCAATGTAATAATCAATATTGCTATTTTTTTTGCGGCGGTCATAAAAGTTCCTCCCTAAATTGTAACTAAAACTCTACTGTTGCATTGCCTTCGCTGTCATATACAACGGCTTCTTTATCGGCGAAAAACTCATTCACAGAGTCGAAATATTCTTTGATTGAACTGTATGTGGGCTTGTACGACGAAATAATGTCGTTGGCAGCCGAGGCATTATTTACCAAAAGTGCGGCGGCAACCAGTAATTGTATTCTTGCGGAATTAAGGCAAAACTTTTCGGGGTTTTTCATTTGGTAATTGATACCATGACAAACGCCGGAAGCTCCCGAAACATTTAACTGAATACCGGGCATAACTTGTGTTATATCGCCGAAATCGGAAGATGCTGTGCCCCAACCGGCGTAATTGAAAACGACTTTTTCCGCACCGACAAGGTCAATACAGCATTTTTCTGCAAGATTCATAAATTTATGGTCGTGCACTTCGGGGGAATATCCCGGACGGTCGTGTATTTCCACTTGTGCGCCCATTGCTAATGCAGCACCTGCAAGAGCGCGGTTTATCTTTTTGTTTTCGCGTTTTATGGCGGAATTTGTTCTGCCCCGTATGAAAGTTTCTATGGGCATTTCGTCAGGGATTATATTTACCGCTGTCGAAACGCCTTTCATAATCGGATGAAACCGTATGTGGTCATCGTCTATAAAAGTTTCTCTTAATGCGTTGCAAGCTTCAAGACCAAGCATAGCGGCATACTGCGCATTTACTCCTGCATGGGGTGCGCCGCCTGCGTGAGAAGCTTTGCCTTTGTATTTTATGCTTTTTGCTATACAGCCGTTGTTTCCGTAACTGCAATAAAAATCCAAAAACGGATGTGTATCGGCGTGTACCATAATTGCCAAATCCACACCGTCAAAGAAACCTCTGTGCATAAATTCGATTTTACCGCCCATGTAGGAAATTGTACCGTTTTTTCGAAGTTCTTCACGGAAATTAAGCTGTATCATTTCTTCGGCAGGAGTTGCCATAAGGCGAATCTTTCCGCAAAGCCCTTTGAGTGCGTCGGGAGATTTTAAAGCAGCAGCGATTCCGAGTAAGGCAGCCGCTTGAGCGTTATGCCCGCAAGCGTGCGACATTCCGTTTACTGCCTCGGGATGTCCCGCAAGATCGAGAGCATCAAGCTCGCCCATAATGCAAAGTGTGGGGCCGGGCAATCCTGTATCTATATCGGTATAAAAACCGGGAATGTTGCCGGCTTTTGTGAGAATATAACCCAATTCTGTAAATTTTTCGGAAAGATAAGCATCTGCTTCCCATTCCGTATAACCGGTTTGAGGGTGTGACCAAAGCCAACGCTCCGCATCGAGCATCAGTTGTTTGTTTGCCTCTGTGTTTTTTATTATAAATTCTTTTAAATCTTTTACATCATCTGAATTATACATAACTATCTCCTTTACAAGTGATATTATATCAATTTTTGATAATTTATCAATCTGCATTCGGAAGATTGTAA
>JAZQXA010000005.1:0-2300 GCA_045632605.1 Candidatus Flemingiibacterium sp. | reverse complement strand
AAGTGCATCTGGATCGAGCACGATGGCGATGCCGTGAGTGTCTATCGCGGACTTGCCGACACACTTGCCGCCGGCATCGAAGTCGGCGCGAAGGTTTCGGAGGGTACTCTTCTCGGTGCGGTTGGCGAGGGCGGCGTGCTTGAGCTTGCCGAGGAGCCCCATCTGCATTTCGAGATGAAGGTTGCCGGCGCGGATGCCGACCCACTTGAATATTTCTCTAAATCTGCCCTCGAAATCCTTGCCGCAAAACCCGAACCGGTCTACGAGGACTGATCTTCTTTTGCCACGCACGGTTGCTTCATCAAAAAGATGGAGCAACCGTTCTTCTTTTTAAACTGAAGAAACAATTTGTTATTGAAATGCCTCGGAAATTTATGGTATAATAAAGAGTAATGCGAAAAAATTATGCCTTTTTCGCTTTTTAAAAATTTTTTTAGAAAATTTCCGAAACCATGCAACCAAACGAAAATTTTGTTGTGTATATAGGTGTAGGGCACTTCGGACAACGGAGGAAACATGCAAGACGAAAAAATCGTGGAGCTGTATTTTGCGCGTGACGAGCAAGCCATCGCGGCAACCTCGACAAAATACAATACCTACTGTATGAATATTGCAATGAACATTTTGCACAACCGCGAAGACAGCGAGGAATGTGTAAATGATACATGGCTTGCGGCTTGGAATTCGATTCCGCCTCACCGCCCCGAAAATCTTTCGGCTTTTCTTGGAAAGCTGATAAGAAACTTTTCGATCAACCGCTACAAGGCTAACCACGCCGAGCGACGCGGCGGAGGCGAGTTTGCTCTCTCTCTTGAAGAGCTTGACGAATGCATCGAAGATCCGCGCACTCTTGGCGATAATGCCGAGGAGCTTGGACACATCATCAGCGAGTTTCTCTACACTCAGCCCGCAGAGATGCGCAAGGTCTTTGTCCGCCGCTACTTTCACAGCGAGTCGATATCGGATATCGCCGACTACTATGATATGTCAGAATCGAAGGTCAAATCGATACTTCACAGAATGCGACTCTCGCTGAAAACCTACCTCACCGAACACGAAATACACATTTGACAGAAAAGGCGCTTACCAATGAAAAACGAAATACTGGCTCAGGCCATGACACACATCGACGACGCGCTGATTGCCGAAGCCGATGAAAGACGCACCCGCGGCGCAAAGATCACTGCGCGGTCGCTTGTGCGAAACGTCTACCGCTACGGAGCGGTTGCCGCTTGCCTTATGTTGGCAGTCGGACTGCTGATCGCAGGCAATATCGGCGGACAGGACGTTCTTCTTTACGGCGAAAGCATCGCAGACTCACCCCGTACCGTTGCGGAGTATATGCCCCTTGCAATGGCACATTACGTTGAGACCGTTCGAGTAGCGGATCTCTCCCTCCCCCTCGAGCTTGAATTTAAAAAGCAGACCACACTCACACTTACCGAAGGAAGCTTGCTTGTTCTTGATAAGAACGGCGAAACCCTTTATGAAGGCGGCGAATACGTTGCAAACGGAAGCGTATCGCTGATCCTCACACTTCCCGGCGACAGCGAGCGCTGCCTGATCAAGACCGACCGCGGATACAATATCGTACTTACCCGTGAAGCAGAATCCGGAATCTGGTACGTTAATATAGAAAAATAATAAAAGTAAATAATTTTCACACAAAAAAGGAGAAAAACAAAATGAAAAAACTTATTGCACTCACTCTCGCACTTCTTATGCTCACCATGAGCTTCGTAGCTTGTAACGAAGGCACCGCTGACGTTACCACCGAGGCTGAAAATAACAGCACCGAAGCACCCGTAGAGACCACCGTTGAAGCAACCGAAGCAGTAGTTGAGCTTCCCTACAAGTCCGCTATCGAGCTCCTCAACATCGTATTCAACGGCTACAACGCAACCGCTACCGAGGACACTATGCTTTACGTAGCAGGCGGTAACATCTACAACTTTGACACCGTAAACGCAGAAGGCCCCGCAGCTTTCGTTGCTCTCGCTGATACCGACTACAACGATAACCTCGGTATTCCCGAGTCCGAGGCAGCTAAGATCGAGTCCGCTGCTTCCATGTTCAACATGATGAACACCAACGTATTCAACTGCTTCACCGTTCAGTTCAAGGCTGGCACCGACGTTGACGCTTCCATCAACGCAATCAAGGAAAACATCCTTGCTCGTCGTTGGATGTGCGGCGCTCCCGAGAAGCTCGTTATCATCAAGTGCCCCGGCGACTCCATCCTCGTAATCTGGGGTGTTGTTGAGTTCGGCGGTATCGTTGATCCCGTTGCTGCAAGCGTT
>JAZQXA010000004.1:0-5218 GCA_045632605.1 Candidatus Flemingiibacterium sp. | reverse complement strand
TAAAACTCCTTACATAAAATTTAATTGATATTTTGACTTCAAAATATTTTTCTGTTATTCTCTTGCATTTTCTCTGAATTTATTATATAATATTTGGGAGAGCATTTCAAGAAATAATATTGCTTATATTTGACACAATATTGCTTTGAGGTGATTATAATGAGCAGTCGCAATCCATGTCCCCCCGAATGCTGTGGTGAATATTATCCGTCAGCGTCGAAAAAGAGAAACTACGAGCCGCATATTTTGCCGGACCCGTCAACACCTTATGTATTCCACAAAAACAATCTCTATACAATGCCGCACTGGCATGAAAATATAGAAATCCTCTATTTTCACGGTAATGGCAGTGTTGTTTGTGACCGCACATTTTATAATATTCATACGCACGATATTGCCATTTTCAATTCAAACTCACTTCATTCAATACCTATCACGGAAATCACGCATGACTGTCTTATAATCGAAAGCGGATTTCTCCAGAAATGTGACATCAATGTTTCTAAAATCAAATTCGACTGCATTATAGATGATGAAACCGCGCAAAAGCTTTATCCCGAAGTTGAAGACGCGATATCCTGCCGTAAAAACGGCGACGATGCTTTCGGCGCCGCGGCTGTAAAAGCGGCAATCCTTTCACTTATGGTCTACCTCTGCCGAAATTACTCGCACAGCGAAACGGGCGAGTCCGGTCACGGTGACTCTGTAAAACGCGCACTCGGTTATATCAAATCACATTTCGACGAGCCGCTCACCGTTGACCAAATTGCCGAAAGCGTTAATATCAGCAAGTATTACTTCTGTCGGGAATTTCACCGTGAAACCGGCTTCACCGTTGTCAGATACATAAACAATCTGCGCTGCCGTGAAGCAGAAAAGCTCCTGCGTGACGGAAAATATACCGTCAGTGAGGTGGCAAGAATGTGCGGCTTTGAAAATCTTTCATATTTCACAAGAACCTACAAAACAATTATCGGACACACTCCGACCGCATCCCGTTCCTCGGACGAACACTAAAAATTCGACAAAATATGCCGATATTATTGACAAACCGAGATTTTTCTGATATAATCGAAACCGTAATAAAATTTATATTAACCGGAGGTTAATCATGGCAAAGATTAAGGATAAGGTGAAGGCGAAGACTGAAAAGGTCACGTTCTTCTCCGATTTTAAGGCATTTATCACAAAAGGCAATGTACTCGACATGGCAGTCGGTGTTGTTGTCGGTACAGCGTTCAGCGCTATCGTTAACGGACTTGTAAAGAATATAATCACCCCTGTGCTTACATACTTTACAAGCGGTGTTTCAATCAATGAGTGGTCATATACACTCCGTGAAGCAGTTCCGGCAGATGAAGTTGCCGGCACAGCGGAAATCCCCGCAATCACGATTGAATACGGCTTATGGCTCCAGTCGATAATCGACTTCCTTATCATAGCACTCTGCGTTTTCGTTGCAGTCCGTGCAATAAAGTCGCTCGAAAGAAAGCTTAATGCCAAGGAAATCGCAAAAGCAGAAGCAGAAGCCGCAGAAAAGAAAGCGGCAGACGATGCCGCTGCTGCCGAAGCAAAGGCCGCTGAGGAAGCAAAAGTTGCCGCTGAAAAAGCAGCTCTCGAAGAATTCTACGCAAACATCCGCGAAATCAGAGATTCTCTCAAAAAGTAATTTTCGCCCCGTGTCGGTAAGCTGACACGGGGTTTTGTTTATATATTATATCCGATATCCCATAAAAGCCGTGAAAGTACATACTTATCGCGAATATCCTTTGCGGCAGAGAGAGTCATTGGAACAATTTCTGAATCAAGGTTGATATCTTCCGGAGTTTTCGGTGAACCGATTGTGTCGAGAATAGATTCAAAAGCAGCACTTGACGGAAGTTCTTCATTAATGATACTGATTATATTATCCCAGTTTTTAAGGATAGTTTTAAGACGTTTACTGTGGGCACTTATATCGTATTTTTGCTCGGCAAGCTCGAGCTTTATCATGCTTTCAGCGCCTTTACCGAGGAATTTGCGAAGCTCGGAGTGCCATTTGGCGAGGTCAAAATTCCGCACATACTGTAATGCCGCTTCGGAATCTGGACGGATTTCTTTGAGCTTTTCATAATAACGTATCGCAATTAATGTGCCAATCGCACACTGTATACCGTGAGTACTTGTCGGAGTGCCGAATTCAACTCCGCGCATATCCCATATGTGAGATATATAGTGTTCAATTCCTGATGCGGGACGCGAAAGTCCGGCGTAAGTCATCGCCACGCCGCCGATTATAAGTCCCTCAAATACAGCTTCAACCGCTTTGGGGTCACGTTCAATCAAGCCTTTTGCATTATCGGTACATTTTTTCAGAGCAGAGCGTACGAGGCCGGCTATTTCCTTGCAATAATATTCACCGGTAATAATATTGGATATCCGCCATTCACAGATACTTACATATTTTGCGAGCATATCCCCCAGTCCCGAAATCAACATTTTCACCGGTGCACCGGCAAGAATATCCGTGTCGCCGATTATAATATCAGCGCATTTTGTGGGCAGCGAAATTTTGAGTCCGTCACGTGTCATCGAGGATGTCGCAGAAGCGTAACCGTCCATCGACGGCGCAGTTGCAACGATTATATACGGTTTATTTGTGATGGAAGCAAGTAATTTTCCGATATCGTTTATAACGCCCGAACCGACCGAAACAATAACGTCACATGATATGTCGTAATGCATCATCACTGACCCTACACTGCCTTCATCGGGTTCGATTTTTTCATTCGGCATAATATAGCTTGTGAATTGAACATTGTTCACTCCGAGTATTTCGCAGGCTCGCTTCGCCGCGGCTTCGTATGTATTCTTGTCAGACAGCACAAACGCTTTACCGCCGTATGCTTTCACCGCTTCGGCAATACGCTCAATTGCGCCACTTCCGGTTATAATACTGTTAATACCGTGCGTATGCACCTTTCCGCACGGGCACTTAATGTCTTTAATTTTTTCAAGCCTTGTTATACTCATTTAAAATCGCTCCATAAAAAATCGTTTTAATAATTATAGCACTTCCCATCCCGTCCGTCAAGGGAATATTAATCCGAGTTAAAAAATTTGCAGTTACATCTTGAAAAATCCGTTCGGATGTGATATAATGATAGCACAAAAGAATAAACACAGATCATCTGAATGTGAAATAACATTCGTTGTCGGGTGTATTTTATGCCCGGGGATAAGGAAATTGCGGTGAAAATCCGCAGCAACAGCCATTACCGTATCTCCTTTTTAAGGTCAAGTCGGAATGCTTATCGGTCTGTGACACATAAAAGTTTCCTGGGCAAAATGGGGGAATTGTGGCAATTCGGTATGGCAGGATACCGTTATTTTTGCGTGCAAAGTACCCCTCGGAGGGTACTTTTATTTTATCCTTTTGAACTTTAGAAAGGATATTAAAAAATGAAAAACTTAATCAAATCCACAACAGCACTTCTTCTCGCACTCATATTTGTATTCAGCTTCGCAGCCTGCGGTGAAAACAGAGCAAACGAAACTCCCGATGTCACAACTGAAGATACAACCGTCGCTTCGGGCAACGAAGCCGAAGCATTAACCGGACTTTGGGCAACAGCAGCTTACACCGAGGACACAGAGCTCGGCACCGGAGAAAAAACTGTTACCGTTGAAGTCAGTGCAGAGGATAAGACCATTACTTTCACCGTAAAAACAGATGCCGCAACAGTCGGTGCCGCACTGCTCGAAAATGACATTATTGCAGGTGAAGACGGCGCTTATGGTCTATACATTAAAAATGTAAACGGCATTGTTGCCGATTATGACATTGACCAGTCCTACTGGGCATTCTACATTGACGGTGAATATGCAATGAGCGGCGTTGACAGCACAGAAATTAACGAGGATGCTGTTTACCGACTCTCTTACACTAAATAAAAATGTCCAATTCAAAACGCAAACGATATATGACTGTTTTGGAAATGGTTGTATTCGCAATGCTTGGCACACTTATGTTCGCTTCGAAAATCATCATGGAAATTTTACCAAACATTCACCTGCTCGGAATGTTCACCATGGTGTTCACGTTGGTTTTTCGAAAAAAAGCTTTATTGCCTATATACGTTTATGTGTTTCTGAACGGACTGTACGCCGGATTTTCCATGTGGTGGATACCTTATCTTTACATATGGACAATACTCTGGGCAGTGACAATGCTGCTTCCGCGTGAAATTCCTAAAAAAGCCGCTGTTATTGTTTATCCCATTATCTGCGGACTTCACGGATTCGCGTTCGGAGCACTTTATGCACCGGCTCAGGCGGTGATGTTCGGCTTCAGCTTCGAGCAAACCATTGCCTGGATAATTGCCGGATTGCCTTGGGATGCGGTTCACGCTATCGGAAATTTTGCCGCAGGACTGCTGATTCTTCCCTTTTCCGAGCTTTTGCGGAAGCTTTACACCAAAACCATACGCTACAACTGAAAATATGCCCACCGATATTAATCGGTGGGCATAACATTTTATTCATCCCAAAGAACAACAGTGCCGATTTCGCGAGTCTTGTTCATGTCGATAAGCCGCTGATTTGACGAGCCGCGGAATTTGAGCATAAGGTTGCGTTTATCATGCTCATACCGTCCATCAACGAGAACATCAAGCAGTGCGAGTATTTCATCGGTAACTTCACACCTCGGATGTGACCCATCCGTGCGAAGCTCCTCGAGAGTAAATCCCGAAAACGCCCATACCGTTTTATTCGGATAAACCTCGCGCACACGGCGAAGAAACGGTAAAAGCGCACGCTGATTCTGCGGCTCAAACGGTTCTCCGCCAAGCACTGTAAGACCGTTTATATAGCTCGGCGCAAGAAGCGACAGAATCTTGTCTTCAACCTCTTTTGTGAACGGTTCACCGTAATTAAAATCCCATGTTTCGGGCTGAAAGCAGTGCTCGCACCGATTTGTGCATCCCGAAACGAACAGCGTTACACGAACGCCTTCACCGTCGGCAATATCGCAGTTTTTTATATTTCCGTAATACATTATAAGTGAAGCACTCTTTCTTTAATTTCCTGCGTGCGTCCCTGATTCCAGTACTGCGTACCGATATAACCACAGGTAGGGCGGGCGACATTCATCTTATCCTGATCCTGATTCCCGCACTGCGGGCAGGTCCAAACGAGTTTTCCGCCTTCCTCGCGTATCTCAATCCCGCCGTCAAAG
>JAZQXA010000003.1:0-14566 GCA_045632605.1 Candidatus Flemingiibacterium sp. | reverse complement strand
AGCTTCATATCGTGCTCATAAGCTTCGGGGGGATTTCCGAGTGCGTCGATAAAGTAGAGCAGTCCGCCGTACTCGTTGTCCCAGCCTGCGTTAAAGGCTTTTTCAAAAATGTCTTCAGCTTTTGCGGTGAGCTCCTTGTCGCCCATACGCTTTGCATATTCCTCGATAAACCATGCACCCTCGATATCGTGACCGGGGTTTACGATGCGTCCTTCGGTGAATTCCATTCTCGCTTCGCCGTTAGGACCGACATTTTCGAGCAGGCATCCAAGCTCGGGATGTACATGATATGCGAATATGTCGTGTACACATTCTTTTGAGCGCTTGTTATAGAGCTCTGCACCCTCGGGATGAACTCTGACAAGAATCGAGCTCATATTGAGGAAAATCATTGCATTGGCAAAGCCTCTGCCGGTACGGGTTTCGGGAATTGTCTTTGCTCCGAGCCCGGTCGGGTCAGGTGCGCCGTGCCAAAGATCCCAATACATATTATAAGCCTTCAGAGCACGGTCAAGATATTCCTTTTCGCCTGTAAGACCGTAATATTCAGCGTTTGCCATAGAGTAGAATGTTTCGGAGAAATAGTATCTTCTCTGACGGAGCGGCTTACCGTCGCCGGTGACGGTAAAGTACATTCTGTCGCCCATTTCACGGTTGATGCAGTATTTTTCCATAAAGTCAAGACAGCTCTTGCTTGCATCGAGCCATTCCTGCTTCTTTCCGTAAAGATGGCACATCCATGCAAATGTCCACGCGCAGCGTCCCTGCATCCACACGCTCTTATCGGTGGAATAAACTTTACCCTCGCGGTCAAGACAGGTGTAAACGCCGCCGTTAACCTTGTCGATGCCGTTTTTCAGCCAGAAATTAAGGCAGGCCTCGAGCTGCTTGCGGATTTCTTTTCTTACGTTTTGGAGTTTGGTTTTGTCCATGTTAAATCAGTCCTTATCAAATATTTATTTGCTTACTCCATCTACAAAATAATATACCACTTCTTCAATTGTATCACTCATTTGGTCAATTGTCAATAGTACAGAGAGAATTTAGCAAAATATTGATTCGTGAGAAGCAATTTATAGACGTGATTTTCAAAATATGTCGCCTTTTTAGACTGTTTTAGGCGTTTTTTTAACTGACAGGACAAAAAAAGAACCGCTTGTCAGACAAACGGTTCTTTTCGTTAGTTATATAATTTTTGCAAGCTCAAGAGCCTTAATAAGCTCATCCTTTGCAAGCTCGGTGATGAGATATTTCTTGGAATCCAACGGGAGTATCAACTTATCACCGTCGCGCTCAGTGGGAGTTTCTTCTCCGCCGAGATCCCTGACATAGCTTACATTACCGCTTATCGGGAGAGATATTTTCACAGAGCCGTAATTGTTCCAGCAGGATACGTATGTTTTGCCGGCGCGCTCGAATACAAATGCAGTAACACGTTCGTCGCCGTTTGCCGCATTCTTTATCTCCTCGCAGGCGACGAGCTCGAGATCGCCTTGTTCGTTTATAAGCAGGGTATGCTCAATGTCAGTTTTGTGAAGCTCTTTCTTTATTTCATCAGTTATAAAACCGGTTTCGCGAGCGAGCTCCCAACGGCGCAGAACCTCGAGAATATCATCGAAACGGGGATATTTATCAAATGCTTCGGTGTCTGCGGCAAGCGAACCGGGGCAGTCCCATGACGCAGCGAGTGCGGTTGCGTACTCATACATATCGGGACGCAGATCAGGTCTGCTTGACCACCAGCCGAAGTCAACCCGGGTGAAATCGTTTGCCATTCTCTGTGCCTCAGCAAAAGGATGCTTTACGATCATCTGTTTGAAAATCTTTGTCGGCCATACGTCGAATGCATTTCCGCCAGAAAGCATATGCCACGAGAAGTGGGATTTTGCCGCACCCTCACAGAAGATCGGCTTATTCTTTGTTTTTTCGTAAACCTTGAGTTGGGAGAGTGCAACGTAAATTTCATACGGAGGAATTGCTCCCTCAGAGCCGTCGAAATAGAAAAATCCGAAGCCGGCATCGTAAAGGTGAGCGATGTTTGCGGCAACTTCATCCTGGAGCGATGTACGCTGATCAATGTATGCGCTGTTTGCACCAAATTCGCTCAGATCGAGAATGCCTCCGATTGTTCCGATATCGTGAGCTTTCACGGTTGTACTGTTAAATCCGCGCTTACAGCCGGTGAACTTATACGGACGTTCGGTTGTGAACGATTCATAGCTGATAAGCTCGCCCATGAATGTGAGTACGCGAAGCTTTTCATATTTCGGTGAGCCTTCGGGGTTTTCTTCAACATATATTTCCGTGTCATCTGTTCCGATAGGCTTTGACATTGTGAAAAGCTTTGTTTTATTGAGCCTGTGGTCGGCAACGGGGGTGAGGTAATGTGAATCAAGACCGATATGTGTCTGAAGAATGTGCAGCCCGGGGATGATTCCCGCTGCACGGATTTTATCGAGCATTTCAACAAGTGAATCGTAACCGTTGACATACTCCTCGCGGAAGGTGTCATATTCGCCGGTGGTGCGATAGCTGTATGTTAACGCCAAAACGTCTGGGTAATAGATCTTCATAAATTTAAGGCCGCAGCGCTTTGCGTTTTCTATGAACTTGTCAACATTATCTGGCCTTAAATTGACAGCACACATTTTTGAGCTGTTGAGGAGTCCCGAACGGCGGCTTTCAACGCCAAGCGGCAGACCGTAATCTCTTTCGAGAGCGTCAATGCCGTCGAGCAGCTCATCAGGCGCGGAAACAATAAGGGCAACCCCCGCATCTTTTAATTTTACGTCGCGGAGTGTTTCACCGTATAGTATGCGGTAGTCCTTGTGTTCTTCCGATTCTATTCTCGGATAGGGGCAAGCAGCGAGAACATTAACCGCGGCGGTGTCATCCCACATTACGTTAAGCCATTCGCCGAAGCGTTCGCGGTGAATAAGCGGAAGCTGTACAAGGCGGAACTCATATACGGGCAGTTCTATGGGAAGAACGCCGATGCCGTATACGTCGTCTGGCGTGATGAAGTCCACAAGTGTGAAGGTTATGTAACGGGGGGCAATTTTGACATCCACAACAGCCTCGAATTCAATAAGCTCAAAGCCGACAATAAGCTTGCCGTCCTCATAGCGGACACGGTTTGCTTTGAAAGTGGTACGTTTATTGGGGTGAGCGAGCTTTATTTCGTTGTTATACGGGCGTTCTTCGGTAAGGGTAAAGAAAGGAAGAGGCTCGGTTTTTGAAAGGAGCTCGGTATTATTTGATTTTAGAATAAGAGATTCTGCTTTGCCGTCGCTTGAGATTGCAAGCGAGAATTTTTCGTTTTCGAGAATGATTGCAGGCATAATTGTTTCCTCCTTGATATATATTTCTCAAGCTGATTATAACAGAACTTTTATGATGTGTCAATATCCTGTATGGGTAATAATCTATCAAATTTGAGTAAGGTATGGCTACTTGCATTTTCACAGGGTAAGAGGCTGATTTTTTTCAAAAAAACGGGTGTTATTTACATATAGGCAAATCGGTGAGATTCACAGATGCTTTACGGCTGTAATAATATGATAGAGGAGGAATTTATCGGTCTGTAAAATATTTTTTCAGCATGATTAAAACTCCTGCTTCGGGTAAAAAATAATGACGTAAAATAAAAAGCATGGAGAGTGAATTTTCATGACTGTAAAACGCGGAGATATCTATTACGCCGATCTGAGTCCTGTAGTCGGCTCGGAGCAGGGCGGACTGCGCCCGGTACTCATAGTTCAGAACGATGTCGGAAACAAATACAGTCCGACGGTTATTGCGGCTGCCATTACCTCTCAAGTCGGAAAGAATCGGCTTCCGACTCACATTGACGTACTCGCTGATCATTTCGGTCTTGCAAAGGATTCGGTGATTCTGCTTGAGCAGATACGCACCATTGACAAACAGCGGCTTAAAGAGAAGATGGGGCATCTTGATGACAGTGTGATGAAGAAAGTCAACGATGCCATTGGTGTCAGTTTTGGGCTTGAAACAACCTTAATGTGACGACTACATACCCGGACCGTGTGGTTCGGGTAATTGTTTTGTGAACATTTCGCGAAGTGTCTTGAAATCGTGCTCGAAGTAATGTTATAATATAGGTATGAAATGAAACCGAAAGGAGTTTTGGTGATGTATAAAATACTTGCTGTTGATGACGAAGAAATGATACGCAAGCTAATTTGCAAGTATGCGGAGTTTGAGTCGCATGAGGTTACTGAAGCGGCAGACGGTATGGAAGCTGTAAAGCTTTGCCGCGAAAAGGATTTTGACATAATAATAATGGACATTATGATGCCGGAGCTTGATGGCTTTTCCGCTTGCAGGGAAATACGAAAAATTAAAGACACACCTATTATCATGCTTTCCGCACGCGGTGAGGAATATGACAAAATTAACGGATTCGGACTCGGAATCGACGATTATGTAGTAAAGCCGTTTTCGCCGAAAGAGCTTATGCTCCGAATCGAAGCCATAATGAAGCGTACGAAGACAGGCGTTACACAAAAGGAGCCGGAGCACGATATTGTCGAAATAGAGGGGCTTCGTGCGGACATTACGGCAAGGCTTGTTTTTGTTGACGGTGAACGGGTGGATATGTCGCCTAAGGAATACGATTTGTTTTTCTATATGCTGAAGAACCGAAACATAGCGCTTTCACGAGAAAAGCTTATTACAGAGGTTTGGGGATACGATTTTTACGGCGATGACCGTACGCTTGACACTCATGTTAAGCTGCTTCGAAAGAGTCTTGGTGCTTATGCCGGACTTGTTGTTACGCTTCGAGGGGTAGGGTACAGATTTGAAACGAAATAAACGCGCACACACAGTAAATCTCGGAATCAAATGGAAATTCTTCGGTTATCTTATGCTGTTTCTCTTTTTACTGCTCGGACTGTTATGGCTGTTTCAGGTTGTTTTCTTCGGGGAGATATACAAGACTGTCCGTATAGCCGAAATAAAAAGCAGTGCGGAGAGTATCAGCCGAAGTATTAACGCCCCCGAAAGGCTTGCGAAGGTTTCAAAGAATATAGCCGAGGATAAAGAGGTTTGCGTTCTTGTTTTTGAGAGAACCGGAAAGATTCTGATTTCCGAGGAATCTCTCTCCGAGTGCATCATCCACGGAATGTCAGCCAAAAACGTATATATGCTTTATTCGTTTGCTAAAGATGAGGGCGGCGAAAAGCTGTCACGGTTCAGGCTTGATAAGCAGGCAGATTTCCCGTTCGAGGGTGAAACATACCGCCCAGCAGACCCGGAGCTTGATGAATCGGATGATATAGTCGAAAGCATTATCTATACGAAGATTGTAAAATCTGAAGCACGCGGAGAAGATATTGTTGTGATACTCAATACAACGATATCGCCTGTCGCCTCAACGGTTCGCACATTGCAGACAGAGCTCATAATAATTACGGCGGTAATGGCACTGCTTGCGATACTGCTTTCGCTTCTGCTTGCCAGACGTGTTGCAAAGCCGATTGTTCGTATCAACAACAGTGCAAAGCAGCTTGCTGCGGGAAATTACAATGCAGATTTCCGTGCAGACGGATATCGGGAAATTGCTGAACTTTCCGATACGTTATCATACGCCGCCTCAGAGCTTTCGAAAACTGAAGCACTTCAGCGTGAGCTGATTGCCAATATTTCGCACGACCTGCGTACGCCGCTTACGATGATAACCGGCTATGCAGAGGTAATGCGTGACATTCCGGGAGAAAACACTCCTGAAAATGTTCAGATAATAATTGACGAGGCAAACAGACTTACTTCGCTGGTTAATGATGTGCTGGACATATCAAGACTGCAGTCCGGAACCCAGGCACTGAACATCGAGCCTTTCAATCTTACACAAACAGTTCGTGAAGTCATCGGCCGATTCTCAAAGCTGACCTCGCAGGACAGCTGGGAAATTGATTTTGACTTTGACTGTGAGGTTATGATTGAAGCTGACCGTACACGTATTCTTCAGGTGGTTTATAACTTCATTAACAACGCAATAACCCATTCAGGTTATGATAAAACCGTCACTGTTACACAGCGTGTAATCGATAACGGCGTCAAAAAATCAGTCCGGATTGAAGTAACTGACCATGGCGAGGGAATCTCTCCCGATGAGCTTTCAAATATCTGGGACAGATACTACAAGGTGGACAAGCTTCACCGCCGTGCCGAGATGGGCTCCGGACTCGGACTCTCAATAGTAAAGGGCATCCTCGAGCTTCACGGAGCAAAATACGGTGTCGAAAGCAAACCCGATGTCGGCTCCACGTTTTGGTTTGAGCTTTAAATGTGGCAAAAGAGCTGTTTTCCAAAGTTGAAAGCAGCTCTTTTTGTATTGAAATTGTGTTTTAACCGAACAGCTTTTCAAAGAATTCAAGCAGGCGGAATTTTACAACGATATCCGGTGAATCACCGGTGATGATTCTGATTTGAGAGGGAGTTAAACCTGCTTCGATAAGGGTACTGTCGTCGATTATGGATAGTGAGGCAGTGTCGGGCGATTTTCCGATACAGAGTTGAGGAAAAAGCACACACCACCAGTTTTGACCGTCTGCCTCACCGATAAGGATACGCAGGGAAGTGTACGTTCCGGCAGGGAGTGTGAAGTTTTCATATGTGCGCACGGGATATGATTCTTTCGTTAAAGTCACTTTGGCAGTATATGGCGATTTGTTGATTCGAAGTGATTCGTTTGCGGTGTTTTCAAGCGTTGAAAGATTTTCGCGAAGGATATTTTCGGCTTCAGTGCGGTCGGTTACGCCGCAGAGCAGCTCTGACACGGTGTCGAGTATTCCGTCGCGGACTTTTAATTTTATAGTCTGGTCTTCTGCTGTATCTGAATTTGCAAGGACGTGCAGACGGATTATGTTGTCGTAAAGTGATGTGTCTTGTGCACTCGGGAAAAATGCCGATATCGGCAGCATGAGGGCTGTAAGTATAGAAAATGTAAGTAAAAATACGGTGAGTCGTTTTTGCATGATTACCTCCGTTATAATAAAAAATCGCTTCGTATCTGCTGTCATTATTGACAGCAAAATATGAAGCGATTCACTTTTTTAAATATAACTTCGGTCAATTTCGATGACGGTGTTGTATTCGTGCGAAAGCCTTTTTACCTTATCGGTTATAAGCTGGCGGATATCGCATTCTCCGAGTTTACACTCAAATGGGACTACAACATCGAAAATAAGATTGGTGTGTGTTACACCTTTTACGACACGGAAATCGTGCATTGAAAGCGGAGATTTTAATTCTTCGGAAACGAGAAGAATTATTCCCTCTACCTCGCGGCGAAGTTCACGCAGTTCCTCATCGGCTGTGACAACCGGGTCGAGATGAATGACAAGCTGTATGCCGCTTTTTTTGAAGTCGAACTCAATGTTGTCGATAAGGTCATGGCTCTCCAAAATATCCTTCTCCGCGGCGACTTCAACGTGAACTGAGGCGAACGTGCGGTCATGACCGTAATTATGTACCACGAGGTCGTGATATCCGAGCACATCAGTGTAGCTCATTATACGCTTGCCGATTGAAATGACAAATTCTTCTGTCGGAGCGATTCCGAGGAGTGGGTCGGATGTTTCCATAACAAGCTCTATGCCGGATTTTATAATGAAGCAGGCGACGGCAATTCCGAGCCAGCCGTCAAGATTGATACCGCTGAATTTTGAAATTAGCGCACCGACGAGAACGGCGGCGGTTGTTATCGAGTCGTTACGGCTATCGGCGGATGTTGCGATAAGGGCAGAGGAGCTTATATGTTTTCCGACTGCTCGGTAAAAGAGTCCCTGCCAGAATTTTATTACTACCGAAATGCCCAAAATTATGAGCGCGGCTGTCGAATAGTCGGTTTCGCTCGGGTGAATAAGCGCATTTATCGAGTTTATGAAAAACTCTATTCCGAGGACGCAGATTACCATTGACACGATGAGCCCTGTGATATATTCGATTCGTGCGTGACCGTACGGATGCTCCTTGTCGGCCGGTTTTGCGGCAAGCTTAAAGCCGACGAGCGTTATTATCGACGAAGCGGCATCGGCAATATTGTTGACCGCATCAGCACTTATCGCAATACTGCCCGAAATAATACCGATGATAATTTTCATCAGCGAGAGGAAAATGTTTGAAACGATACCGACGATGCTCGAAACTGTGGCGCATTTCGCACGAACACGGGCATCTTCCTTGCATTTATAGTCTTTTACAAAAAGCGAAAGTAATTTAAGATTCAATTTTTTCGCCTCACAGTACAGTAAGTAATTTTTCTGCCGCGGCGAGGATTCCGAGCTTACCGCTTTCATAGGTGAGTCCACCCTGCATGAATGCAGTGTACGGTGCCCTCATCGGGCCATCTGCGGACAGCTCAATTGATGAACCCTGTGTAAATGCGCCTGCCGCCATGATGACTTGGTCGGTGTAACCCGGCATATCCCACGGCTCGGGGCTGACATAGGAATCAATCGGTGAACCGCTCTGAATACCCTGGCAGAATGCGACAAGACGTTCCGGTTTGCCGAGGATGATTGCCTGAATAATATCGGCACGGCGCTCATTCCAGCGAGGGTTAACGTCACATCCGAGAGCTTCGAAAATATAAGCGGCGAAATGTGCGGTTTTAATCGCCTGTGCGACGATATGCGGCGCGAAGAAAAAGCCTTTGAAAAGATTTTTGTTGTTTCCGAGCGATGCGCCGCATTCGAGTCCCACGCCGACTGTTGTGAGTCGGTAGCTCGCAAGCTCAACTGCCTTTGCGCTTCCGGCTATGTAGCCGCCTGATTCGGCAATTCCGCCGCCGGGGTTCTTGATAAGTGAACCCATTATGAGGTCAGCTCCGACTGCACACGGTTCTTTCGTTTCGGTAAATTCGCCGTAGCAGTTATCGACAACAACATATGCGCCCGAACGCGCTTTTACAAACTTTGCAACCTCGCCAATCTCATCAACGGTAAGTGTTGGACGGTTCATATAGCCTTTTGAACGCTGTAAAAAGACGATTTTCACGCGCTCGCCGCCGTCTTTAAGCTGTTTTTCTATCGCACCGAAATCAATTTTGCCGTCTTTGAGGTCAATTTGGCGATATTCAACTCCGAAATCTGCGAGTGAGCCGTTGCCCTTGTCGCCGGCGATGCCGATTACTTCTTCAAGTGTATCATACGGCTTTCCGGTAACGGAGAGCATGATGTCATTCGGGCGGAGAAGTCCGTAAAGTGCAATTGCAATTGCCTGCGTACCGTTGACTATGCTGTGGCGCACAAATGCCGCTTCTGCGCCGAATACCTCGGCGTAAATTTTATCGAGGGTATCTCTGCCCTTGTCGTCGTAGCCGTAGCCGCTTGTTCCTGCAAAGCAGGAGTCATCAACACGGTTGTTTCTGAATGAATCCATCACGCGCTTTGTATTTTCAAATGAGATACGGTCGATATCCGCAAAAATCTCCGCGAGGTCACGTTCCGCCTTTGCCGTGAGGGAAATAAGGTCAATATTCTGCATTTTTTTATAAGTCCTTTCCTTTCGTGAGGTTAAAACCCATTCACGATATCCTTGAAATAATTTCCGCGCTCTTCGAAGTTTTTGAACATATCGAAGCTTGCGGATGCCGGTGAAAGAATGACGATATCACCGGATTTTGCAGTGGTTCGTGCAGCGTTTACTGCGGCTTCAAAGGTGTCCGATTCGATAATTTCGGGTGTACCTTTATAATCAGGTGATTCAATAAGTGCCGCTTTTATTTTCGGTGCGGTTGCACCGACTAAAACCACCTTTTCAGCACATTCGATAAGCGGATTTGCAAGCGGCTCATAAGGGATATTTTTGTCGTAGCCGCCGCATATTACGATAAGCTTCTGCCGGAAAGCACGAAGCGCGGCTTCGGTTCTTGTTGGGCTTGAATCGATTGAGCTGTTATAGTATTTGACACCGTTATATTCGCGGACAAATTCGCATCTGTGCTCAACACCGCCGAAGTTTTTCGCAATTTCGTTTACTGTTTCAGCACTAACAAATCCGCTTGTCAGAGCAATGGCGGTCATGTAATTTTCAACATTGTGTCTGCCGGGAATCTTGATGTCGGCACTGCAGAGAATTTCGCTGATATTTCCGCTTTCGTCGCGGCAAACGATATATCCGTCTTTTTCGTAAACTGCCTTAAATCCATCCGGTGGTGTGCAATTCCCGGAGAAATATATCACCTCTGAATAGGTAAGATTCGCCATGTCACGGGTTACGCCACAGCCGTAATTCAGAACGACACGCTTGTTACCCTCACCGAGAAAAATGTTCTCTTTTGACACGGTATATTCATCCATATCGGTGTGCCAGTTGAGGTGATTGGGCGATACGTTGGTTATAGCGGCGAATGCCGGAGATTTTTTCATCATATGAAGCTGGAAGCTCGACAGTTCAACAACGGCGAGGTCATTTTCTTTGAAGCTGTCAATTTCGGGGAGAAGCGGTTTTCCGATGTTGCCGCCGACCCAGACACGGGCATCTGAGCCTTGTTTTTTCATTTCAAGCTCGAGCATTTTGTATGTGAGCGTGGTGGTAGTGGTTTTACCGTCGCTTCCGGTAATTCCGAAAATTTTACACGGACAAAGCTCAAAAAAGACTTCCATTTCGGATGTCAGGACAGCACCATTTGAAACGGCATCCACAAACTGCGGCAAATCTCCGCGAATGCCCGGAGCTTTGAAAATTATATCTTCTGTGAAATTTTCGAGATAATTTTCGCCGAGAACGAGTGTTACGCCTTTTGCTTCAAGGTTTTCGGCAAGCTCTGACATTTTTTCTCGAGTTTTTATATCACGAGCGGTAATTTTTGCGCCGCACGAAAGCAGAAAATCTATAAGCGGTGTATTCGACACACCGATGCCGACAACGGCGACGTGTTTTTCAGCTATATATTGTTTAAAAGCGGTGAGTTTTGACATAATAAAACCTGCGTCTTTGCATCGCAAAGACTTCCTTAATTGTCGATATTTTTGTCGGTTTCGCTTGCGAAATTGGCGGCGGAGCCGACAAAGACAAAAATTCGTGTCGTAAAATTTTTTACGCTGCATCTCATAAAAATTTACTCATACATTATATTATAGCATATTTACCGTAACTTGTAAACAAGATAATGAGGGATTTTTCGAAAAAATCTAAATCTCTCCCCGCCGACGTGAGTTGGCGGAAAACAAACGCTCACCGCCAAACAAACAAACAACGGTGCCGCCGATGAAATGGGCGGCGGTACGGATTACACCGTTTCTTATGCCAAAAATCTCGGACTGGAAATTATAAATCTTGCCGGTTAGCGTTACCGTTTATCATTTTATGAAGCGCATCAAGCGCGGCGGCAAGTCCTCCAACTTCATCGATAAGTCCGAGTGAAACGGCTGCTTCGCCGTCGATTATTGAGCCGACGTCGGTGACAATTTCTTCCGTCTGCATCATAAGCTTTGTGAATTTTTTCTTTTCGATTTTGCTGTTGCGGCAGACGAAATCTGTAATTCTGTCCTGCATCTTTTTGAGGTTTTCAAAGCTCTGCGGCACTCCGATGACAAGTCCGTTTGTTCTCACGGGATGAATCGTCATTGTTGCACTCGGAACTATAAATGACCGCTTCGCCGCAACCGCAAGCGGTACGCCTATCGAATGTCCGCCGCCAAGTACGATTGAAACTGTGGGTTTCTTCATGCCGGCTATCATTTCGGAGATTGCAAGTCCGGCTTCAACGTCGCCGCCGACGGTGTTTAAAAGTATCAGCAAACCGCCGACATCCTTGCTTTCTTCAATCTGACAGAGAAGCGGAATGATATGCTCATATTTTGTGGTTTTCGCGTTGTCGCCGAGAAGATAATGCCCCTCGATTTGTCCGATGATTGTAAGACATTGCACACCCGATTTTGTTTCGGGAATAACCGTGCCGGTCTTTTCGATAGAATCGAGTGAATCCTCGCTTTTGTTCTGTGTTTCTGTGTTCATTTTTGCTTCCTTTCGCCGTTTTTCATATAAATACGCTTTTAGTTTTCTCAAAAATCCACCTTTTTATTATTTACTTTTTGAGAAATTTATGGTATAATATTTTTGTATGGCAATATTAAGTTATAAATTTAATTTTTTGAAAGGAAATATTATCATGGAAAACAAAGTACTTGTTGAAACATCCGCAAGACACGTTCACCTCTCCGCAGAGCATATCGAAGTGCTTTTCGGTAAGGGTGCAACCCTCACTCACAAGAAGGACCTTTCCCAGCCCGGTCAGTTCGCTTGTGAAGAGCGTGTAACTCTCGTTGGCCCGAAGAAGCAGATCGCTAATGTTATCATCCTCGGTCCGGCTCGTCCCGCAACTCAGGTTGAAGTTTCTTTCACTGACGCAAGAACTCTCGGCGTAAATGCTCCCGTTCGTGAGAGCGGTGACGTTGCAGGCTCTGCAGGCTGCAAGCTCGTTGGCCCTGCAGGTGAAGTTGATATCGCAGAGGGCGTTATCGTTGCAAAGCGTCACATCCATCTTACTCCCGACGATGCTGCAAAGTTCGGTGTTGAGGACAAGCAGGTTGTTTCGGTTAAGATTGACAGCGCAGACCGCACCACTGTTTTCGGTGATGTTGTTTGCCGCGTAAGCCCTAAGTTTGCAGCTGCTATGCACATCGACACCGATGAAGCTAATGCCGCATGCGCTTTCGGCGAAGTTTACGGCGAGATCATTAAGTAATTTTTACATATTTGCCGCCGAATATGGCAACAATATGAAATATTAAATCAAAGGAGATATAAACATGAACTATACTCACGAAGTTGAACAGATGTGTTGTGTAGCCAAGGGTCCGAAGCACGGTCCCGCACCTATTCCCGAAGAGGGCAGATGGGTGAAGGCTTACGAAATCAAAGACATTTCCGGTCTTTCTCACGGTATCGGCTGGTGCGCTCCTCAGCAGGGTATGTGCAAGCTGACACTTAACGTAAAAGAGGGTATCATCGAGGAAGCTCTCGTTGAAACCTGCGGATGCTCCGGTATGACTCACTCCGCCGCTATGGCTGGTGAAATCCTCCAGGGCAAGACTCTCCTTGAGGCGCTCAACACTGACCTCGTTTGCGATGCTATCAACGTAGCAATGCGCGAGATTTTCAAGCAGCTCGCTTACGGCCGTTCGCAGACTGCATTCTCTGAAAACGGTCTTCCCGTTGGTGCTTCTCTCGAAGACCTCGGTAAGGGTCTCCGTTCCCAGATCGGTACTATCTTCGCAACCAAGGAAAAGGGTGTACGTTACCTCGAAATGGCTGAGGGTTATATCCTCGAGCTCGGACTTGACAACGACAACGAAGTTATCGGTTACAAGTTCGTTAACCTTGGCAAGATGATGGATGCCATCAAGGCTGGCACTGATCCCAAGGAAGCTTATGAATCCAACATCAAGACTTACGGCAGATATGAAGATGCTGTTAAGTACATTGATCCCAGAAAGAACTAAGAGAGGAGGAGCACGAATATGTCTAACAATGTAAAATTTGAGGGCAAGGAAAGAAGACTTGCAGGTATCGAGGCTTGCCTCGCTGAATACGGCATCAAGGATCTTGAAGAAGCAAGAGAAATCTGCCTTGCAAAGGGCGTTGACGCTGACGCTATCGTTAAGGGCATTCAGCCTATCGCATTCGAGAATGCCGCTTGGGCTTACACTCTCGGCTGTGCTATCGCAATAAAGAAGGGCTGCAAGAATGCGGCTGACGCTGCTGAAGCAATCGGTATTGGTCTTCAGGCGTTCTGCGTACCCGGTTCTGTTGCTTGCACCCGTAAGGTTGGTCTTGGCCACGGTAATCTCGGCGCAATGCTTCTCAGAGAAGAAACAAAATGCTTCTGCTTCCTCGCAGGTCACGAATCCTTTGCAGCAGCAGAGGGTGCTATCGGTATCGCAAGAACCGCTAACAAGGTAAGAAAAGATCCTCTCCGCGTTATCCTTTGCGGACTCGGTAAGGATGCTGCTTTCATCATTTCGAGAATCAACGGCTTTACCTATGTTGCAACCGATTATGACTTCTACACTGACGAGCTCAAGGTCGTTTACGAGAAGGCATACTCAAACGGCGACAAGGCAAAGGTTAAGTGCTACGGTGCTAACGACGTTCTCGAAGGTGTTGCAATCCTCCGTCACGAGGGTGTTGACGTTTCCATCACCGGTAACTCGACTAACCCGACTCGTTTCCAGCATCCCGTTGCAGGTACCTACAAGAAGTGGGCTATCGAAAACGGCAAGAAGTATTTCTCTGTTGCATCGGGCGGTGGTACAGGCCGTACACTCCATCCCGACAACATGGCAGCAGGCCCTGCTTCCTACGGCTTGACTGACACAATGGGCCGTATGCACGGTGACGCACAGTTCGCAGGTTCTTCCTCCGTTCCGGCTCACGTTGAAATGATGGGTCTTATCGGTGCAGGTAACAACCCCATGGTTGGTATGACCGTTGCTTGCGCTGTTGCAGTTCAGGAAGGTATGAATAAGTAATTTTCGGGCTATCCCGATAAATAGATTCGCATCACACAGATTTTGTGTGATGCGTTTTTTAT
>JAZQXA010000002.1:0-19763 GCA_045632605.1 Candidatus Flemingiibacterium sp. | reverse complement strand
TCCGAGCCTATATATGTAAAGATTATCCGCAATTTTAAAGGGCTCCATATAAGAAGTCCACGGTGTATTCATATCAGCCATTTTTGTTTCTCCATTAATAATGCCTACAAGAAAATTATATAATGAACTGTAAGATAATTCTATGACGTGATTGACTTATATTAGCACGATTTTAATTTGTTATTGATGAATTTCTGTTATCGCTGTTGACTTTTTGCCGACAATGTTATACAATATTGATTAAGGGATATTTTTCATATGGAGGGCATATGAACGACAGCTTAAATATATACGAGAGCATAGCTCCGCTTGAAAGAGGATTGCAGGTCAGACTGAAAATCAACAGTGACGGAGGATGCCGTGCCCATTGGCATGAGCATATTGAACTCTTGTATTTTTTATCGGGAGAATATTTGGTTTCATGCGGTGAAAAAGATTATCCCGTGCACGGGGATGAGCTTATTATCATAAACAGCAATGAACGTCATTCAGCAAAATGCCATACTGCCGGAGAATATATATGTATGCATATCTCGCCGCAGTTTTTTGCTGATGTGGAGTTCGACGATTTTGTATTTTACAGCCATATTTCAGAGGATGATTTTATAAAAGACTGCTTTGAAAATATGCTCAAGCTTCAGCAGGAAAATGGCATTGCATACGATATGCGAATAAAAAGCGTTGCCTATGCGCTCATGGCACATCTTGTCAGCAATTACAGAGTGAGCATTGCAGAGAAGGTCGGACAAGCACACAGTCATAACAGACTTTTCAGAATAAATGACATTTTCTTTTATATATCAAGTAACTATATGCTGGAGCTCAGCACAGCGGAGCTTGCAGAGCATTTTCATCTTACAGAGCAGTATTTCTGCCGAATGTTCAAAAAAGCAACCGGCATGACTCCGATAAATTATATTAACAGATACCGTGCCGAAAAAGCGGCGGTTTTTCTTAAAAACACAGACCAGAGTATTACCGATATAGCATTCTGCGTCGGATTTGATGACCCAAATTATTTCTCACGTACATTCAAAAAGCACATGGGAGTTACTCCCCGTCAGTACAGACAGAATAAATAAAAGCGAGCCGAAAATAATCTCGGTTCGCTTTTGCTTTTCACTGTATGAGGTGTGTCTTTCTGTATTCGCTCGGGGTACAGCCCTCATATTTTACGAATGCGGAAAGGAATCCGCGGGAGGTTGTGTAGCCAACCTTTTCTCCTATTTCGCCGACGGAAAGATTTGTTTCACGAAGTAATTTTTTTGCATTGCGCATTTTGAGCTCAAGCTTCAGCTCATTAAAGCTTTTTCCGTATGCGCTTGAAATTATTCGCGTGATATTCTGCGGCGAAACAAACAGCTTTTTGCTTAAGAATTCGAGGTTGATGTCGTTGATATAATAGATGTCGAGCAAACGGTCGATTGCATATTTGTATACCCAGTATGTGTTCGGTATAAGCTCATTTTCTGTGTGCTCCTCAGATATGTTTTTTAACTTATCGTAAAGCGAGAAAATAAGCTCGGTCACGTTTGCTCTGAGCCGCCAGCTCTTTGCGAATATGTCAACGGAATTATATTCGAGAACTGTGTCGAGCAGCAGTGCAAGATATTCACAGTCGTCAAATTTACAGAATCCGGGCATTGCAAAAACAGTTGATATCTTATCAAATAATGGTTCGCTGTTAGCTGAAGCCTTTACTCGTTCAAACGTGAAAAATACACTTTTCTTTGATGCATTTTCGGAGTAAATAGAGCTGTGGTATGTGTTCGGGGGAATTATCAGCATCTCATTCTTTTCAAGGGTACAGCCCGTCTGCTCATTTGTAATGGTCATGTTTCCTTCACGAAGGTGAAAGAGCTCCCAAAAAGAATGCATATGGATATTGCTTTGACCCGTATCCGTTGTTTTTTCATCGGTAATAAAGATGATTTTCAGGTCAGAGCAGATAACTTCGATTGAACTGTACGAAAAATCCTGATCCTGCACTGTTTATTTTCCTCCTTTGGTAATGATACTAAAATGTGCCGGTACATGATAATATGCACCGGCACACGTTTTTTACCACGCAGTCCAGCCGCCGTCAACTGTGACATTGCTGCCTGTCATAAATGTCGAGGCATCGGATGCTAAAAGAACGATTGCGCCGCCGAGCTCTTTGCTTGTTCCGACACGCTTAAGCATGGTCTTGTCAGCAAGCTTTGCGGAGAACTCCTTGTTTGCCAGGGTTCTTTCGTTCGGGAACGGACCGGGGGTTATAGCGTTTACTCTGATGTTGTATTTTGCGAGGTGAGCCGCACCGTAGCGTGTAAGCTGCAGTACGCCTGCTTTTGATACGCCGTAGGTTACGGGGCTGTTGCTTCCGCTGTCACCGTAAATTCCGGGGTCGGGAGATACAACGCCGTACATTGAGGCGATGTTAACGATACTGCCGCCGTTTTCTTTCATCAGCGGAATAGCCGCTCTGATACTGCGGAAGGTAAGACCGAGGTTGCCCTCAACACCGCCGAGCCACGATTCGTCGTCGAAGTTTTCGATTTCGAGAGCAAGACCCTTGCCGCCGGAGCCTCCTCCGTAAGCCGCGTTGTTGATGAGCACGTCGATTCTTCCGTACTCATTCTTTATACGCTCAAAAACTGCAAGGTGCTCTTCTTTGTTTGAAAAATCAGCATCAATATGAATTACGTTAGGTCTTGTTTCAACAAGTCCGTACTCATGGAGATGAACGCTCAAAACTGTTGCGCCGAAATATGCGAGCGCATCAACCTCTGCGGTTCCGAGATTTCCCGAACCGCCCATTACGAGGACTATTTTGCCGGTTAAATCAAAAATGTTTTCCATAAATCTTTTACCGTTCTTTCAGGATTTAGTATTATTTGAAGTAGTTGATGGTTTTAACGAGAGCCTCGGCCTTAACCTCTGCAACATCAAGGTCATAGTAGTTGGACTTGAATGCGAGAATCTTGGGCTGAAGTGCTTCCGCAACAGGGCAGATGCCATCTTCGTAGCTGACATCCTTGTTGAGGAGTCCCTCGCGGCGGAGCATGGTCATGTTTTTAAAGAAAGGTTCCTGATATGTAAGCTTCCAAGCAGCGTAGATTCCGTCGCCGCCGAGTTCGAGATACTTATCTCTGAACTGCTTCCAGGTGATACTGTCGTCGATAAGTTTTGTTGCATATGCCCAGTAAGCGTTTACATAATCTTCGCCTGTCTTCTGCGGAGCAATGATGGTGTTGCCTTTTATTGCATCGTCGAAAATCTTTGCGGACTTCTGACGAATCTCAACAAGCTCTTCAAGACGCTCGGTTTGAGCAAGAGCAACCGCACTTGCAACTTCGCTGAGACGGTAGTTCCAACCGAGAGAGATATGACGGCTGTAATCGGGGTCCTGAATGTCAGTCTTTGAAATCTTACCCTTGTTTGTTCCAACGCCGGCATAACCGAGACAGGAGTAACAACGGATCTTCTTTGCAAGCTCTTCGTTGTCAGTGATGAGCATACCGCCCTCACTGCTGGTCATATGTTTGGATGCCTGGAAGCTGAAGCTTGCGATATCTCCGATAGTACCAACAGTTCTGCCTTTATACTTTCCGAGGAAGCACTGTGCATCGTCTTCGATAACTGCAAGGTTGTGCTTCTTTGCGACAGCCATAATCTTGTCGAAGTCGGGAGCAAGACCGTAAAGGGATACAACGATGATAGCCTTTGTTCTGGGAGTGATGCACTTTTCGATAGATTCTGCTGTAATCTGGTATGTATCGGGGTCAACGTCTGCAAATACGGGAGTTGCATTTGCATGAAGCACGCCGAAGGTTGTTGCCGACATGGTGAGCGGTGGAACGATTACTTCATCTCCAAGACCTACGCCGACTGCTTCAAGTGCGACATGAAGGGTAGCTGTACCGTTACAGAATGTAATAGCATACTTGCTGCCAAATTTTTCGCAGAATGCTTCTTCAAGTCTTTTTGTCATTCTGTAGCCTGCGGACGAACGGAAGCCCCAACTGAGCACTTCTTTTACATACTCGAGTTCCTTTTCGCCTACTCTGTTGATTGATCTCATTATTTTATCCTCCATAGCGATAAATTATTTTTATTTTTTTATATATAACGTATTGCGTCAATATTATTATATCACCATTCAAAGGATCTTTCAAGTACACAGAGAAAGCAAATATTTCAGAAAAATGCGTTATAAATTCACATTTGGGGGGTAAATAAGCCCGTTTCGTAATAAAATTATACCATAGATAGCTCTGTTTGTCTATATATTGTTAACTTGAAAAAATGCATAATTTTAATATTTTTTCGCCTGTATATTCTCATTTTGGTTGAAATTGCTTGACAAAAATTTGCAAATGTGCTATAATATCTACCAAGATATGCATTCATGAAATGAACGCATATCTAAATTTTAATGTTTTGGAAAGAGGAGACAAACATGAAAAAACGCATTATTTCGGCATTGTTGGCGGCAACGATGCTGACATCTCTTGTTGCCTGCGGTAATAATAACGGCGATGACAAGAAGACTAACACAAACAAGACCGATGAAAAGCCTGCTGGAATTGAAGCTGCTGACTATCAGCTTCCGTTTAATATCTATGCACCTGACTTCGGTATGTATCAGAGATATTTCTTTGCTGACGATGCAGGCACTGACTCTATGACAAAGTCGCTTTATGAGCGTGAGCTTGCCGTTGAAGAGCATCTTGGCGTTGATATTGGTTACACAATGACCGGTAATATCTTTGATGTCCGCACCAAAATTCAGGAACTCGTTATGACCGGTGACGATACATATCAGCTGTTCCTTACTCACTGTATTGCCGGCCTTTCTGCAATGATTACAGAAAAGTTGCTTTATGATTTCAACGATTTTGAATATATTAACATGGAAGCAGAATGGTGGAACCAGCAGGCATTTGAAGCACTTAATGTCGGCGGACACAATTATTATGCTGTTTCCGACTATATGCTTTCTGACCCGAACTGCATTCTCTTCAATAAAGAAATGATTGATGAGCTTGAGCTTGAAGATCCATATCAGCTCGTTCGCGACGGTCAGTGGACTGTTGAAAAGATGTCGGCTATGATGTTCCGTGCAACAAAGGATAACGGTGACGGAAGATGGAATTATCAAGATACTTACGGTCTTACCACCGCTGACGACTGGTACTGTAACTCTTTCATTTTCTCGAGCGGCATTGAGCTTGTTTCAAGAAACGCCGAGGGTGAATATCAGTTCTCATTTGACAGCGAGCGTACATATGATATAATTGAAGACCTCGATAATCTTCTTAACGGCCCTGATACTTTTGTTTACAACTACGTCGGTGCAAACTCTGCTGAAGAAAACTTTGCAAACGATGAGTATGTTGATATTTCCAAGGGCAGATCGCTCTTTAATGTAGCAAACATTGCACAGCTTTATGCACTTCGCGATGTAGAGCTCGATTTTGGTGTTCTTCCTTATCCGATGATCGATGAAAACCAGGGCGAATATGTAACCAACGACTGGTCCGGTCTTATGTGTGTTCCGAAGACCGTTCAGAACACCGATATGGTAGGCAAGGTTATTGAGCTTCTCTCCTATTACAGCGAAGACGTAAGATATGCTTACTATGAGCTTATGCTTGGCGAAAAGCTGACCCGTGACCCTGAATCAAAGGAAATGCTTGACACTATCTTCGATGGTGTGTCCTACAACGCAGGTCTTAACTATTTTGGCTTTGACGAGAGTATGAAGAGGTTCTTCTATCTCGGTACCAACATCATTTGGGCTGGACGCGGTACAAGACTTTCCTCTCACATTGCACAGTACAAGCCCGGTGTTGAATATGCAATTGAGGTATTCAACGAAGACGCTACACGCATGGATGCGGCTCAGTAAAATATTTGACATATAATTAAAGATATCCCCGATAGGCATTGCCCGTCGGGGATGATATTTTTATAAAGCGGTAAATTTCAAATCTTCGTTAACAGTGGGGGACTATCAGGTGTTATCATAATATTTATATATGATATCGACACCATTTTGAAAGATGTAATGTCCTTTTTGAGGGCGAAGTTTAGCAGCATAGCGTTGAAGCAATGAAGCTTTTGTCCGGCGATGCAACTTTAAGTTTTTTTTGAATCTTAAAAAAAGACGTATTATTTCGTATAATACGCCCTTTTTTATTCTTTCTAATAATGATATAATGTAGATGTAAGATTTGACACATACATTGGAAAGGATTATAATAGATGACGGATATACAGTATGAAGCGGCAAAAGCACGTTATGCCGAAATCGGCATTGATACAGAAAAAGTAATTGATGCACTTGGAGAAGCTGCAATCTCCATGCACTGCTGGCAGGGAGATGATGTTCTCGGATTTGACTGCAAGGGTGGACTTTCTGGCGGTATTCAAACGACCGGAAATTATCCCGGAAGAGCACGTACTCCCGATGAACTTATGATGGACATTGATAAAGCACTTTCGCTTGTTCCGGGAAAGCATAAGCACAATCTTCACGCAAGCTATGCGATTTTTGATGACGGTGAGTTTGCCGACAGAGATGCGATTTTACCAAAGCACTTTGAAAAGTGGGTAAAGTTCGCAAAAGAAAGAGGACTTGGACTTGATTTTAACCCGACCTGCTTCTCCCATCCGAAAGCAGAGGGGATGACACTTTCATCGGCAAAAGAAGAAATTCGTACATTTTGGGTAAACCACGTGAAGGCTTGCATACGCATTTCCGAATACTTTGCAAGCGAAACAGGGATGCCTTGCGTTATGAACATATGGATTCCGGACGGACTTAAGGATACCCCGGCAGACCGTATCGGACCCCGTGCGCGGCTTAAAAAGTCGCTTGACGAAATATTTGCTGAACCTTATGACAAAAACAAGGTTTATATAACTCTTGAATCAAAGGTGTTCGGCATCGGAGTTGAATCATATACTGTAGGTTCGGCTGAGTTTATGCTCGGATATGCGGCAGAAAAAGGACTTGTTCCCCTTATGGATAACGGTCACTATCATCCAACAGAACTTGTTTCAGACAAAATATCCTCGCTTCTGCTCCTCAACGATAAGTTGGCACTTCATGTAACACGCGGTGTTCGTTGGGACTCTGACCATGTTGTACGTTTTGACGACGAAACAAAGGAAATTGCCAAAGAAATCGTTGCCAGCGGAAGAACGAACGATATTGCTATAGCGCTCGATTTCTTCGATGCGAGCATCAACCGTGTTGCCGCATGGGTGGTCGGTCTTCGCAGCTTCAGAAAAGCACTGCTTTCGGCTTTACTTACTCCGCATAAGTCTTTTGCTGAACTTCAGGACAGCGAGCAGTTCACGAAGCTTATGGTGCTTCAGGAAGAACTTAAGACCATGCCTATGGGCGCTGTCTGGGATGAGTTCTGCAGACGCGCAGGAATCGAAGCATCGGAAAAATGGTTCGATGAAATTGAAGATTACGAAAAAAATGTGCTCTCAAAGCGCGTTTGATAAGGGTGAGAATCATGAAAGAATTAAAATTGCTTGAGGAAATGTCAAACCGGTACGGTGCTGATCCGAAATATGTCCTTGCCGGCGGCGGAAACACATCGTACAAAGATGATACCACGCTTTATGTTAAAGGCTCCGGAACCTCGCTTGCCACAATAAAGGCAGAAGATTTTGTCCGTCTTGACCGTGCAAAGCTTGGAGCAATGTGGAATGTTGAGTATTCCGAAAATGAAGCAGAGCGTGAAAGTCAGGTGCTTGCTGATATGATGGCGGCGCGTATTGAGGGCGAAACCCGTCGTCCGAGCGTTGAAACGCTGCTGCACGATCTCTTTCCGAGAAAATTTGTGCTTCATGTTCATCCGTCGGCAGTCAATGCCATGACTTGTGCAAAAATAGGTAAAACCGTTGCGGCGAAGCTTTTCCCGGAATCGGTTTGGGTGGATGCTTGCCGTCCCGGATATATTCTTGCTTCAATCTGCCGCGATAAGCTTAACGCTTACAAGGCGAAAAACGGTAAGGATGCCTGCCTCTTATTTTTACAGAATCACGGAGTTTTCTTTGCAGGCGACAGTACAGAAGAAATTGACAGGCTTGTTTCTGACATGATGAATAAGCTTGACGAATATGCACTGACTGCAAGAGAAGCAATGAGAAAAAATCTCTGCACCTGGCTTAACGAGCTTACTGAAACTGCATATTCCGAGTTTCTCGAAGGCGGCAATGTTGCTTCGTTCGATCCGGAATTAAACAGTCCTACTCCCGACCACATTGTTTACTGCAAAGCAAATTACTTAACAGTCGCTCCCACGGTTACAAAAGAACAGCTTGCTAAAAAGGTACAGATATTTAGGATAGAGAACGACTATAATCCACGCGTTGTTATAATAAAAGGAGAGGGAGCAGTCGTGCTCGGTACTGACGAAAAACAGCTTGCGACGGTACGCGATGTTTTCCTCGATCAGGTAAAGGTGTTCCACGCATCACATAATTACGGCGGATACTTTGGTATGAGCGATGACCTTGTTGACTTTATCGTAAACTGGGAAGTCGAGAGCTATCGTGCAAAAATCAGCTCGGGAAAATAACTGTAACGGCATAAATACGAATAAGCACCGAAATTGTTTCAAAAACTATTGTATGGCTTCGCAAACTCCCAACAAACAAAGAAAAGGAGTTATAAATAATATGGATGCAAAGATTCTCGAACATATATCGCGTATTTCTGATAACGAACGCTCGCTTATGTCTATGAGCGAGAGCGCAATGTCAGAAAGCCCCATGCTGTTTGATAACCTGCCGCTTCGTCGCCGGGATTATGTCTGGAATGTTATCGGCAGCAGTCAGATGGTTAGTACGCATACACACATACGTTTTGTCAATATTCCCATACACTCGCATAATTATATTGAAATGATGTATGTTTGTGAAGGTTCGGTTACTCATTTTATTGAGGGAAGTATGTATAAACTAAAGGCAGGGGAGCTCTTGCTTATGAATCGGCACGTGAAGCATTCGATTATGGCTTCGGGAGCAGATGATGTTGCGGTGAATTATATTATTTCTTCTGATTTTATTTCATATGCCGCGGCAAGATTTCGCAGTAATCCGAATCTCAAGGAATTTGCGGACGGTGAGCACGCTGATACAGGCAAACCGGTATATCTGATTTACAGAGTGAAAGAAGATTATGCGCTACAGAATCTGCTCGAAAATCTGATACGTGATACGGTTCTCACACCTGATACTCCTCAGGCGATTAATGCGGATACACTTTCTCTGATTTTCCGTTATCTCGAAACACGTCCGGCTCTGCTTGTTCACAGTTCAGCGGGCGAGGGCGAAGAAGATTCACTGCGCAGACGTATCGGAGATTATCTTGAAACATATTACCGCACAGCAACGCTCACCGAGCTTGCAGAAACGGTGGGAATGACTGCACCTTATGTGAGCAGACGGGTCAAGGAGCTTTTCGGTGCCTCATTCTCCGATCTTGTCAAGGAAAGACGTTTTTCGGAAGCGGAACGTCTGCTTTTGCAAAGTGATATTCCCGTTGCCGCTATTGCAGAAGCGGTCGGCTATGAAAACAACAGCTTCTTTCACAGACGTTTTCGTGAACAGTACGGTACATCGCCGAGCAAGTGGCGTAAAAACAGCAAATAATAATTATATTTTCATGTCAGGATGCTTTTTGGTATCCTGACTGATTTTTATAAAAAAGGACGTAGTTTTATTTGAAAAAACAGTTGTTTTACGGGATAAAAATCATAAGAATGAAGCTGTGTTTATATATATTATTTTTGAAGAATATAACACGGGAGTAAATCTTAAAAAAAAGACGTAAAAATGTGTAGGATACCCCCTTTATTATTTTCTGTAATATGGTATAATATTTATAGAGCCGTTGTTATGCCCGAATCAGGTCTGTGTTTTGACAATTTTCTGTAATTTTGACACGACAGCGGCAAACGCATAATTTTGATTTAATTAATTCTATTTGGAGGATTCTTATGGTAAGGTATAAAGCTTCAAACCGAGTTGATGCACTCCCACTCGGCACTATTAAATTTGCCGGTCCTGTCAGTACCCAGGCAGATGCATTTTTCTGGGGACGTGTAAAGTCTGCACACGCACGGAACGAGGTTTATCGCGAAACTGAAAATTAGTTCCGTATTCGCGATGACGATATACTCCCCGTCGGTATGTGGCGAGGCGAATTTTGGGGTAAATGGATTATATCCGCCTGCCGTGTTGCAAAATACGAAGCAAATGCCGAACTTACTGAATTTATACATAAAGCGGTGCTTGATACCATTGCTACCGCAGACGATGACGGATATATCGGTTCGTACAAGAATCCCGAAAACGTGCTTCCGTGTGCCCCCGAGGAGGGAAGAAAGATATTCGGAAGCCCCTGGAACTTCAACTAGAACGTATGGTGCAGAAAATACACTCTTTGGGGACTTATCGAGGCGTATGAGCTGACAGAAGACAAGGTTATCTTCGATGCGGCGGTTAAGTTCGCCGACCAGCTTATCTCGATGCTGACGCGCCTGAAAATTAAGATTTCCGAGTGCGGTTCGTTTAACGGTCTGCCGGCTGGCTCAATTCTCAAGCCGATTCTTGTGCTTTACCGCCATACGGGCGACAGCAAATATCTCGACTTTGCGTTCTCTATCGTAAAGGATTGGGAAAGACCGGACGGCACACTTCCCAATATTTTAGCAAATGCTCTTTCTAATAAGCCGGTTCACGAGTGGTATCCCGAACCGGAGGTTTGGGCAAAGGCATATGAGATGATGTCCTGCTTCGACGGCGTACTTGAACTTTACCGCATAACCGGATTAGAAAAGTATCTCACCGCTGTGAAGAACTTTTATGAGCAAGTATGGAAGCATGAGCAGAATACGGTATTCTCCGTCGGATTCAATCATAAATTCTCGAACGCATGGCTGTATCCGAACGCAATTTCCGAGCCTTGCGATGTTATTCACTGGCTGAGAATTTGTTCGGAGCTTTACCGTCTGACCGGTGATGTAAAGTATATGGATACATTCGAGCTCAGCTTCTACAATCCTTTCCTTGCCGGTTCTTACCGCGACGGAACATGGGGAGCTCGCGGAGTACGCAGCGTCGGTCGTCACATGACAAATAAGGGACAGGCTGATTTGCAGTACAGCCACTGCTGTGTAAACAATATGCCGCGCGGATATGTAAATGCCGCAGAAAGCTTTGTTATGCGCGAGGGTGACGGTCTTGTTATTAACCTTTACTCTGATTTTACAGCCAAATGTGACATTGCCGACATCACGATCAGCGGCTCATATCTGAAAAACGGAAAGGCAGTTATCGCTGTTGACGCAAAGCGCGACTTCGACCTTAAACTCTGTATACCATCATGGAGCGAGAAAACGCATCTTAACGGAAGCGAAATCGAGCCGGATAATGGTTACTTCACCGTTTCCCTTGACAGCGGTGCGACAGTAATTTGCCTCGATTTCCAGATGAAGATTGTTTTGCGCGAGCTTGCTGAAACTCCCGAACGCTTCTATTGCCCGGACTACCGCGTAAGACGTTACATCGAGGATACATCGGTGCCTGAAGATATAATGACATGGGACAAACGCGCAACGCTCGTTTACGGTCCGCTTCTTCTTACACGTTCAAAGCTTCTCGGCAACACCGAAGAAGAAATGTTCAACTCCGATACGGTTGCACACAAAGGTTATAAGGTTGAGGTTACCCCTATAGATGCAGAGAATGTAAATTATGCATTCAACGTCAAGTTCACAAATGCTGACGGAACTTATGAAACAAAGATGTGTGACTATGCATCCGGTTCCAATATTCCGTCGTACGAAGACGACAAGATTTTTAATGTATTTATTTAAGTCTGTACAACTATTTCAGATTTGAAACCCATTTTCCGAACGAGGAAAAGAAGGCTTTGAACTCTGATTTTTAAGCAATAGGAATAAATCCGGATGTATGGAATTTGCTCATACCTATCGGTTTATACGATAAGCTCCTCTGCTATGAAATTACGGTTGCGGCTCACGGCGGCACATATATGGTTGCTGAAATTCTTTCTTCGGTTGATTACACAATCAATCACGCAGAAGTAACTGTTGAAGTTGCAGAATGATACATAGAGGCACGGGTTGTCACTCCGTGCCTCTATTTCAACTTTTATCCGTCATCAGAAATAGCTTCCGGTACATATAAGTTCACCGGATATTTCCGTACAGCAAATCACGACGAAATTTCAATGCTTCAGATTCAGTTTTACTATACTGACGGAACTTCTGTAGGAGGATATAACCGAGTTTTCATAAACAATAATTGGCTCAAGGCAGATTTCTGTATCACGCTTCAAAAGCCGCTCAAATATATCAAGGTGCGCGGCGTTCAGGACCACCAATTTTCCTCATATCAGGATTGCTAACTGAACTATAGGTATGACGAAATAAGCGAGCTCCTGCTTACTGCTATAAACGATACACTTAACCGATATGATGCATACGGTGTTGAGCTTGACTATCAGCGTGAGATAACACTCTTTTCTCATGGCATGGAATATGACGGTGTTGAGATTATGAATGAATTCATGCGTGAAATTGATGCGCTGGTTCATAAATATGAGGGAAAATACGGTCACAAGATAAAAATGGCTGTACGTGTTGCCGCTGATATTCAGACCAAACGGTACTGTGTTATTCTATTCCTATAGATGTACGCTCAAAACAGCTTTGTCCGCGTGTTTCGGTAAATGAAGTTACCGGGTCCACTTACGTTGACATATTTGTCAAGGTGACTGATTAAATAAGCGCGTTTTTCTTCTTATCTCCATAAAAAGGCATCAGCCGTTCTCCATAAGCGAGGCGGCTGATGCTCTTTTGTATCTTATTTTTATTTTTCAGCGTAAAGCTTTGCGATTTCGATAACCTGCAGGACGCAGCGTTCCATTTCCTCGACGCAAGCGAATTCCATTTTACCGTGGTGGTTGTGTGATCCGGTTCCGAGGTTCGGGCAGGGAAGTCCCATAAACGAAAGTCGGCTTCCGTCTGTACCTCCACGAACCGGGCAGCTCATCGGTTCACCGCCGAGTGTGCGTATTGCGGCGTATGCATTGTCGATAAGATGCCATTCGGGAACGATCATTTCCTTCATGTTTCGGTAGCTTTCTTTTATTTCCACTTTGACTGTACCGTTGCCGTATTTTTTGTTTAATTCTTCTGCCGCACGGCGTGCATAATCACAGCGGTATTCCATTTTTGAAAAATCGTGGTCACGGATTATAAAATGGAGCGTTGCTTTCTCAACGGCACCTTCCATATGGGTAAGATGATAGAAACCTTCATATCCGCTTGTATGCTCCGGACGTTCGAGTGCGGGAAGAAGCGCCATATATTCGTGTGCAACAACGGAAGCATTTATCATCGTATCCTTTGCCGCTCCGGGATGAATGCTCTTTCCGGTGATTTCAACCTTAAGCGAGGAAGCGTTAAAGGTTTCATATTCAACCTCGCCGAACATTGCGCCATCAAGGGTATATGCCCATTTTGCACCGAATTTTTCAACGTCGAAAAGGTCTGCGCCTCTTCCAATTTCCTCGTCGGGAGTGAAGCCGATGCGAATCTTGCCGTGTGGGATGGTTTTATCGGCAAGGAGTAATTCTGCTGCGGTGATTATTTCGGCGATGCCGGCTTTATCATCTGCACCGAGAAGCGTTGTTCCGTCGGTGATAACGAGTGTTTTGCCGATATATTTTTTCAGAATCGGATATTCCTGTTCGGTCATAACGATGTTGAGTGAGTCATTGAGCACTACATCTCCGCCGTTATATTCAACAGTGTGAGCACATACGTTTTTGTCTTCAACCTCAGGGGAAACGTCCATATGCGCAATAAAGCCGATAACTGGGGAATTTTCATACCCCTCGGTCGCCGGTACGGTGGCAAAAAGATAGCCGTTTTCATCAAGAGTGATTTCGGTCAGTCCAAGCTCGTAAAGCTCGCTTTCGAGAGCTTTTGCAAATTCCGTTTGAGATGGAGTTGACGGACAGTGCTCATTGTTTTCGTCTGATGCTGTTGGGAAGGATGCGTATTTTATAAGTCTTTCATATGCTTTCATTTTGTTCACCTTTAAACGATTCTATTGAGTCCGATGCCGGTTTCGATGAAGTTACCGAGCGAATTGTCAAGCACTGTGAGCAGACGGGTTCTTGCCGCTTTACTTGCCCATGCGATGTGGGGGGTAATAATGCAGTTTTTTGCTGTGAGAAGCGGATTGTTGGGGAGTGCCGGCTCGGTTGCCAATACATCGAGTGCCGCACCGGCGAGCTTGCCGCTGTTAAGCGCATCTGCTACGTCTTTTTCATTAAGGACAGCACCTCTGGAAGTGTTTATAAGACGTGCACCGTCCTTCATTTTCGAGATGAATTCCGCATTAACGAGTTCGCGTGTTGAGTCGTTTAGAGGACAGTGGAGTGACACTGTATCCGACTCTGCAAGGAGTTTGTCAAGAGAAACGTATTTTACGGTGTCGGTGTCCTCGTGATGATGCGCCGTGTGCGCAAGAATATTCATCCCGAGTGCGGATGCGATGTTTGCAACAGTTTGACCGATTCCGCCGCAACCGATGAGTCCGAGCGTTAAGCCTTTAAGCTCAGTGAAGGGAACATTCTGATACAGATATCCGGGAATTCCGGTCCACATTCCGTCCTTGACGATGCCCTGCATACCTGCAAGATCTGCGTGCAGTGTCAGTAAAAACTGTATTGTAAGCTGTGCCACAGAAGGAGATGAATAAGCCGGAATGTTTACAACTGCAACACCGCGGGCTTTGCAGGCTTCGATGTCTATCATATCAAATCCGGTTCCGAGCGCGGATACATATTTTACTGTCGGGCAGGTATCAAGCAGCTCTGATGTAATCTTGCAGCGGTTGGTGTAAACTGCTGTTGCACCAATACATTTTTCGGCACACTCCGAGTCGGGAGTTTTGTCGAAGACCTCGACCTCTCCGTATTTTTTGAAAAAATCCCAGCTCAAATCACCGGGGTTAACGGCAAAACCGTCAAGAACAACTATTTTCATAAGTCCTCCAAAATTATCTTTATTATATACAGTATAACATATTTTAGTCTGCAAATCAACCCCAAGCGATAATATATTGCGCATATTGGTGCTTTTATTAAAAATCTGCTTCTCATACCGGCAAACCAAGCCGCCGGTTTTTTAATATACTGTACCGAGGTGATATTTTGAAAAATCAAAAAGCACTGAAAAATAAAGCCTGTCTGTCGGAAATTCTTCCGGGAGATACGGCTGTCATATACAGCGTGGAACAAAGTGAATTACAGCATCGGATGTACGACCTTGGTTTTGTTCCGGGGACGCACGTTAAATGTATAGCGACAGCATCGCTTGGGGGACCGAGTGCATATCTTGTACGTGGAGCGGTTATTGCGCTCAGGTGTGATGCGGCGCGGCTTGTAAAGATTAGAGGCGGTGAAGAAAAATGGGACTGACACATTCCTCGGTCGGGAAAGGTGCGGGTACAGGCGGTGAGCTTGTGAAATGCATGAAATATATTGCGGCGCTTGCCGGAAACCCGAATGTTGGAAAAAGCTCGCTTTTTAATGCGCTTACGGGACTTGACCAGCATACGGGAAACTGGACCGGAAAGACTGTTGCCACAGCAGTCGGACATTCACAAAGCGAGGGTATAACCTTTGTTGACCTGCCGGGAACTTATTCACTGCGATCGCATTCTCCCGAGGAAGAGGTTGCGAGAGATTTTATACAGAGTGAAAGAGCGGATGTTACGGTTGTGGTATGCGATGCGACAAGCCTTGAAAGAAGCTTGCCGCTTGCTTTGCAGATAATTGAACTCACACCGCGTGTTGTCGTTTGCGTGAACCTCATAGATGAAGCGAAAAAACGTGGAATAACGGTTGACACCGATATACTTTCATTAAGGCTCGGTGTTCCGGTTGTGGTAACAAGCGCGCGGAAATGCGCAGGACTTGATGAGCTTTGCACCGCAATACGCAAAGCTGCAGAATCGCCGGAAGAAAAGAGAACATATCCGCTGAGATATCCGCCGGAAACCGAAGAAAAAATTACCGAACTTACTGCGCTCGGCTATTCCCGTGGGCAGATAATCGAACAGTGGTTAAAAAGTGAATCTGATGATCCGATACTGACAGAGGCAAAGGAGAAACTCTCTGCAGACGGAAATTTTGAAGAAATGCTGCTCGCACGTCCGATAATCATATCAGAGGGAATTGCCTGCGAGGCTGTTTCGTGCAGCCGGGGGATATGCGGTTACAGTGAACGTGACCGCAAAATCGACCAGATTATAACACATCCGATACTGTCGATACCGCTGATGCTTATTATGCTTGCCGGGGTTTTTTATCTGACAATAATCGGTTCAAACTATCCGTCTGCTGCGCTGCAGTCGGCTTTTGACATGCTTGAGGGAAAGCTCTATTTGCTTGCGGATATTTTGCCGGACGGACTGCGTGATTTACTTGTTCTCGGAATGGTACGTACACTTTTTAGAGTTATCGCAGTTATGCTTCCGCCGATGGCGATATTCTTTCCGCTTTTCACACTTATGGAAGACCTTGGGCTTCTCGGACGTATTGCTTTTAATTTAGACGGCGCATTTTATAAATGTTCAGCCTGCGGTAAGCAGGCACTTACTATGTGTATGGGGCTGGGATGTAATGCGGCAGGCGTTGTCGGTTGCCGTATCATTGATTCGCCCAGAGAACGCTTTACTGCTATATTGACGAACAGCTTTATGCCGTGTAACGGGCGTTTCCCGATACTTATCACGGTGTCGGCTTTGCTTTGCGCGGGTACAGCAGCCGGCGGAATTGGGGCACTTGTGATGCTTGGAGCCGTTGTCGGCGGCGTGATTATGACATTACTGGTGTCGAAAATACTTTCTGTAACGATACTGAAAGGCGTTGCGTCAAACTTCACGCTTGAGCTTCCGTCATATCGAAAACCGCAAATCGGAAAGCTGATTGTACGCTCGGTATTTGACCGTACACTGTTTGTACTCGGACGTGCGGCGGCAGTTGCGGCACCGGCCGGAATCGTAATATGGCTGCTCGCAAATGTGTATGTCGGTGAAATGAGTTTATTCTCGCATATTACCGCTTTTTTTGAGCCGTTTGGGAGTTTTATAGGGCTTGACGGTGTTGTTATATGTGCGTTTATTCTCGGTTTTCCGGCAAACGAAATTGTACTGCCGCTGATACTGATGGGATATACGTCAGCCGGTGTGCTTGGTACAGACAGCGGAATTGCGGTTATACTTGCCGAAAACGGGTGGGGAACACTGCAGTATATAAATATGCTTATACTGACCGTATTCCATTTCCCTTGCTCTACCACTGTACTGACAATAAAAAAAGAAACCGGAAGTTTTGGATATACGATATTGGCTATGCTCATTCCAACTGTTATCGGCATCTTGCTGTGTTCATTTACTCATGCAGTGTCTTTGCTTATATAATAAAAATCGCACGGCGCAAATACCGTGCGATAATTTTATGTGTTATATTTCACCGCAAATTCTGCGAGAAGCTCAATGAGATTTTTAGTCAGCTCCGAGATGTTTCGGTCACTTCGCAGGATATATCCTATACGGTAAAAGGAGTCACTTGTGAAAGGCAGAGATACAATTTTTCCGCCGTTCAGTGCGGATGGGATTATTCCAGTTCCGACGGTATAACAGTCTGTCGTTAACAAGACATTCATGAGAGTTGCACGGTCGCTGATTTTTACGTGCTTTGATGCAGTTAAACCGTCAGCAAGCTCCTCGGTGAAGAATGAGCTGTTGTGTGAGCCTTGCTCGTACGACACATACGGATATGTGCGCAGAGCTTCGTATGATAAGCATTCGATGCTTTCAAGGGGATGTCCGCGCCTTACGAAAATGTGCGGCGGTACTTTAAGAAACTGTGTGAAGGATAGTCCTTTTTTGCTGAGGTAGCGGTTCATAATGTCGAAGTCGCTGTCCTTTATTGCAATTATACCGATGTCGCTGTATGCGGTTTCAACCTCACGGATTACTTCATAGGTTTGTATTTCGCGTATGGAAAAATCGAAATTTTCATCTGATGTTTCGCGGAGCAAACGACAGAAAATATCTGCGACGAAATCGTAATGCTGTGTTGAAACATAGAGCTTCTTTCTGTCAGCAGGAGCACTGTAGCGGTTCATTATAAAATCGTTCTGTTCGGCTATCTGCTCGGCATATCGGACAAATTCCGCTCCCTCTGCAGTCAGGAAAATACCGTTTTTCGAACGCTCGAATATAGTTATATTAAGCTCTGTTTCGAGCGCTTTAATGCTGCTTGAAAGGCTGGACTGCGCAATAAAAAGCTGCTTTGCGGCTCTGCTGAATGAGCCGGTTCTTGCGATTTCGAGCGCGTATATACACTGCTGTATGGTCATTTCTACCTCCAAAGATTTGATGCGACACTGAATTATATAATTACAAGAATCGCCGGAATCATGTTTACATTTTTATCTTACTGCTTCTTTTCGCAAAGAAGATTGAAAACGCTGAAAAATAGAATTATGTATCCCACCGAGCAAAATTGTGCAGGCGTTTACGAGTATTCCCATTTATATCTTCTGAAATTACAAATAATATACTATATTATATCACAAGAGCAGAAAAAAGTAAAATATCAAAAAGCTATGGTTCGTGTTCGCCTTTTTGGATGAATCGAAAATATATATGTATTCACAGCCTGAAAAATTTTCGGTATGCGGATGGGGAATATCCTATATTATGCTTAAATTTATTACTGAAATAATATATGTTTTCGAATCCGCAGTTTTCTGCGATTTCATATATTGGCATATCGCTGTTTACGAGAAGCTCTTTTGCACTGGAAAGACGCAGTTCGCTTAAATATTCCATTGGTGTTTTACCGATATAATTTTTGAATTTTGAAATGAGCGACTGCTTTGAAAGCGCAAATTCTCTTGAAATAATATCAAGGTCGATCTTGTTATGGCTGTTATTTTTTAAATAATCAATACAGTCGGTGACTATATCTGCTGTTGCCGTTTGGACGTTAAGGCTTAACCGGTTTACAGAAAAAATGTCGTTTATAAAATGCTCTGTCAGAGTGTGATTGTTCGAATGTATTGCCGCAGTAAGATATTTTATTGTGGATTGGATTCTTGGGATATCTTTTATTTTGAGTATTCCATCATCAAGAAGAACTGGAAATCGTTCAAACTGAATATAAATGCACTCTATAGGATGAATTACATTTCGTCTGAAAGTTGAATTGCGGTTAAAAACAAATATATCGTATGGATTGGCTTGAAAATCAGTATCTGAAATGCGGCATTTGAAGCTTCCGCTTAAAAGTATTATAAGACTGTCTGTGAAATGACATCCGTTTTTCACCATAAATTCTTCTCTGTGTATAATTTCTGCACTCAACATAATACTCCTGATTTAATATATTATAAAATTTATATAATTATTTTCATTCACAGCTTGGATATGTCATGATATAATGTAACTATATGAGGGATTTGTTGAATATAATCCGCTTTTGCTTGCTGTTTATTTTATTATAAATTATTTTTATCAAAAAGTCAATAAAATGAGCTAAATATGTTATATACAAGAGAAATATCTGAAAATCTAATATCGGATGTTGTTGTAATCGGAGGAGGAACTGCCGGAGTTTTCGCCGCTGTTGCGGCGGCAAT
>JAZQXA010000001.1:0-34634 GCA_045632605.1 Candidatus Flemingiibacterium sp. | reverse complement strand
ACACAGCATTTACCGTATGGGCGGAGATGAGTATCTTGTGTTCATACAAGGTGTTGACGTGGAAAATGTCAAGCACGGTATCTCAGTATTTATCGAGCAATTGAATACGCGCGGTTATCATGTGGCAGTCGGTCTGTCGTACAGAGCACAAAATAATAGCTGTGATGAAATGGTTCGCGAGGCAGAGATTCGAATGTACGAAGAAAAGGCGAAGTATTATCAGGATAAGGAGCAACACGACAACCCCGACGAAAAAGAGGAAGCCTACGTATGCACTAAGACCGGTATCAAAGAGATTGATGCCATGTTGTCGATAGTGAAAGAACACTACAACGGTATTTACAGAGTATCCTTGGATACCGACTGTGCAAGCAGAATTCTCATGCCTTCTTATCTTGGATATAAAGAAAAAGAAGAGAATTTTTCAAAGCTTGTGAAAAAATACGTTGAAAATTCTGTACATCCCGATTATCACAGAACAATACTGAACTTTATTAATTATGACGCAATCAAGCGTCAAATCGCTGAAGGCAATATGCCAACCGTTACATATAAAAAACTGAACGGTGAAACTGTTATTTTAAAGGTGCATAATTTGAGCGACGATATTGCCGATGCCCGTGATACTCTTTGGGTTTTTGCGAAGAATTAATGTTTCAGCTGTATGAATATAGAGGGGAATACCCATATGAATAACATTTTCAAAAAAGATTTATACCGTTATTACGGAAACGGCGGAGAACCGTTTTTAAAGAAGGTATTTCGCCCACTTGAACTGAAGTATATTGCCGCATTCAGAAAAGCAAATTTGTGTAAATTTATGCCACTTAAGCTTTTCTATATGTTAAGGCTTATGCATCTCTCAAACAAAACGCAGATTCAAATACCTGCAAGAACAAGCATTGGAGAGGGGCTTTATATCGGTCATTTGGGACGAGTGATTATTCATCCCGAAGCGAGGCTTGGTAAAAACATAAATATTGCCACAGGTGTTACGATCGGAACGGAAAACCGCGGAAAGCGGAAAGGTACTCCGGTTATAAAAGATAACTGTTGGATCGGAGCCAATGCTGTTATTGTCGGCAACATAACGATTGGAAGCGATGTGCTTATCGCTCCTTTAACATATGTTAATTTTGATGTGCCCGACCACAGCATAGTACTCGGAAATCCCGGAAGAATCATTCCAAAAGAAAATGCTACGAGTGATTATGTTTGCAACACTGTATAAGTAGTGCTTTGGGATTATGGAGAAAATCGTGTAAACTGAGGCAGCGTTATGACAGATAGCATAATACAGCCTTTGAGGAAATCTGGGCTGTATTTTGTTTGTTTCAGATGTGAGGAGGTGCTTAAGTGACCGGACAGGATTCAAGAATAAAACACAATTTGATATCCTCTTTTTTGTATCAGATAGTTTTGCTGTCACTGAGCTTTCTCCTGCCGAGATTGTATCTTGAAAATTTCGGCTCGGAGGTTAACGGGGTTTTATCCACTATCAAACAGATTTTCGTTTATCTCTTCCTCTTGGAGGCGGGAGTGGGGCTTGCCACCACCCAGGCTCTTTATAAGAGAATCGGAGAAAAGGATTATCAGAGTGCCAATGCCGTACTTGCGGCTACGGATTCCTACTATAAGCGAACCGGTATTCTTTATCTTGGCATTGTTTTGGTAATCGCCGTTATCTATTCCTTTGTGATTCCGACCTCGATAGACAGCTGGACGGTCTTCTTCCTTATCATACTGACCGCATTGCCTGCTTTGTTCAGCTACTTTGTACAGGCAAAATATCGTATTTTGATGGAGGTTGACGGACGAAAGTACGTCCTAAACAACGCAGAAACAGTACTGCAAATCGTCTCCAATGTAGGTAAGATACTTGTTTTGCTTTTGTGTGACAGCCTTGTGCTGATTCAGTTGGTATACTGTGTTCTGTATCTTGCACAGCTTGTGTATCTGTATGTGTATGCAAAACGCAGATATACATGGCTCGATTTGAAGGTGAAACCTGATTACAGTGCAATCTCACAGAAAAACTCGGTTTTGGTGCACCAGCTTTCCGGTATGGTGTTCAACAATACCGACGTGATACTGATTTCCGTGCTATGTGATTTCAAAGCGGTAAGTATTTACGCCATCTATAATATTTTCTTTTCACAAGTGCAGAATTTTATTACAAGCGTTGTTTCGTCCTTTACTTTTGCACTCGGGCAGATGTTTCATACAGACAGAGAAAAATTCGATAGACTATATAACGCATATGAAACATTTTACATCATGGGAACATATCTCGTTTATACGTTGATGGCTGTTTTTCTTCTGCCGCTTATCCAAATCTATACAAGCGGCATTGACGATGCCGAGTACACAAACGTATGGCTTGTTTTTCTGTTTGTGCTCATGCAGCTTGCCGCCAACGCCAAAATGCCCTCAAGCGGAATTATCGAATACGCAGGAGATTTTGCAAAGACGCGTTCCCATGCAATCTGGGAAATGGTCATAAATATTACGGTATCTGTCGTTGCTATCTTTTTTATGGGGATTTGCGGCGCTATATTCGGAACCCTTGCGGCGCTTCTGTATCGCGGCGTTGTTACCATATATCATTCAAATAGGAAAATTCTTCAGAGAAGTCAGCTGTGTACCTACCGGATCCTGCTTGCAAATCTTGCGGTTTTCGCCGTGGTTATGGCGGTGTTCTTTGTGGATACGTTCAGCGGACTTGCGTTCTGGAAGCTGGTGCTTTGCGGAATGCTTCACTCGGTGTGGATTGCGGCATTGTATCTGCTGGTGAACTTCACCGTAAACAGAAGTGCACTAAAATGTGCGTTCGAGCTACTTGGGAGAAAGAAAAAATTATGAGTATACCAAAGGTCATATATTATTGTTGGTTCGGAAGGGGTGAAATGCCCTCACTTGCCGAAAAATGCATAAATAGCTGGAAAAAATATTGTCCCGGATATGAAATCATCTGTCTGAATGAGGACAATTTCGATGTAACAGAGAACCAATATGCGAGAGAAGCTTACGCAGCGAAAAAATGGGCATTTGTAAGCGACTATGCAAGACTGAAGGTGCTCTACGAACATGGCGGAATATATCTTGACACGGATGTGGAACTGATAAAGTCCCTTGATGAGCTTATAAAAGACAACGGTTATATGGGCTTTGACGATAATGGTATTGTTGCGACCGGTCTTGGATTTGCTTGCGAAAAAGGCAATGAGCTTGTCGGTGCGTTTTTGAAGGATTACAACGGCATTTCGTTCGTTCGCCCGGATGGGACGTATGATATGACACCATGTCCCGATAGAAACACCGAAACGCTGAAAAAGCTCGGTATGGATTTAGCGATCAAGGATCAGATGTTTTTGGGAATCCATATGCTTCCTGAAGAGTATCTCTGCCCGATTAAGTATTATACGGGTAAAAAGATCATAACAGAAAACACATATTCCATACATCATTACTGCGCATCGTGGATATCCCCGACCGCCAAACGTACGCTGTTTCTGAAGCGAATTCTCGGGGTAAAGCTGTATAATACGCTTTATGGGAAATTTCTATACAAATTCAAGTGGTTGGAGTGGTAAGCGTGCCTGAAAAATCATTGAAAAAACTTAATCAATACATCCTGCCGCAATGGAAGGCCTGCTTCTTCTCGGCAATTATTATTGGACTATTTGCACATTTTTATAAAATTACGAATTGGCTTCCGAACTGGGATTCACTTGTATTCCGATACGACTCTCAAAATATGCTTGCTATCGGAAGATGGTTTCTGCCGGTTGTGTGCTCGTTCGGCTCATTTTATGACCTGCCGTTTCTCAGCGGCATCACCGCAATCGTCTTTCATGCGCTTGGTGCGGTAGTCATTTGTAAGATATTTGATATAAAGAAAAACATCACTGCCGCTATGATTGGCGCAGTTATCGTTTCCTTCCCGACGGTGACGTCAGTGATGATGTATAACTATGTGGCGGACGGCTACAGCATTGCATTTTTCATGTCGGTACTTGCGGCATATTATATGACATGTGAGAAGCCGAAATACATATTTGGGGCAATTCTTCTTGCGCTGTCCATGGGAGTTTATCAGGCGTATATCACTGTACCGGTTATGATTCTTCTGATGCACTTGATCGATAAACTGATGTCGGGCGAAACAGAATGGAAGCCGGTTCTCAAAAAATCTGTGCATATGCTTTTCACCGGTATCATCGGCGGAGTTTTATATTTTGCTGTGCTGAAGCTTCTGCTGGCTGTTTTTTCGACGGAACTTCTTGAATACCAGGGTGTCAATGCAGCCGCATCGCTTTCGGGACTTGATTTAGCTGCTTCTCTTTATGTGATTAAGGAAACCTTCCTTGACTTCTTTTTTGCTCTGTCGGGCAGACTCAGCGTGTACGTTGTCCTGAATATTGGTATGCTTGTTTTTACGGTCGTGCTTTATATTCAGCGCATCGTGCATAACAAGCTTTATAAGAAGCCGATTGTGCTTGCCATGACAGCCTTTTTCGCAGTTATGCTGATACCGGGAGCGTGTATTCTTGCATTTATCAATGCGAGTGTTGACTATCATAACCTTATGAGGATGGGGTACGTTATTTTCTATTTGATGTTCCTCATCATGTACGAGAGAAACGATGGATTGTCGGAAAAGCGGACTGCCGTAAAATGCTGGTCTGTATTTCTTATCGCTGTGGTGCTGACAGCAAATCAGGTAGTCACAGCAAACGTAAGCTATCACAAAGCACAGATCGCTTATGAAAAATCATACGGTGTTTTGGTTCGCATCGCAGACCGCATTGAGCAGACGCCCGGTGCTGAGGACTGCAGTAAGCTTCTCGTAATCGGGGCTCTTGCTGACAGCGAAGCGTACAGCACGGCACTTCCACCGGATATTACCGGAATTACCGACGGATATATCATTCGTGCAGACGACGAAATGGTAGGACAAAGTGTACTTTGCAGTGCACTCGTTGATTACTGCGGAAAGGAATATACGTTTGTCAGCGGAGATGAAAAGAAGTCTCTGATTGAGAGCGATGATGTACAGTCTATGGGAATATGGCCGTGTACAAATTGCATTATGGTAAGTGGTGATACGGTAATCATTAAACTTGGGGAAGAGGGCGTTAAATAATTGGTATTCTTGTGTGCTGATGACTATGGTTTAGATGAAATATCTTCAATGCATATACAAGAATGCATTAATGAAGGCGCTTTACATAGAGTAAGTGTTTTACCAAACTTCGATAAAGTTGATCTTAAACAAATTTGTAATAATAAGAAAGTTCAACTTTCATTACATCTGAATCTTGTTGAAGGAAAATGTATGGCAAAGGCTGACGAGATCGATCTGATTGCAGACAAAAACGGATGCCTTAAATATAGTTTTGCAGATCTTTTTAAGCTCAGCTTATTTCACAGACGGAAATTCGAGAAACAGATATATAAAGAGATTCGAGCACAGGTATTGCATTGGAAAAATATTTTGCCCGATGATATGCCTTTTTGCATTGACAGCCACCAGCATACGCATATGATTCCTGCTGTATTCAAAGCTTTGCTCAAGGTGCTGCACGATGAAAACATCGAAATAAAGCATATGCGTATCCCGGCTGAACCTATTTCGCCATATTTGAAATCACCGTCGCTTTATCTCACATACAGTCCGGTAAATATTATAAAACAATGGCTTCTCAAATTACTGTGGCTGATAAATAAAACACACGTAAAGAAAGATGAGATCCCCTTTTCTTGTTTTTGCGGAATTCTTTTTTCCGGTAAAATGGATAAGGACAGGATCAGCAAAATCTTACCTAAATATATTAAGGTGGCCGCAAAAAGAAAAAAGGATATAGAAGTGTTGTTTCATCCCGGATATTATGATGTCCACAGGGGCAGTTTGAAAGCCGAAAATGTAGTATTTCAAAATTTTTACTTATCTCAAAACAGAAAAACAGAATATAATTCTGTAATAACATTATCAGAAAGAAGCGTGATGTAATGCCTTACATAGAGCAAGACCAAGTAGACGAGCGCACAAGAGAAAAACTGGAAGCAATTATTGAAAAATCATATGCGACATTTTGGCGAGGAAAACGACTGTTTGATATTTTCTTTGCAACACTTATATTGTTATTCTTTCTTCCGTTGATGGCTATTATCGCAATCATTATCGTTATCGATGATCCCAGCGCCGGACCGTTCTACAAGCAGATCAGAGTAGGACGGCACGGAAAAGAATTTTATATGTACAAATTCCGAACCATGCGTGCAAATGCAGATAAAATGATCGAAGAGCTTGCAAAGCAGAACGAAATGGACGGTCCTGTATTCAAAATCAAGAACGATCCTCGCATTACCCGTGTAGGTAAGTGGTTGCGTAAGCTCTCGCTCGATGAGCTGATGCAGTTTTTCAATGTTCTCAAGGGGGATATGACTTTAGTAGGTCCCAGACCGCCGCTTCCGAGAGAGGTTCAGCACTACACCGATTATCAGAGATTACGTCTTCTCGTGACACCGGGCTTAACCTGCACCTGGCAGATTTCGAAAAACCGAAACGATATCCCGTTTGAACAGTGGGTTGAAATGGATATCGAATATATACAGACAAGAACCTATCGCAATGACTTACTGATTATGCTGAAAACACCTATTGTAATGCTCACCGCTACGGGCAGATAACATGAATTTGGAGTGATAAAAATGAAGATTGCTATGATTGGGCATAAAGTTGTTCCGTCAAGAAGAGGCGGAATCGAAAATGTTTTGACGACTCTTTGTCCTATGCTGGTTGAAATGGGACATGAGGTCACTTGCTACAACCGCTCATCTGATAAGGTTGAAAATGAATATGTGGGAACCACCCAGAACCATATGTATAAAGGTGTAAAGCTAAAAAAAGCATGGACTCTCAATATTCGCGGTTTTGCTGCAATGATAGCTTCTTTCACTGCCGCAATTGCTGCTTCATTCAGAAGCTATGACGTAATCCATTTCCATGCGGAAGGTCCTTGTGCAGCACTGTGGATACCAAAGCTGTTTGGCAAAAAATGCGTTGCTACGGTTCATGGGCTTGACTGGCAGAGGGAAAAATGGGGCAAGGGTTTTGTATCCAAATACATCAAATTCGGCGAAAAGATGCTTGCAAAGCACGCAGATGAGGTGATCGTATTAAGTCAAGCGGCTTTCGATTATTTTAAGGAAACATACGGACGAGAAACAACCATTATACACAACGGAATTAATCGCCCTGAACGAAAAGAGGCCGAGCTGATTACAGAAAAGTATGGGCTTCATAAGAATGAGTACATATTGGTCGTTTCAAGATTGACTGCTGAAAAAGGTATCCATTACCTTATCGATGCGTATGGAAAAATAACAACTGATAAAAAGCTTGTCATTGCCGGAGATACAAGCGATACAGATGATTATGTGAAAATGCTGAAAGAAAAAGCAGCGGGCAATCCGAATATTATTTTCACAGGTTTTGTGTCAGGCGATCTTTTAAAAGAGATCTATTCAAACGCATACATAAACGTATTGCCTTCCGACCTTGAAGGAATGTCCCTATGTCTTTTGGAGGCCCTCGCTTACAGAAACGCTCTTTTATGCTCTGATATTCCGGAAAATACAGCAGTTGCTGAAGATAAAGCAATGTATTTTGAAAAAGGTAATGTTGATGATCTTGCAGAAAAGCTGAAACTTCTGTGCGATAACAACGAAATTGTTGAACACTTCAAAGACGGTGCGGACGAATTTATTTTAAATAAATACAGTTGGGCAGACGTTGCCAAGGCAACTTGCGAGCTATATCAGAAATAAAGGCAAGGTTTATTATTTATGGATAAAAGAGATAATATTGAAAATACACCGGATCTTCAGGGACAAGTCAAAGAACTTTTTAAGCAATTTACAGATAATGAAGTATACGATGCATGGGAAGATACGTTTGAAATCGTCTCTGAAGTCGAAAATGAGGTTGTTGTATATTACCACGGAACAGAAAATATAAAGTTATTCAAGAAAAAGTGTCAAGAGCCGTTATATGCATCGATTCATACGGCGGCGGGAGAGAAAACCAAAGTAAGAATCTTGAAAAAACACAGCGGCGGGATCATGAATCCAAAAATCAAAAAGAATATTAAAACGCTGAAATTTTTTGTGCTTGGAATGATTTTTGTATGTATTGCATCTGCAATTATTGTTGTCATGTGCAATTATATCGGGAACAGAAATTTCAGAGAAACCTTTTACAGTGCCGGCAATATAAAGGTTGAAAACAGTGTTCGCGTGATTCAACTATCCGATTTGCACGGTGTATCATACGGAAAAGATAACCGGGATTTGTTGGAGCGTGTCAAAGATTTAGAGCCTGATATTATTATCTGTACCGGTGATATGGTGAATTCGGCATCGGACGATTTGGATTTTGCAGTTTCACTTGCGACAGAGCTTGCGAAGATTGCACCGTCATACTACGTCTACGGCAACAACGAAGCAGAAACCGTCTATGATTTTTTGCTTACCGAAAAAGAACTTGACGAGAAGTTCGGATTCTCTCCGGACACCAGAGATGAAACCGCTCTGCTGAATATCGAAGATTCCTTTGAGGACAAGCTTGAGGACGCAGGTGTGAAGGTTCTGAAAAACGAAAAGGATACGATCACCGTGAACGGTACGGCCGTCGATATTTACGGTGCACTGACTTCTAATCCTTCCTCTTTCTGGTCGTATTCCGGAACTGCGTTTTCCGATTACATCTATGGAGATACCGATCACTTAAAGATCACGGCGGTTCATGAGCCTACGATATTTGAAGAATTCGAGCCGGAATATTGGGGCGATTTGATGTTGTGCGGTCACACGCATGGCGGTATTATGCGTGTCCCTGTGCTCGGCCCGCTGTATACCCATGAGGGCGGATTGTTCCCCGAACGGAGCGGGGATTTCGTTTACGGAAGATACAATGCTGCCGGCAGACCGTTATTTGTAAGCTCCGGCCTCGAAAATTTGAATATCTTCCGTATCAATAATCAGCCTGAATTGGTTGTTATCGATATCATTAAATTTTAATGTCGGAGGTTATGTAACGTGCTGACAGGAATTATAAAAAATCTGTTTCTTATCCTTGTCGGTTTGATATTTGTTATTTCGGCGGCGATAATCTATTTTCGTTCAAAAAATGTAAACCGTTCGGAGCGTATACAAATTTTCAAAACGGCAGAATATTTTAACGTGTGGCTGCTGCTTATTTGTTTTATTCTGACAATGGGGTACAGCGTTTTCAATCATTTCGAATTGAAAAAATCCGTTTATGCTGTGGTCGCACTGAACTATTCTGAAGCTTCACAGGCTCTGAATTCCAATGGTACACGATACAATATGGCGGATATCATCAGTGATGAGGTTGTTGAGCTTGCTATCAAAAAAGGTGCATTTGAAGATGTGACGGTAAAGCAGCTTCGCGACTGCCTTGCTGTTTACCCATGTGTTCAGGGCAGCGTCGAAGATCCGTCGCAATATTTGATTTCGACCGAATTTGCAGTCGAATACAACGCTTCCAAATATACCAAGCACCTGGACAGTGAGAATGTTATCAAGCTTATCACCTTGGCCTATAAAGAATGTTATATTGAAAAATACACGGATACGTTCAAGAAGAATACTAAAAAGCCTAACTTCAGCGAAATGGAGTATATGGACATAGTTTCATACCTTGATAAGGAATCCCAAGCGATTCTTAATTACCTATACGAAATGGCATCCGAAAATAACAGCTTTGTAACAGAGAACGGCAATACCTTCAATTCAATTGCGGGTAGGGTTCACCAATTCAAAGAAACGCAAATCAATCAGAATCTGCAGTCCCTCATTCTGCAGAACGGTGTTGTCCGTGACAAGGTCGAATACGTTGACAGATTATCGTATCACATTAAAAAGATAGATTATGACCGTCAGAAGAACGATGCATCCTATACGCTTTGTAATAAGGCAATTGATATGTACAGTGAAGAAATGATGCGTGTTGTGCTTGTCCCCACATGGGATGCGTCAGGAAAATATTATATGGGCAGAACAAAGGTCGGTGTGGATGAGCTTTCCGTTATGGCAACAAATTTCAGCGGTTTTGTAGCCTCAAATGAAAAGGAAATTATGGAAAACCAATTGGTGATCGACAAATTTAAATCAGGAAGCGGAAACCCTGATCTTTACTCTGCAGCAGATTCTCTGATCGAATCCATTTATGACAATATTAAGGACTTTGAAAAGGAAACCATCACTGCGGGAAGAGAATATTCACGTTACAAAATGAATCAGTGTATCGCAGTCAGCATATACGGTACCACCATCTTTAATGAGCTGAAAACAGCTGTCATCTTTGCAGCTTTCGCATATGTATCGTTTGTATTTCTTTCTATTTCAAAGAAATTCCCCAAAAGGGCATAATGGAGGCTGAACATGAAGAATTTTGTATTTCTTAAATATGTAAAGAAGCTTCTGCCCCTGCTTATCGTTATCTGTCTTTTGGCAACGTATGTGGTTTATTTCAAGCTGTCTTCATCCAATACCTATATTGCTTCAGAGGTGATTCATTTTAACGATGAACAAGCTGAAAAAGGTCTTGCTCCTACCGGTGAAAAGCTGGATGTAAGTGAGATTAAGTCCTCTGCTGTTATGTCAAAGGTTGTGGACAAAATGGGACTTACCGGCATTTATTCTGTGGATAGTATGACCTCAAGGATCAATATTACTCCAATTGAGGACAAGGATAAGGCTGCACAGAAGGATGCCAAGCTTGAAGAGGGAGAGGAATATATTTACGAGCCCAGCACCTTCATCGTTTCTTTTGCCGCAACAAGCGGCGAGGGGGCGGAATTTGCCAGAACAATGCTCGATGAAACGCTGGATGTCTATTTCGAACAGTTCAGCCGCAAGTATGTAAATGTTGCTCCTGCTAATAATACGGTTGAAGAGCTGGATAAAAATGATTACGACTACATCGAGATGATGGAGATTATCGATACGAGCATTGACAGTACAATCACTACTCTGTATCAAAGAATTGGCCAGAACAATTATTACAGATCGACAGAGAACGGCGTATCTTTTACTGAACTCGTCAACGAGTTTAACTACCTGCGTCAGGTTAAGGTATCTTCCATTTTTTCGAAGATCTACAAATATCAGATTACCAAGAACAAATCGGTGCTTGTGTCCGATTATACAACGCGAATCGCTAATAACGGAATATCAAATTCTAAGGAAGAGAGTCTTATCGATGATATTGTAACTGTTATTGATGCGTATGTTGAGAAAATGAGAGAGTCGGGAAACACAAATATCAGTTACGAATATATTCTTGACAATCTTCATGAACGAAATCTTCAGGAGTATTTCGGCGATCAGACGGTGACTTATGATGAACTTATTTACAGTTGGAGAGATCACAAGGAAAATCATGCGCATACGCTGATTGACACCGCATACTATAGGTATATCCTGAATACGTTTACCTCTTGTACGGAGCATTGTAATAATAACTGTGCTGATTCGCCTCTGACTTGTACCGCACTTTGTAATCCGGATTATCCGGCACTTAAGGCAGAGGTTGACCGAGAGATTGACATGCTTCTGACGGAATTGGCAGCGCTTTACGATACCACCATGAAGACCAATGATGAATACAACAGATATCTTGGCGCAAGTTATATTTCGGTATTGTCCTCTGCGTCGGTCAGGGAAAGTGTCAATGTAGGGCTGTATACAGCCATTGCGTTTGTCTTCCTTGTTGTTGTCTGCTGCGGTGGTGTAATTGTATTGAGCCGTGCAATCGATATTATCAATTATATTTTCTATACCGATCATCTTACCGAATTTGGTAACAGAGCATATTTCGATAAGTATTTAAAATCCAAAGATAAAAAGCTTCTTGATAACGGCGTTGTGTACTGTATGGTAGATATAAGCAATCTTGCTCATATCAATAATGAATATACACGCGACACCGGTGACGCTGTTATCAAAATGTTTACTTCGTACATAAAGGAAGTTTACGGTAATTCAAAGACAGAATACGTCTATAACGGAAACGGAAGCTTTGTGATGCTGACGGAAAACTCCGATTATATTACGGTTGAAGATATCATGCGGCTCTTCCGTATGCGGATCGATGAAAGGGACGAGCATACTGATACTGTCATCGAATACAAAATCGGAATTGCCGAAACCTTCAAGGAAAATATGACGGCGAGAAAACTGCTTTCAGAAGCAATCAAAAGCAAAAAGACTTATACCTCGGATATAAGAAATAAATAATCCCGGAATAAGAATTTGCATAGGGGAGGAGGGAAATGTGTGGAAAATAAAATTCTTAAAAAAGCAAAAGAAATATATTTTCTGGTTGTTGCGGTCATGATGTATTATTTTCTTAATGAATACATCAATATCGGATTACACGTTACGTTTCGCCATGCATTTGCCCTTGTACTCTTCGGATCTGCAGTTTTTGTGTTTTTGTATAAACCGGATATTGCAAGGGGCGCTGTAGCGTTTCGTGATGCCTGTGTGTACAGTATTCCGCTTCTCGTTACCACGGTGGTATCGCTCTTCATCTGGTTTATGGGTACCGCGGACATCGGTGTCATTTCCCGAGGACTTTCCGGTTTGTTTATCTATACTAATATGCTTTCCTTTGCACTCGGCGCCGGTGCGCTTCTGTATATTTTCGGAAAACGCGGAATCTGGTATAATCTATTGGCAATACTGATTGCCAATATGCTTATGATCATTACGGTTATCGCGCAGAACGGTCTTGCACGCTATTTTTCCGAATTTGTAACGTTGATTGTCACCTTTGCCGGGGTTACGGGTGATGTAATTATTCAGTCGGAGATCCATGAGCTGGCGTTCTGCTTGGGAGCATATCTTATCTATATGCTTTACAAGCCAAAGAAAAGTATTGTATATTTCGTTCTACTGTTTTTTAGTTTGTTTTGCTTTTTGGCTGCGTTCAAGAGAATCGCCATGATTGCAATTGTCATAGCACTTATTCTCGGATATCTTCTGAAGTTTATTGCAAGATTCGTCCCAAAGACCGCGAGCAAAATTGTTACTTTTTTTTCCTTTGTCATCGTTGTTTTGTTGATAGCCTATATTGCACTCATAAAAATGGATTCGTTTGAAATGCTGGAAAAGGCCGGCATCAACACAAGCGGACGCGTTGAAATATATAATGCTGTTGATGAATTCTATGAATTTACTCCAGGGTTTTTAGGCAATGGAATCGGTTTTCTGACCTATCAGTTGAATACATTCATGAATGTAGACGTTGCATCGGTACATAACGATTTTCTCCAGCATTTCATTGATTTGGGCTTCTGGGGATATATTATCTGGCTTGTAGCTATGACACTTATCAGAGTATGGTATTTCGGTCGAAACGGCAACGTCGATAATGCCATAATTACCTTTATACTTACTGTGTATCTTATCGTGGTGTCTTCCACAGACAACACGATGAACTATCCGCTTTTGACCTGTGTGCTTGCGATGCTGATGATGGGAAATAGCTTTGATGAACATGCAAGGAATACGGAGATGAAAATATTTGGATATGTATCAAACAACCCCAAAGACGAAAGGAGCTTATTGCTGTGAAAATTTTGATGGTAAATAAATTTCTCTATTCGCGCGGCGGATGCGAAAACTATATGCTTTATCTTGCCGATCACTTGAAAAAGCTCGGACATGAGATTGAGTTTTTCGGAATGCAGGACGAAAAAAATACTGTAGGCAATTCTGCAGGGTTATATACGATGAATATGGATTTTCACTCAAAAGACTTCATACGATTTTTATATCCGTTCAAGATAATATATTCATTCGAAGCTAAAAAGAAGCTCTTGCAGGTGATCGACGATTTTAAGCCGGATATTGTACACATGAATAATATTAATTTTCAGCTTACACCGTCGGTTATTTATGCCATAAAGAAGCGGAGAATTCCCCTTGTCCAGACAGTGCATGATTATCAAATGATCTGTCCCAATCACCTGCTCTATAATTTTGAAAAAAACGAGATTTGCGAAAAGTGCCTGAAGGGCTCATACCTGCCTTGCATCAAAAATAAATGTATTCACGGCTCACGGGTTAAAAGCATAATCGGAGCCATAGAGGCACGCGTATATGCGATGCTCGGAACCTATAAAAAGGTGGATCTATATATCAGTCCCAGCTATTTTTTAGAGGGAAAGCTGCTGTCTGCAAAGACACTCTATCGGGGTAAAACAAAAACAATACATAATTTTATAGATAAGAATAAATTCACCCGGGATGACACCGAATGCGGCGGATATATTGCATTTGCCGGCAGACTTGCAAAGGAAAAAGGACTTGAGCTTCTTGCCGAAACGGCAAAGCTTCTGCCTGAGTACACCTTTATGGTGGCGGGCGACGGTCCTGAAAAGCATCTTCTTGAAAATATCGACAATGTAAAGCTTGTCGGTTTTCTTTCCGGCGATAAGCTGGTTGACTTTATATCCAAATCCAAAGTATTTGTTGTATCGTCCATTTGGTATGAAAACTGCCCACTTTCCATCCTGGAAGCGCAGTGTCTTGGAGTGCCTGTCGTTACCATGAATAACGGCGGTATGGCGGAGCTGGTACAGGACGGTGTCACCGGTATTCTTGTAAATGAACCTTCACCGAAAGAAATGGCGGCAAAGCTCAAAGAAGCTCTTGAAAATGAGGCGTATTATCAAACGCTGAAGGATAACTGCAAAAAGAAGCAAAGCGAGCTTCTGAATGTAGAAGATTATGCCGAGATTCTGATAAAAGAGTATGAAAAATTAACTGCGAGGTGATATCGTGTCACAGCCCAAAGTCAGCATTATTGTTCCCGTATACAATGTAGAAAAATACATTGAACGGTGCGTAAATTCTTTGCGTAGTCAAACGCTTACCGACATTGAAATTATTCTTGTCGACGATTCCTCGACAGATTCATCCTTTGAAATCTGCAATAAAATGGCGAATGAGGATGACCGAATCAAGGTTTTGCACAAGGTGAACGAGGGGGCGGGTATGGCACGGAATGCAGCACTTGCGGTTGCAGAAGGCGAGTACATCGGTTTCGTGGATTCTGACGATTTTGTGGAACCGGACATGTTTGCTACCCTTTATGAGAGGGCGCAGAAATACGAATCGGATCTCGTTATGTCCGGCGTATTGTTTGTAGACGGCAATATGTTCAGTGAAGAAGGCGAATGCATTCGCAAAGCTTATTTTACCGAGGACACGCAGTTTGACACTGAGGATAGCTTGCGGAAGCTGAAAATGGGCATTGTTGGCGCGACACCTGAAGATGAGGATGACAGTAAATATGGAATGAGCATCTGGAAGAATCTGTTCCGGCACGAGATTATCAAGAAAAACGGTATCGTTTTCGAATCTGAACGGGAAATGCTTTCCGAAGATGCGCTGTTTATGGTTGACTACATATCGTGCATTAAAAGTGCGACAGGTATTCCTGAAGCATTTTACAATTACTGCAGAAATGGGGATTCGATTTCAAAATCATATAAAAAAGACAGATTTGAAAAAAGCCTTGTTTTTGTCGGGGAAGTTGAAAAGCGATTCCGCACTGACATTGATGAAAGTGAATATGGAGTCTATATCTACAGATTTTGGCAGGCGATGTGCAGAGTATTATGCTCGCAGGAAATCATGCACGCCGCGCAAACCAATATAAAATACAGGGAATTAAAAAAAAGACTGCAGGCAATCTGTGAGCATAGCTTGTCTTTACGCACATTTAATGAATATCCGATTGCCACGCTTCCAATCAAGCAGCGGATATTTGCATATGCCATGAAGTACCGCCTGTACTATATGTTAAAAGTGCTTGTCAAACTAAGAAGCAAATAGGAGTAAGCGATGTTTTTTTCCGTCATAGTACCTATATATAAGGTAGAAGAATATCTGCCGGCATGTATAGAAAGCGTGCTTGGACAGTCATTTCAGGATTTTGAGCTGATTTTGGTGGATGATGGCTCACCCGATAAATGCCCTGCGATGTGCGACGCATATGCCAGAAAGGATGAACGTATCAAAGTCATCCATAAACCCAACGGCGGCCTTGCCAGTGCAAGACGTGCAGGAATTAAGGTGGCGATGGGAGAGTATGTGTTCAACCTGGATTCCGACGATTTAATTGAAGAGGATACGCTCGAATGTGCGCACAAAATCATAACCGACACAAACTGCGAAATCGTATCTTTCTCTTACCGCTGGGTGAAAAACGGTGAGACAGTCAAGATTACAAATGATGGTCTTGACGAAGGTCTTTACATCGGTGAAAGTTTTGAAAAACATATTTATCCGAGATTGATGATGGACAAAAATATGGAGCATATGTCCTATTATTTGTCCGGCAAAGCCGTCAAGCGCGATTTGCTGACCCCGAACCAGCTTAATGTTAATGAGAAGATTTCGCTTGGTGAGGACTTATGCTGCGTAATTCCGTGCTATCTTCAGGCAAAAAGTGTGTACATCAGCAAAAAAAACGCTTATTTGTACACGGTTCGCGGTGATTCTTTGTCCAAGGCATTCAATGCCGGACAGATTGGTCTTGTGGAAAATGTGATAAATGAGATCAGTAAAAACGATTTCAGCAAGGTCGCAGATATCGAAGAACAACTCTGCAGGTATTCCTGCTTTATGTGTTTTGCAATTCTTGCATCTGCGGCAGAAGGCGATTATTTTGATAGTATTGGGGATATTCGTGAAAATATTTTGCATTCCCTGCACAGTGAAAAAATTCGTCATGCCAAGTTTGCAAACATAACTCCTAAAAGCAAGGCGGCAATTCTTCTCATGAAGAAGAACCGATATAAAACCGCATTTTATTTCCTCAATTTTTGCAAGAAAATAAAGAACATCTTAAAGAAAGGGTGAAAGCTTCTATGATGCCTGAAATATCGGTAATAATGAGTGTATATAACGGTGAGATGTATCTCGCGGAAGCTGTAGAAAGCGTAATCAATCAGACATTTGAAAATTTTGAGTTGATTATTATCAACGATTGCTCCGGTGATTCGACTGGTGATATCCTTGCGGAGTTTTCGGCAAAAGACAGCAGAATCAAGGTTCACACCAATGAAGTGAATCTCAGGCTTCCCGCATCGCTGAATAAAGCCATTTCGCTGTGCCGTGGAAAATACATTGCAAGAATGGATGCGGACGATATCTGCCTTCCGGACCGATTGGCAAAGCAGTATAAGTTCATGGAAGAAAATCCCGATGTGGCGTTGTCTTCCTGCCGATTTATGACTATGAAGAACGGAGTATATGCATCGGGCGGTGCAGGCGGACGTTGTGATAACGATGCACTTCGTGCGATGCTTCTTGTGGCAAATCCGATCCTTCATCCCGGGGTTATTGCTAAAGCTGAAGTGATGAAGCAGATGGGATACGATCAGACTCACACTTGCACTGAGGATTTGGAATTGTGGACGCGCATTGCGATGGCGGGATTCAAGATGCAGCTCCTTCCCGAATGTCTGATGCTGTACCGTTTGCATGACAAACAGATTACAAGCACTACACTTGAAAGACAGCATACCGAGGTTTTGAAGATTCAGGACAAGTATTACAGGACGCTTCTCACAGAAATGAATGACTCGATGAAGGAATTCTACATTGGCGGAATTTATTTCAGAGAGCAGCCGGATATTGTGAAATTCCTTGATTATGCCAAATGGTTGAGAAGAGTGGCAAGCAGGCAGTTTGATAAAAAAGCCGTAGACTATGCACTGTTGGAAATTCTTGCAGAATACAAAAGATGTGGAGTTTCAAAGTCGGAAGTTGCCAGGGCAATGCTTCTTTTTAATCCTTTCTTTGTGCTCGGTGAAATGATACGAAGAAAGCGTACTGCAAAAAAAGATATTGCGAACTGTATGGCGGTTGCCCGTAGCAGAGGGCTGAAACAAACGTCTGGAACAAACGTATACCCTATTTTTGAATAACGATTCCGGGAGCCAATACATGAAATTTTTTAATTCCACTATATTTCAGTATCCATATATTATTATTACGATATTCGTTATCGTGTTTATCGGAATGGGACTGTTTGGACTTTACTTTATGGTGAAATCCCAAAGAGCTTCCAAAGGCGCTGTGGCGAAAAGCTTTTGCGGCCTGAATAAAATCGAAAATGATTTCGTAAAAACTGGAAATACACTAAAAAACCGTACGGTTGTTTACGTTTCCGTATCTCTCGACGGTATGAAGCGACTGTATTCCGAATCGAAGGCCATCAGAATTTACGAACAGTTGAAGAATATTCTGTTCAGGCACTTATGTCTTAGCATCGACGGCAATATCTCGTTTTACGGTAATGAAAATTTCGTTGCGTCGAATAACCTGCAGGCAGAGGAAATTGCACATTGTATCGATAAATGCTTTGAAGAAATCAATGAAACTTTTATAGAGTACGATGTGGTGAACGTAGTCCGGGTACGCTTTGGATATTTTTGCACAAGCTCCAATGAGGTACCGTTTAAAACTGCACTCAGCAGAGCGAAGCAGGCATGCAGTATTGCGGAAGACAAGGATGTTTTGTACTGTCAGTGGGACACTTCGAACGGCAAGGAATTTGAAAGAAAGCTGAAGATTGAAAATAATATTCAAAGCGAAATTGATAATAACCGATTTTTCCTTGAATATCAGCCTATCGTATATACCAAAACAAGCGATATGATCGGTGCGGAAGTCTTATCCAGACTCAATTCCGAAAGCGAAGGAGTTATATCCCCATATTTCTTCCTTTCTGCAGTGAATAATGTTGGGCTAAACGAAAAATTTGATTATTATATTTTTGAGAAAAACTGTAAATGGATTTTAAGCGATATCAATACTCGCGGGAAATATGTATATACTATCAACTTTTCTCGTCAAACACTTTGTGATCCGAATTTGGCGGATAATATCATACGCTGTATAGAAACCTATGGTATTGATTATTCGTGTATTGCGGTTGAGATACTGGAGGATAAAAGCCTTAATGAAGGGGAAAAATCTGTAATGATACAGAATCTGAACCGTTTGAAAGAGAAGGGCATTTTGATCCTTCTTGACGATTTCGGAACAGGGTTTACCAGCTACAGCGACTTAACAAATTTTGATATCGACATTGTTAAGATCGATAAAGCAATCACTCAGGGGGCACTCAATCAAGCAGGCTTTCTGATTCTGAAAAACATTATCAAGACCGCCCACGATTTAGGTTACAAAACTATATGTGAAGGTATTGAAACCGAGGAACACAAAAAGGCAGCGCAGGAAGCTGAAAGTGATATGCTCCAGGGATATTATTTTTATCGTCCGATGCCGGTTTCAAAGCTGGAAGCTTTGCTAAAATAAATAAGCATGATAGGCAGGGTTATCCCATTTCATGCTGACGCGTATGTCACGATTGAGTTTATGATGTAATATTATATTAGAGAATGGATTATGTCAGGTGGTGATATAAAGAATGGAAATTGTACTGATCGTCATGGGAATTGCGCTCGTCGCTGAAACAGCATTTGTGCTTCGTATCCGGCGAATAAAGCATACCGAAATGGCAATTAAGATGCCGAATTATGACAACCGAACCGGAAACCAAAGCGTTCAAACAGATGAGGTACTGTCAGAAACCGACCGTTTCCTGCAAGGTATTGAAAATGGTGAATTTAAAATGTATCTTCAGTTTGTAGTTGACAGCAAAACTCAAAAAATTACTATGGCTGAAGCACTTTCAAGATGGTCGCATCCCGAGAAAGGAATCGTTGGTCCCGGAAATTATATTGGTGCTATGGAATCGTTGGGACTGATAAGTAGTTTTGACTATTATATGTTTGAACTTGCTTGCCGACAGCTTGCACAGTGGAACGGCACAGAATATGAGAATATTTCCATCTCTTGTAATTTTACAAGAGCAACGCTTTCTGAGGCAGATTGTGCCGATAAGCTGAAAAACATTTCTGAACGCTATAACTTTGAAAAATCGCAGCTTGCCATTGAGATTACAGAGGACACAATAGAAAAAGACAGAGAGATTGCCAAAAGGAACGTAGGTTTATGTAAAGAGTATGGATTTCGTATCTATCTTGATGATCTCGGAAGTGGATGTACCTCGCTCTCCAATCTTTGCGATTATCCGATCGATGTTGTGAAGATTGACCGCGATATTTTGCTGAAAGCCTGCACAAGGCGCGGAAAAGAATTATTGACCGGTATCATTGCGCTTGCGCACCATTTGAAGTTGGCAGTCATTTGCGAAGGCGTGGAAACGGAAGAACAAAATACGCTCGTATCGCAGGCAGATTGCGATTATATTCAGGGGTGGTACTATGCAAAGGCCTTGCCCTCAGAGGAATGCGGTACATTCATAGATGCATATCATTTGAATCAAAGGAAAGAAGGCGAATAAATGCCCGGTACTGTAAAAAGAATGCTGGCAATGTTAAACTATCCTCGGACATTTCCTGTGTTTCTGTGCGCTATGTGCTCAAAACACAAGAAACTGATTCAAATGGATGTTGCAAGATGGAATGAAATCGATCAAATACCGTACGGTTTCTTTGAATCCATCAATTGGTACATGACGTATAAAAAAGAGTTCCGTAATCTGATTCAGCACAGACTGAAAAATCCTACGAGAACTGTTATAGCAATGTGTCATTATGCTATTGCCCGAATTTTATGGAAGCCGATGGAAAGCCTATATATATATACGGAAGAAATCGGCGGCGGCTTGTATATCCAGCATGGGTTTGCAACGATCATAACAGCAAAAAGAATTGGCGAAAACTGCAGAATCTATCAGCAGGTCACGATTGGATATAAGAACGGCACCAACCCGCCTGTTCTTGAAGATAATGTGGCTGTTACCTGCGGAGCGAAGGTTCTCGGTGATATTACGATGCATTCCGGAAGTCTGGCTGCGGCAGGAGCTGTAGTCGTAAAGGATGTGCCGGAAAACGCCATTGCGGCAGGTGTTCCTGCACGTGTGATCGGGTATAAGGATATAAACAATCTAAACTTTCAGGGGTGATTACCTCAATGAATTCTTTCAGGAAAACCACAGCCGTATTAAATTATTCTCCCCATTACCCCCATTCCATGAAACTGACCGCCAATAGCAATTCAGACCATTTAACGTGTGATATTACAGAAATACGCCGTTTAGCAAGATTTTCCTTGCCAAGCGGCGTATCGTTTTATGTTATTCGCATTAATCAGGACAGTTTAAAATCCGGGCTCTTTTTTATTTTCTCTCAAGCGAAAATCCTATGAATAGGATATCTCCGGGTAACGGGTCAGCCCACTCATTGGGCACCTCTGTTCTGGGGGAGAAGAATTCTCTTTCCACTGTCGGCTCAAGCGCAAATACAAATTTTATGATATTTGTTCCTGTTTTAAGAGAGATATTGGTTTTTAGTATGCGCCAATCATTTTCGTCCTTAATATCATGGCAGCAAATTTTTCCAAGTTCGTTGCCGTCATAATCAAAGAACCAAATTTCGGCTTCCGGGGTGTCAGTTGAGAGCTCTAACGCAAGCTCAAAATCTCCGCCCCGAGCGCAGTTTATGGCGTAATTAATATAGGTACGCTTGTTTCGCTGATCAAGATTTAGGTTGTAGAAATATTCCTTGCCGTCCTCACGCGTTTTATGAGTAACTTTCGAGCAAGAAATGCCGTTAACCTGAAGGGCTGGAATATAAATAGAATCACCGTCAAACTCATGAGCCAGGCCGAAATCGTGTTGCTTAAAGCTTCTGGATTTCATGATTGCCAAAAGCACATAATATGCGCAGTCCTTCAGCATGGAAAGCGTAATCTCTCCGGTTTTGTATGCAAGAAGGGCCTTTTCTGCTTCGTCCGGATATCCGAGCGGCATTTTGATATTGTTTCCTGCCGCAATTTCATCCTTAAGCGGTACGCCGTTTCTCCAGTCGGTCATAAGTGCGCCCTCATAATTCCATTCATCGCGTAAAATTCCGCGAAGAAGCTGCGCATGAGCCGAGGTATGAATTCCGTTAAAGAGGTTATACGAGGTCATGATGAAGGCAGGATTTGACTCCTTAACCGCAATCTCAAAGCCTCTTAGATATATCTCTCGCATCGCTCTTTCGCTGACGACGCTGTTGTTTACGTTTCTGTTGTTCTCACAGCTGTTTGCGGCGTAGTGCTTCAAGGTGGAAAGCAGCCCCTCTTTTTCTATTCCGCGAACGAGAGCCGCAGAAGCTTTACCCGAAACAAGGGGGTCCTCCGAGAAATATTCAAAGCATCTTCCTCCGAGAGGATTTCTGTGGATATTCAGTGCAGGGCCGAGAATGACATCAAGACCGGTTGAAAAGCCCTCAAAGCCCAAAGCCGAGCCCATTGCCTCCTGAAGCTTTGTATCCCAGGAAGCCGCAACGAGAGTGGCGCAAGGGAAGCAGGTTGTATTTACTGAACGTCTGATTCCAACGGGACCGTCGGCTGTCTGCGGGTTGGGGATTTCAAGATATCTGATATCTCCGATTCCCGAGGTTCCCTCCGGGAAGCCGATCGCCTGACCTCTTGCCAGCCATACGAGTTCTTCGGGGGAGAGAAGCTCCACAAATTCTTTTAGCGAAAGTTTGCCCTTTTCCACGTCGTAGAGGGAAATATTACCTCTTGACATATGGTGTTCTTCATTTGAAAAATCTGACTTGAATTCGTAATCTCTGCCGTCAAAACGAATAGAGAGTTGCTCAAGTGCCACGGTCTTTTCAACGCAGTAAGAACCTGTGCTGATCAGATCGCGAGAGGAAGCGCCTACGAAAATCTCATATGCTCCTGCCTCTAAAACCCAAGCACCGATAAAGCCGGTGTCACCGCTGTCGTCAAACGACGCCATATCACGAAGCGAGAAGCTGATTGATACATCTTCACTTTCTCCGGGGAGAAGCACCGCAGTTTTGGTATATCCCGTCAGAACGATCTTCGGCTTTTTGAGCGCTCCGTCCGGCGCACTGACGTAAACCTCAACAACTTCACTTCCCTTGATTTTGCCTGTGTTTTTAATGTTGGCGCTGACAGTAACCGTATCACCATTTACACAATGAGAGCAGCCGGTATATTCAAAAACCGTATAGGAAAGTCCAAAGCCGAATGGATAGAGAACTCTGTCCTTTGCATAAGTTTCAAAGTGTCTATACCCGACGAAAATATCTTCTTCGTAATTTGATATGTAAGGGTCGGCATTGAAGCTCTTTGCTGAGGGAAGATCACTGTAATCATAAGGCACAGTGTCCACAAGCTTTCCGCTCGGGGTAACATCGCCTGAAAGGATATCGGCAATCGCGGAGCCGCATTCCATGCCGGGAAGATAGGTGAGAAGCACGGCGTGTATTTTCTGATACCGTTCGATAAAAGACATGTCCATCGTGGAGGATATGTTCAGAAGAAGAACCACTCTTTTTATATCAGATGCTTCTATTTTGTCAAGAAGCTCTATTTCATCGCGGTAGAGGTAGTAAGCAGTCTTTTTTTCGTCAGATTCGTCAATATCGTCGCCGTTTTTTCCGCAGGGTCTATCCGTTCCCTCTGTGCCAAATCTTCTGATTGTCATGATTGCGGTATCGATATTTTTCGCAAGCGCGTTAAGCTCAGAAATTTCATATTTGGAGCTTTCGGCCAAATCAAACGAAGGCTCATAGAGATTGATTTTTCCTTCATTTACTTTTTCTTTAAGTCCATCAAAAAGAGATCTCGTATATTCGCATTTTACATTGGCACTGCCGCCGCCGCCCTTAATTAAATCAAGACAGTCTATCCCCACGACACCAATGCGTGTATCTTTGGAAAAGGGAAGGGTTTCTTTTTCATTTTTTAAAAGAACCATGCCGCCTGAGGCGATATCTCTTGAAATTTTGTAGTTTTTCTCCAAATCAAACATAATAATCTCCCAAAAGTTTTGTTTTACAAAATATACAATAATAATTATAGCATAAATGCGCCGGGGTGTCAAGTTAATAAGTATATTTAATAGAATGCCTGCAGAAAATTTGACAGTCTGATTTAGATTGTCTGACTTTCTGCAGGCACTGTTTTTTGCCGCTTAAGCGGTTTGATTGGTAAAAACCGGAGGATACCGCGTCAAAAATTATTTGATTGGCTTTCGTATTTTATTTAACTTGCGATTGATATCAAGCAATTCTTCTTTGGTGAAGTAAACATTACGCATACCAAGCATACCTGTAAAACGAAGCACGGTGAAATTTCCTATCATATTCATAACACTGCTGTTCATTTCGGGATTCTTGGATTTTTTCTGCTTCTTCTTTTTGTTCTTGCTGTTGTTTGACTTGGATTTTCCGCCGCTCATCTTTTTTGCCAACGTGAAGAAAAGTCTGAAGAACCACAGCTTGCCGCGGAGTGTTTTTGTAATATCTCCGATTTTATCGTTAAGAGAAAATCTTCCCTCGACCTCGGTGATATCAAACCAATTAAGAACCGCACCTTGCTCACGAAGAATATAGTCGGGATTCATTTTGTCCACCTTGCGGATAAGGCTTTCATCTTTGCATTCTCTTGCAACTGCAATAAGTGTTGTTTCGCCGGAGTTTGGAACCTCGAAATAGAAGAAATGATCCTCGGCGGACTTTTTGCCAAGCGATATACCGTTTGCAAACAGTTCCACTTCAGGCTGATTGGAATATACGGTAACCTTGGTAATATCTTCTACACGGTCGATGTAACGCTTGCCGCAGATGTGAACGAACGGCTCATCGGAAAGCCACGCCTTGTATGCATAAAAAGCATCCTTCCTGTATTTTCGGTCAATGGTGATAAGTCCTTTGTGATTCTGACCGTTTTCTCCGCCTTCAGCTCTTGCATCGGCGCCGAAGTCAAACATATTCCAGACATGAGTTGCCCAGATATATTTTCTTGTGAAGAGCTGACGAATGAGCGACTCGTGGTAGATTGCCTGATATTCTTCGGTATAATCGCCGCTTTCCGGATTTGAGTTGTGCCAGTTGAGTGCCTCGCATCCGTATTCCGAACAGCCAATGGGGGTGTTAGGATACTTTTCGTGGAATTTATCAAACCATACCCCGTATTCGTCAAGACTTCCGCCATACCAGCCGAAATAATGATTATAGGACACAACATCGGGAATGTGAACGTATTTTTCATCCATATCGCACATTGAAATGCACGCAACGGTTGTCGGACGTGTTTTATCAAGCTCATGTACAAGGTCGTTGAGCTTTTGATGATTCGCAATCAGATCAGGATCCTTTGCGCCGTCCATGGTAATCTCATTTGAAAGTCCCCATACACAGATAGAGGGGTGGTTATAGTTCTGTACGATAAGCTCACGCATCTGTGAGAGGGTATTCTCATTTCCGCCGTTCATGTGACGGGATATATACGGAATCTCTGCCCAGATAATCATACCGCGCTCATCGCAGAGATCATAAAAATACTGATCGTGCTGATAGTGGGCAAGGCGAATTGTATTCGCTCCAACCTCGCATATCAGGTTCATATCCTCAAGGTGGTGCTCGGGAAGAAGTGCATTACCGATCTGCCATCTGTCCTGATGACGTGCAACGCCGCGAAGCGGATATTTTTTGCCATTCAGAATGAATCCGTTTTCCGGGTCAATGCGGAATGTTCGGCAGCCGAAACGGGAGGAGATTTTATCAATTTCTTCGCCTGCACGAATGACGGTAGCTTCTGCTGTGTAAAGGTAAGGGTCATGCCGTCCGTTCCAGAGGTGTACATTTTCAACTGTCAGTGCGGTGCTTGTATTTTGGCTTTTGGCTTCAGCGACTGTATTGCCCTCTGCGTCAAGAATGCGGTAAGCAATCTCATCACCGTGCTCCATTCCGGTTACATATGTGTCAATCTTTACGCTCGCTGTATTTTCACTTATCTCCGGTGTGATTACAAGCCCCTTTCCGCCGTAATATTCAAGGTCAAAATGTGTTTCTCCGACACAAATGATATTAATATCGCGGTAAATTCCGCCGTAGAACGTGAAGTCTGCCACCTGCGGATAAACTTCTTCGCTCGGCGAATTGTCCACTGATATGCAAAGGGTATTCTCCGGGCGGAGATATGCCGTAATATTTACTCGCCAGGTGGAATAACCGCCGTCATGATGAGCAAGACGTTTGCCGTTCATATAAACGTCGGCAGAGGAATTTGCTCCGTTTATTTCAAGATAGTATTTTTTTGCTGCCGGAAGAGAGTCTGCGCGGAACACCTTTTTATAAAGGCAAGTGCCGCGGAAATAATCGTTTCCGCCGTCCTGACCGTCAATGGCATTCCAGGTGTGGGGAAGTGATACAGCCTCGCTGATTCCCTCACCGGTTATATCGGAAACAGCTTTGAAAAATTCCCAGTTATCGTTAAATTTAATTGTTTGACGCATTGAATTTATTCTCCTTTTCAGAAAATGGGGAGTGCCCTTCACGGACACTCCCCTTGTATTGACGAATTAAGCGTCAGTGCTTTCTGTGTTATTTCTTTCTTTAAGTATTTTTACGTTCTCAAGCACTTTATTCTTGTTGAGCGTATATACGAAAGCAAGCACCACGCCTACAACAATATAAAGTATTGCCGGAACGCAGGTGGCAATATTATAAATGCCGTTGTTAACAGCTTCGGTCTGCTTTGCCGCACCTTCAACGTATCCGATAAGTGCAAGTGACCAGGCACCCATTGCAGAGGCAATGGCCTGCCCGATTTTACGGGAGAATGAGCATACCGCATAGATAGTGCCGTCCTCGCGAACTCCGGTCTTAACCTCATGGTCATCAATAATATCGCTTATGAATGCCCAGATGATAAGGTTAAACAAGCCGAAGCCGAGCGAGCCTACAATGCTGAGAATTACGTAAAGCCACATATTGCTTGTATGGAGGAAGAAAAGAAGCGCATAGGAAACAGAGCCCATAATCGCCGCAACTACGCCAACTTCTTTTTTGCCGAATTTGCTGGAGAGCGGAACTGCCGCAGGAGCAAGTGCAAGCGCGGGAACAAATCCGGCGGCGTTAATGATGGTAAGACCCATGGTGTCGTTAAAATAATCTTTGAAGATGTAGTTATTAATAGTCTGGTTGAGCATCTGCGCGCCAAGAAAAGATATGTAAACGATTACGATACCGATAAGCGCACGGTTCGAAAGGAGAGCTTTAATGGTTTGCGCAAAGGTTACGTTTTCCTTTTTTGTGTCATCGACTGCTATACGCTCGGTGCACATACGGTAGCAAAGCAGATAGCATCCTGCTGCTGCTATCGCAAGAGAAAGAGCGACTATAGGAAATGCTCCGGGTACGGCTACTTCTATCTCTTCACCGTCCACCATGACTTTTTCAAAGAGGAACATTGGCATAACAACGCCAACAAGTACCTGGGGAATAAGAGAGCCTACCCCGCGGAAGGTGGAAAGCGATGCACGGTGGTCGGCTTCTGCGCTTATAACCGATGCCATGGAACCGTAGGGAATATTAATTGCAGTGTAGCAAATACTTCCGTAGAACAGATAAGTCACAAACATATAGACAACGCGAAGCCACATGTCAGTGTTAACCATTGCCGTCTGATACATAAGAAAGCTTGCAAGCGCCACCGGGCCGCACATACGCAAGAGCCACGGCTTGAATTTGCCGCCCTTACCGGCTTTCACCCTGTCGGCAATTCTTCCCATTGCGGTATCGGTAAATGCATCAACGATACGGGAAAGGAGAAACATTGCACCAACGAGCCCTGCGTTGATATGCAGAACGTCGGTATAAAAAACGGTAAGGAACATACTTGCCATAATGAAGGTTAAGTCGTTGGCCACATTTCCGAACATATAGCCAACCTTGTCCCTCGCGCCGAAGGGACGGGGAGAAAGATGATTATTCATAGCTTGCCTCCGAATTATAATATATTTATGGATAAAATAATTATAACATATAATTTTCTGTTTGTGTTAGAATAATAATTTGAATTTATAGAATAATTTTTGTTATTTTATTGATTTTTGATAAAAATTGTTGTATAATATGTATGGGTGATGATATGGATATTCAACAAAATCTTGATTTTGTAATAGCATTGCTAAATAAGCTTCATATAGCGAGTCACATTGTAGATGCTCCCGAGCACTGTATTTCAAGTGAAATAGACGGTGGGCTTCGTGCCATGCTGTTCGGCGAAACCAATTACGCAAAGCTGCTTGTTAATTCGCCGACGGAGGCGAAGGAAAATACAATTTACCGTTTTTTTGATGAATATCGCTGTAACTATATTTTCTTGAAAATTCCGGATGCTCATGCTAACCGTTATTTTTTTGTGGGACCGTATATTCCGTCGCTTCCCAAAGACGATTTTTACGAAAGAAAAAGTGAACAGCTATCGCTTGATTTATCTAAAACCGAGCAGCTCAAAAATTATTACAGAAGTCTTCCGATTGTTGAAGAGGAAAATATTCTGTTCAGTATATTGGACACTCTTGGAAGCTTTATTTTTGGCGGAGAAAATAATTTTAGTGTTGAAGCTGTCAGCTATGAGATACCGGATAAACGCCGTCCGGTTTATACCTCGGGCGTTTTCGAAAATATAGAAACAGACGGCAATTCACTTTCGCTTGAAATTATTGAGAAAAACTATCAGAACGAGAAAAAGCTTATTGAAGCCGTAAGCAAGGGAAAACTCCATAAGGTGGATATGATTACCGCCTCTGTTTTCAATCATGGTACAGAGGAGCGGCTTTCAGACTCGCTCAGAAATCGTAAAAATTATTTAATTATACTGAATACGCTGCTGCGAAAGGCGGCGGAATACGGTGAGGTTCACCCGTTTCACATCAACCGTATGTCGTCAGAGTTTGCAAGAAAAATTGAAACGATTTATTCGCTGGAAGACGGCTTGAATCTGCAAAATGAAATGATTCGAAAATACTGTCTGCTTGTCAAGGAGCATTCGCTTAAAAAATATTCCAGCCTTGTCGGACGCGTTATAACATTGATTTCATATGATCTGGCGGCAGATCTGTCACTAAAACATATATCATCGCTTATGAATGTTAATGCAAGCTATCTTTCAGCCGCTTTTAAAAAAGAGTGCGGTGAAACACTTACTTCATATGTTAATAGAAAACGAATGGAGTATGCGGCGCTTGTTCTTTCACATTCCGATAAACAAATTCAGGCTGTTGCAGAGGAATGCGGGATTATTGATGTGAATTATTTTATAAAGCTTTTTAAAAAGCAGTATGGTTTGACTCCCACACAGTATAAGAAAAATTTTTAGTGAAACTCGGCAGAAAATCGGGTTAGCAAAATCAGCAGTCAAACCTTTGAGGTGAGCCTGAAAGTTTCGCATAAATATAATATTCAGGTAAAATGCAAATGAGCTCGGTGTTGCACCGGGCTCATTATTTTCTTATCTCGCCGAACTCCTTTAACTGATTCATAATTTCCGGATCGCCGTTTCGCTTGTTTGTAATGTTATAGCCGTAGTATTTCTTGAAAAGACGGCTGACATAATTCGGATCACTGTATCCGAACCGTGCGGCGGCTTCGCATAGCTGAAGATTCTCTGTTTCCATCAGTGATTTTATTGATTTCAGTTTTTCCGTGTTGGCATATTTTTTCAGGCTGCAGCCCTCTACCTTTTTAAAAACTCTGCAAAGATATTCGGGAGAAATCGAAAGCTTCTCTGCAATGCTTTTTTGACTGATTGGCAGATGCATGTTTTTTTGTATAAATTCCTTTGCACGCTGTGTATAGAGTGTTTCGCTCGGTATATGCAGCTTTTTTGATTCTCTGGCAACTTTGTCTATTTCACAGAGCAGATCTATAAATATTGATGCACCGCGCGTTGGGGAATCTTTGAAAAGAAGTTGGTCGTGAATCAGTTGGTCAACCAGATTTTCGATTGTTTTTGTTCCGGGCCCTTGAGGAATTACCGTTGGCAGATAAAGTCCCTTGGTGCTGTTTTCAATGGCTTCCCATTTAACCTCGGCTTTGACGCTGTGAAATTTAAAATAGGAGTCGCTCATTGAACTGAATGGCGTTGTATCTCTCGCAACACAGGCGATATCGCCCTTTTTGATGGTATACATTTGGCTGTTATATTCAAAAGTAAATGTACCTTCCGTCAAGATTGAAACTTCTATAAAATCGTGCGGTACTACTGTAAATTTGGCGGAAAATGCATCGGTGCTGAAAATATGTGCGGTTTTTATAATTGGTAAGGATTTAAGCTCATATGTTTGCATACTGAAACACCTTTGTGTTGGAATTATTTGATATTAAGTATAATATATAATGTCAATTTTGTCAAGATTGCTAACTTGATTCATTGACATATTTGCGCGAAATCGGTAAAATAAAATTATAGCGTTAATTGCTTTAATAGTCAAGTGTTATGTTGATTATTTGGAAATAATGACTGTTTTACAGCGTAACTTAATTAAGCGATATTGCTATTTTCGGTGAGATATACTTAATTGAACAAATCACTTATTTTATCACTTCACCGAACTCCTTTAATTGCTTCATAGTTTCCGGATCGCCGTTTCGCTTATTTGTAATGTTATAGCCGTAGTATTTCTTGAAAAGACGGCTGACATAGTTCGGATCGCTGTATCCGAAATGTGCTGCGGCTTCATACAGTGCAAGGTGTTCGGTTTTCATCAGCATTTTTATTGATTGAAGCTTTTCTGTGTTTATATATCTTTTTATGCTGCAGCCTTCCGCTTTCTTAAAAATTTTGCAAAGGTATCCGGGGGAAATTGAAAGATGCTCGGCGATACTTGCCTGACTTATCGGGAGATGTATGTTTTGCTGAATAAATTCCTTTGCGCGCTGTGTATAGAGTATTTCACCCGGTATATCCAACTCTTTTGATGCTCTGGCAACTTTGTCTATTTCACAAAGCAGGTTCATAAACATTGTGGCTCCGCGCGTCGGTGAATCTTTGAAAAGCAGTTGGTCGTGAATCATCTGATCAATTATGGACTCGATAACTTTTGTGTCCGGTCCCTGACTTATTCTCATTGGGAGATACAAGCCTTTTGTGCAGTCTTCAAGTGCTTTCCAATTTACATAGGCTTTCACCGTGTGCTCCTCATAAAAGCTGTCCCACTCTGAAAAGAACGGCTCTGAATCGCGAACGGCGCAGATGATATCGCCCTTCTTGCCGATTTGCGGCTGCCCTCTGTATTTAAATCTACTTTCCCCTTCCGTTATATGAGAAACCTCTATGAAATCAATTGTCGGATTGAATTTAGCTGAAAAAGCGTTGGCACTGAAAATATGCGCCACACTGATAATTGGCAGAGATTGGAGTTCATATGTTTGCATTTTGAAATACCTCCGTATATGCTATCGTTGACTGCCTGTAATTATCATATCACATTATGACAAATTTGTCAAGAATGTTAATCTGGTTTATTGACATATATACGCTGAATCGGTAAAATAAAATCATAGAGTTGATTGCCTTAATTGGTAAGTGCTTTGTTGATTATTTATAAACAATGATTGTTTTACTGCATAACTTTAATATTTTTGCCAAAAAAACGAAAAAACAATAAAATTTATGCAATCGGAACATTGTTAGCTTATTTTTTATCTTTGAGATGATATAAGTGAAGATTTTCCATTGAAAATGTAAAACTCAATATTTCTATCCTGATATATTCGCAGCTTGACTTGCGTTTATATAAATATTTTTTAATAAGGAGAATACACATGGCAAAGAAAAGATTTTTATCCTTTTTGCTGGCGGCTGTGTTGATTTTAACCGGACTTCCGCTGACAGCAATGGCAGATTCGTCGGATATCGGTTCCGATGAAACAGTTAATCTGCTAGAAAATGCCGTATGGACGGCAGGCGACAGTGTTCTCACCGAAGACGTCGTTGCAAATTTTGAAGAGATTGCCGGAGAGGGCGCGGATGAGTTTAAATATACTCATATTTCCGGTCTTAACGGTACCGGCGCAATGTTCGTTGGCAGTCCTAATATTTCTTTCGGAAACAATGCCAAATGGACGATTTCATTCTATGTAAAGCGTGATCCGGTTGCGCTTTTTGCAAATGGTAAAACCTATGATGAAAACTACGGTAAATACAATCAGTTTTTAAGACTTATCTACTATCCGACAAATCAAGCTTTTGGTGTTGCTATTGACAGCTATATTCCTGTTACATCGGAATGGGTAAAGCATACATACCAGATAACCACCCCATCAACCGGCAGTTATGCAGGAAATTTCAATCTTGAATTCAGACGCCAGGCAAGTGCAACCAACAAGTGGTTCAACGTCGGAATTGACATTGCCGGACTTTCGATTGTTAATGATGGCAACGGAACTGACTACTCGAAATACTACGGTGCTTATTGGAAAGAATTTAACGGAAATGCGGCAGAGAATGTTTATAGCCAGACAGAATCTGCACACTATACTGCTCCGGAAGCTAACAGCAATAATATCGTTGGCTCGTTTGGCGAAACAGTATTTACACCCGGTAAATACAAGTTCAGCGCGGATGTACGTGCAAATATGCTCGATATGAGCAATTTGGATAATCCGGTTTACATTGACAGTAATGTAACTGTTTCTGTTGCAGGACAGACAATAACACTTCCCGTTACAAATAAGTGGGAGAATGTTTCAGGCTTCATTAATATTTTGAAGGAAACCACTGCTTCCGAGTTGACTCTTTCTCTCGATAAGGCAATTCCGCTTGAGTTTGACAACGTTATCCTTTATCAGGAGGAAGCTTATCAGGGTGAGGATATTCCAAGCGATACTATGCACAGCAATATTGTTGTAAACATCGGTGCTGATTATTCCGAGATGAACTTCACATGGCACGCGGCAAGTGCTGTTCCCGGAACGCTCTATATCGCCAAAACAAGTGAGCTTGTTGACGGTGAGATGCCTGCCGACGCAGCTGAAATTCCCTCGGCAGCGGCAACACTTGCAAGAAACGGCATTGATTATTATAATAAAGTGGTTGCTGAAAACCTCGAAGCAAACACTGAATATTCATATCAGATTGTAACCGGCGAGAATGAATCTGCAATTTACAGCTTCACAACCGGTGCACCTGTTGGCAGCTTCTCATTTGCCATTGCCGGTGACCCTCAGCTCGGAGGCACCAACGGTATTGACGCTGACAAGGCAGGCTGGGAAAATACTCTTTCGATTGTTAATGAAAATGCTGTTTTTGAAGGAACAGATTTCATGCTCGTTGCGGGCGACCATGTTCAGTCAGCCGGAACCGAATCGTTCTGGGACGCATATCTCGACCACAACAACCTCAGAAATCTTCCGACAGTTGACGTTGTCGGTAACCACGACAGCTATAACAGCGTATGGGCTGACAAAAACTCGCTAATCCTGGAACACTACAATCTCCCGAATCAGGGCCCGACTGACAGCTGTGCAACAAATGACGGTGGCGGTGACTCGTGGTTTGTTTACAATAATGTTCTCTTTATAAACCTTAACGTAAACCACACCTGTGTTGCCGATCACAGAGCGTTCATGCAGGCGGCTGTTGAGGCCAATCCGAACGCTTCGTGGAAGGTTGTTACATTCCATCATTCAATATTCAGCACCGGACTTCATGCGGAATATGACGATGTTCTTTCGCTCAGAGAGAGAATGGTTCCCGTTCTTGACGAGCTTGACATCGACGTTGTTCTCATGGGACATGACCACACATATTGCCGTACATATTTAATGGACGCTTTCACGCCCATAACCGACATCGCGGCATATGATGACGAAAATTATTCTTCTGCAACCGATCCTGACGGTATACTCTATGTAACCTTCAATTCGGCATCCGGAAGCGGATATTATAACCTTAAAGAAACCGAATATCCTTACATCGCAGTGCGTAATCAGGAAAGAGTTCCCAACATTTCAAAGGCAACTGTTACTGATACAAGCTTTACAATAACCACATACCGTACAACCGATATGACCGTGGTTGATACATTTACTATCAACCGCAGTGCGGCAAAGGTTGACGCCGATGTTGCCGAGGTTGAAAATCTCATCCGTTATATCGGCGAAGTAGTTAGCGGCGTTGAAGTGATGATCGAAAGAGCACGCAATGCTTATGACGCACTCGACGACGAAAAGAAGCCTCTCGTTTCAAATTATGACGTGCTTCTTTCTGCTGAAAAGAAGCTTGGAAACCCCGATGTTGTTGAGGTTGAAACCCTCATCGGTAAGATCGGCGAAATTTCCGACGGAGTTGAGGCAAGAGTTGCAGCAGCACGCAATGCATACGATGCACTTTCCGAGGAAAAGCAGGCACTTGTTGAAAACTATGATATACTTGCTGCGGCTGAAGCAGCGCTTGCAGATGCACTCAAGCCCGAAACGCTCGTCACTGTCGGATATGACAAGGACGTAACCGTTGCATACCCCGAGGAGTACGGCTATGTACACTTCTTTGGACGTGACAGCGGTCAGGATAATCTCATTTATCAGGATAAGACTCCCGACAAGTATACAAGCGGTACAACATATAAGATTTCCTTCAAGGTTCGTACTCTTCCTTATATTTTATCCAATGCTGTA